>NZ_JBVVQS010000072.1:0-64024 GCF_055811575.1 Mesorhizobium sp. WSM4815 | reverse complement strand
ATCTCGACCCCGAAGCCTCTGCCGGCCGCGACACAGAAGGATGGCGCCCAGGCCAAAGTCGAGGCCAAGCCAGCGAGCGCGGCAGGACGTATCCTCAGGGGCGTCACCATGCGCACCGGTCCGAAGAACAGTGCGGCCGCCATCGTCACCATTCCGGCCAAGACCTCGGTTCAGGTGATGGGCTGCAAGAAATGGTGCCAGATCGTCTACAACGGCAAACGCGGCTGGATCTACAAGAGCTTCGTCAAGACCGGCGCGTAGCATCGGTCAGGCCGTTCTTTGACGTTGCCCACGGCTCATTTGGCTGCCGCAATCAACCGCCCGCGTGCGAGGGACGGTCAGGTCAAACTTGAAACCGACAGGGCCGAACGGCTCAGATGCACCGTCCGCCGTCGATCTCCAGCGCCACGCCAGTGATGAAGGCCGCCTCGTCCGAAGCCAGCCACAGCGCCGCGTTGGCTATGTCGAGCGGCGTCGAAAGCCGGCCAAGCGGGATCGACGCGCGGAATTTCTCGCGGATTTCGGGTGTGTCGGCGCCCATGAATTTTTCGAGCATGCCGGTCTCGCCGGCAACCGGGCACAGGCAGTTGACGCGGATGTTCTTCGGCGCGAGTTCCACCGCCATGGATTTGGTCGCGGTGATCGCCCAGCCCTTCGACGCATTGTACCAGGTGAGGCCGGGTCGCGGCCTGATGCCGGCGGTCGAGGCCGTGGTCAGGATGACGCCGCCGCCTTGCCTATCCATCACCGGCACGACCGCCAGGGCGGCGTGGTAGATCGCCTTCATGTTGACGGCCGTGATCAGATCGAAGGTCGTCTCGTCGACCTCGAGCATATCGCCGTTGCGATGGGTGCAGCCGGCATTGTTGACCATGATGTCGATGCGGCCAAAGGCACTCTTTGCGGCATAGACCATCTCGTCGAACTCGGAACGGGTCGAGACGTCCGTCTGGGTCCAGATCGCCGCCCGGCCGATCTCGTTGGCGACGCGTTCGGCGCCCTTGGCGTTGAGGTCGGCGACAACAACCTTGGCGCCCTCCTCGGCAAAACGCTTGGCCATGCCCTCGCCGAAGCCTGACGCGGCACCGGTGATGATGGCAACTTTGTTTTCCAGGCGCATGGCTTTCTCACTCATGATTGAAGACTCCCCGCTCCGGCAGTCTCCGGCAAGGGCCGCCGAAAGATCAACATACTCTCGATTTCTCCTTTGGCTTTCGCCTCGATCCCGCTCTATGCTGCATCTGCGAAGGCCTCCCGGAACCACCTCGCCGACAAGCGTCCGGGTTGCGCCAGTGTCAAGGGCACACCTCAGAACGATCGGCAACACCCGATTGGCCCTGGGCTGTGACGCCGTGTCACTGGAAAATCTAAATCGATTAGATTATATCCACGCGTACACCAGCGAGCGGCGTCAGAGCGGACAGACCATGACCAGCCAGATCATTCCTGTCGACCCTTTCGACTTCATCATCTTCGGCGGCACCGGCGATCTGTCGGAACGCAAGCTTTTGCCGTCACTCTATCATCGCCAGCGCGGCCATCAGTTTTCCGAACCGACGCGCATCATCGGCACGTCGCGCTCGAAAATGACCGACGAGGAATTCCAGGCTTTCGCCAGGCAGGCGATTTCCGACCATGTGAAACCGGCCGATATCGACGCCGCGGAGCTGGAGACGTTCCTTGCCCGGCTTTCCTACGTCTCGGCTGACGCGACGACCGGCGCTGGCTTCGACAAATTGAAGACGGCGATCGGCGACAGCGAATGCATCCGCGCCTTCTACCTGGCGGTTGCGCCGGCGCTGTTCGGCGACATCTCGCACAAGCTGAAAGAGAACGGGCTGATCACGCCGAACTCGCGCATCGTGCTGGAGAAGCCGATCGGGCGCGATCTCGCCTCGGCGCGCCAGCTCAACGATTTGGTCGGCGACGATTTCCATGAAAGCCAGATTTTCCGCATCGATCACTATCTCGGCAAGGAAACGGTGCAGAACCTGATGGCGCTGCGCTTTGCCAATGCGCTCTACGAGCCGCTGTGGAATTCCGCCAATGTCGACCATGTGCAGATCACCGTGGCCGAGACCGTCGGCCTCGAAGACCGCGTCACCTATTACGACAAGGCGGGCGCGCTGCGCGACATGGTGCAGAACCACATGCTGCAGCTTCTCTGCCTCGTCGCCATGGAGGCGCCGTCGTCGATGGACGCCGACGCCGTGCGCGACGAAAAGCTGAAGGTTCTGCGCGCGCTGAAACGCATCAACGGCAATGAAGCGCCCAAGCACACGGTACGCGGCCAATACCGTGCCGGGGCCTCGGCCGGCGGGCCGGTGAAAGGCTATGTCGAGGAGCTCGGCAAGAACAGCAACACCGAGACCTTCGTTGCGCTCAAGGCCGAAATCGGCAACTGGCGCTGGGCCGGCGTGCCGTTCTACCTCAGGACGGGCAAGCGGCTGGCGACACGCGTTTCGGAGATCGTCATCGAATTCAAGCCGATCCCGCATTCGATCTTCGGCGACAGCGCCGGGCCGATCTCGGCCAACCAGTTGGTCATCCGGCTGCAGCCCGACGAAGGCGTCAAGCAGTTCATCATGATCAAGGATCCGGGGCCTGGCGGCATGCGGCTGCGCCAGATCCCGCTCGATATGAGCTTCGCGCAATCCTTCGACGGCCGCGCCCCCGACGCCTATGAGCGACTGATCATGGACGTCATCCGTGGCAACCAGACGCTGTTCATGCGCCGCGACGAGGTCGAGGCGGCGTGGAAATGGATCGACCCGATCCAGGACGCATGGGAAGGCGCCAGGCAGGAGGCGCAGGGCTATACCGCCGGCACATGGGGCCCCTCCGCCTCGATTGCGCTGATCGAACGCGACGGGCGGACATGGCACGAGAGCAATTGAACAGCGACGCCTACAACTGGCACGCATTTGCCGAACGCCAGGACCTGGCGGCAGCACTTGCCGGCCATGTCGCAGGCCGCCTGACCAATGCGATCGATGAACGCGGCACGGCATTGCTCGCCGTTTCCGGCGGCACGACGCCGGCGAAATTTTTCGCATCGCTTTCGAGCATCCCGATCGCCTGGAACAAGGTCACGGTGACGCTGGTCGACGAGCGTTGCGTGCCGGTCTCCTCGCCGCGCTCCAACGCCGGGCTGGTCGCCGCCAATCTTTTGCAACACGCCGCCGCAGCCGCACGTTTCGTGCCGCTCTACCAAGAGGCAGAAAGCGTCGGCAATACGTCGGAGGCCGATAGCAGGATGTTGCGGTCGCTGCCCTGGCCGCTCGATGTGGTCGTGCTTGGCATGGGAACCGATGGCCATACCGCGTCGTTTTTTCCTGACGCCGACAATCTGGAAACACTGCTCGACCCGTCGTCGGAAAGGGTCGTGCTCCCGGTTCACGCGACAAGCGCCGGCGAGCCGCGGCTGACGCTGTCGCTGGCGCGGATCGTCAGGGCCGGCTTCGTCGCGCTGCACATCGAGGGTGAGGACAAGCGCACGGCATTCGAAAGCGCGATGGCATCGGAAACGCGAAAGCCCATTCGCGCCGTGCTCGACGCAGCCGAGAGACCCGTACAGGTTTTCTGGGCACCCTGATTTCAACTTGCCAAGGGGTCCCGCACGGACCGTGTTTGCGGAACCTCGCCTGAAAGGACCGACGCCATGACCGCGAGACGCGACATCGAAGCCATCACCGAGCGCATCCGCCAACGCTCCAGACCGGGGCGCGAGGCCTATCTCGGCCGCATCGCCGAGGCATCGAGCCGCACCGCCAACCGGGCCGTGCTGTCGTGCGGCAACCTCGCCCACGGCTTTGCCGTGTGCAGCCCTTCGGAAAAGCTGGCATTGGGCGGCGACCGCGTGCCAAACCTCGGCATCATCACCTCCTATAACGACATGCTGTCGGCGCATCAGCCTTTCGAGAGATTTCCGGCGCTGATCAAGGACGCGGCGCGCGAGGCCGGCGGCATTGCCCAGGTCGCCGGCGGCGTGCCGGCAATGTGCGACGGCGTCACCCAGGGCCAGCCCGGCATGGAGCTGTCGCTGTTCTCGCGCGACGTGATCGCCATGGCGGCGGCGATCGGCCTGTCCCACAACATGTTCGACGCGGCCGTCCATCTCGGCGTCTGCGACAAGATCGTGCCGGGGCTGGTGATCGCGGCGCTGACCTTCGGCCATCTGCCGGCGGTGTTCATCCCGGCCGGGCCGATGACGACGGGCCTGCCCAACGACGAGAAAGCCAAGGTCCGCCAGCTCTATGCCGAAGGCAAGGCAGGACGGGCCGAGCTGCTCGAGGCCGAGTCCAAATCCTATCACGGGCCGGGAACCTGCACCTTCTACGGCACGGCGAACTCCAACCAGATGCTGATGGAGATCATGGGCCTGCACACGCCGGGCGCCTCCTTCGTCAACCCCGGCACGCCGTTGCGCGACGCGCTGACCCGGGAGGCGACGAAGCGGGCGCTGGCCATCACCGCGCTCGGCAACGCCTACACGCCGGTCGGCCGGATGATCGACGAGCGCTCGTTCGTCAACGGCATCGTCGGCCTGCACGCCACCGGCGGATCGACCAATCACACCATCCACCTGATCGCCATGGCCGCCGCGGCCGGCATCGCTATTAGCTGGCAGGATATTTCGGATCTTTCGGAAGCCGTGCCGCTGCTGGCCCGGGTCTATCCGAACGGCCTTGCCGACGTGAACCATTTCCACGCAGCCGGCGGGCTCGGCTTCCTGATCCGCGAACTGCTCGACGAGGGAATATTGCACGAGGACGTTCAGACGGTTTGGGGCGAAGGGCTGCGGCCTTATGCGGTCGAGGCCAAGCTCGGCGCCGACGGCGGCGTGTTGCGCGAGGCCTCGCCCCGCGAAAGCGGCGACGAGAAGGTGCTGGCGCCGTTCAAGAAGGCGTTCCAGCCGACGGGCGGATTGAAGATGCTCTCAGGCAATCTCGGCCACGCCGTCATCAAGACTTCCGCCGTGAAACCGGAACGGCGCATCATCGAGGCGCCGGCCAGGGTTTTCGACAGCCAGCAAGGGCTCAACGAGGCGTTCAAGGCCGGCACGTTGATCGGCGATTTCATCGCCGTCATCCGCTTCCAGGGCCCGAAAGCCAACGGCATGCCGGAGTTGCACAAGCTGACCACCGTGCTCGGCGTGCTGCAGGATCGCGGCCAGCATGTGGCGCTGGTCACCGACGGGCGCATGTCGGGGGCGAGCGGCAAGGTGCCGGCGGCGATCCATGTGACGCCGGAGGCGGTCGAGGACGGGCCGATCGCCAGGATCCATGACGGCGACATCATCAGGCTCGACGCCGACGCCGGTACGCTGGAAGTCTTGGTGCCGGCAGGCGATTTCGCGCTGCGCCGGGCAGCGGACAGCGATCTTGTCGGCAATGAATTCGGTTTTGGCCGCGAGCTTTTCGCCGGGTTGCGGCAAATGGTCGGCCGTGCCGACCACGGCGCCAGCGCATTCGGAAACAACGTGGCGGAATTCGCACTGCAGTGAAAAAGGGCGGCTCGCGGCCGCCCTTTTGGCGGTTGTCGATTGCCACGCTATTTTGCCCTTTTGGCCACTACGCTGCCTTCAGGGCAGACATGCTGTCCTATCTCCTTAAGAAGGGCATTAAACACATCGAGGGATGCAGTGTTGAGTGGTTCTGCGTCGTTAGGGAACGGCAAAGGTCGACCCGTTCCAGTCGTCCAGATTCGCTCGCGCTACGGAATAAGTTCACCCTTTCGAGACCTTCCGGAGTCGAATTCTCGTCTTGGAAGCCGACATTGGCCGGAACCAGCATTCGTGACCCTAGTCGGGCATTCCCGGCTCAAATTTGCTCCCGGAAAGCGGACCTTCACCGGAACCAGCGGATTTGACCCTATCCGGTCATTCCGGCGGCGAAACAGCGTCTTGATAGCCGACATTCCGCGAACCAGCGATCATGACCCAAAACCTCCATCTGTTCGCGTCATCGAAGGTGCTAGCGCTGCGTTCCCAGAGGGAGCGCAGCATGCCGAATCATCCTGCTATCGACATCCCGGTCATCGAGACGCCGCGCGCCATATTGCGCGGGCACCGGCTTGACGATTTCGACGATTATGCTGCCATGTGGTCCGATCCGGCCGTGATTCGCTTCATCGGCGGAGAGCCGCGACTTCGCGAAGATTTTCTGCGCCATGGCGGCATGTGGGCCATGCTGGGCTTCGGCTTCTGGGCGGTCGAGGAAAAAGCCACCGGCCGCTTCATCGGCGAGGCCGGTTTTCACGATCTGAAACGCGACATGAAGCCGTCCATCGAAGGCGTGCCGGAAGCGGGCTGGGGCTGATCGCGGCCAGGCATGGCCAGGGGTTCGCGACCGAGATCGTCAAGGCGGTGCATGGCTGGGGCGACGCCCGGTTCAAGGAGCGAAGACGGTGTGCATCGTCGATCCGGACAATAGCGGCTCCGTAACGTCGCCCTGAAATGCGGTTATCGCGAGATAACCAGAACGAGCTACAACGGGTCGCCGACAATCCTGTTCGAACGCGAACGGACAACCGCCTAACTTGCGGCTGTCGAAACCGGTGCGCTTACCGCCGCGGGGGCATAGACCATGGTAGACTCGCCGCGCCCCTTTACGGTGATCTCGCGCAGCGGGGTCAGCGGAATCCTGTGTGACACCAGTTCGGCGGTCGCCCGGCCGATCACCAGCGGAACGCCGAGATCCTTCGAGGCGCCCTCCAGCCGCGATGCCAGATTGACCGCGTCGCCGAGCGCCGAATAGTCGAAGCGCTGCTCCGATCCGACATTGCCGACGACGCATTGCCCGGTGTTGACGCCGATGCCGATGCGCAGCGCAATCGGCGTTTCGCCGCGCGTTTCGGCCTCCGCCTGCAATTGCGCGTTCAGCCGATCTAGCGCGGCGAGCATTTCGAGGCTGGCCTCCACCGCATGGATGGCGTGGTCTGGATCGTCCAGCGGCGCGTTCCAGAACGCCATCAGGCAGTCCCCGATATATTTGTCGATGGTGCCGCCATGCGCCATCACGACGTCGGAAAGCGGCGTCAGCAGCCGGTTGATCAGCGTTGTCAGCCGCTCGGGATCGCCCCTCATCGCCTCCGCGATGGTGGTGAAGCCGCGAATGTCGCAAAAGAGTATGGTCAGCGTGCGGACCTCGCCGCCAAGGCGAAGCTGCGTCGGGTCGCGCGCCAGGCGTTCCACCAGGGCCGGCGACAGATATTGCGAGAAGGCGCGCGTTATGCCGCGCCTAAGCTTCCGCTCCGCCGCGAAATCGCGCGCCGCCTGCGCGCTTGCGACAAGAGTAAAGGCAAGCGCTGGCGCCAGCGGCGCGACGAAGACACGGCCGTAGCGCAGCGCCATATAGCTGCCGGCGAGGAGCGCCAGCACGGCAACCACAGCGCCGGCCAGGGTCTTCCATCCGGTCGACTTCCAGACGGCAAGAACGCCAATGCCCGCGCCAAGCAGGATCGAGAGAATTGCCGCCCATGCCGGGGGGCGCGCGATGAACAGCTGATGCGCCAGATTGTCGAAGACCGTCGCCTGGATCTCGACGCCGGAAACGAGCCTGCCGGTGCGGATGGTGAACGGCGAGGCGTGGATGTCGGCGCCGCCTTGCGACAGCGTCGGCGCGTTCTGCAGGCTGAGCCCGACCATGACGATGCGGCCGCGGAAAAAATTCTCCGGCAGGAAACTGTCGGGATCGAGCGCCTGATAGTAGGAGACGGTCGGATATGTGCGAGACGGGCCGAAGGCCTGCAGCAGCGCGTTTCGCGGTACAGTGGCCGGCCGGCCGGCGGCGTTCAGAAGCTCTGCCGCAAAGCCGTCGGCATAGCCCGGGACGCGCCGCAGGATGCCGTCGCCGTCGGGCGCGATTGAGGCGATGCCGGTTGCGGCGCCCGTCGCGGTGAAAATGGCCAGCGGCTCGACCCGGACATGCTGGGCGGCCTGCTCGGTCTCGATGAAGGTCTCGTCGCCGGCCAGAACCACGTCCGGGCCAAGGCTCTTGACCAACGCTTCGTCCGCGGCCGGCGTCGACGGCTCGGCAAAGATGATGTCGAGCCCGACGGCTTTCGCTCCAGCGCGGCGCAGAGCCTCGACGAGCCGCCCGTGAAGATCGCGCGGCCATGGCCATTGCAGGCCGATCTCGGCAAGCGAGGGCTCGTCGATGGCGACAATGACCGGCCCGTCATCGGGCGGGGGCGGCGGCGAAATGGTCGAGAGATAATCGAAAGCGCGCGCCTCGACGAGCTTCCATGGCGTGAGCAGGGACAGACCAGCAACCAGCAGCACGGCGAGGACCGCGATCGCAAGAATGCCGTTGCGGCGGGAGGGGGTTCCGGGCGCGGAAGCGCCAAGGCCCTTCCACCACGGCCCGCCTGCAAACATCAGAACCGGACCTTCAGCGAACCGACGATGCTGCGGCCCCAGCCGGGGGTGAACGATGCGACCTGAAAATCCTCGTCGAACAGATTGTACGCGGCAATTTCGAGTTCAAATCGTTTGTCGAAAGGTTCCCAGGTCAGGAAGGCATCCGTCGACCAGTAGGATTCGAGCTCAGTCCCCGCCGCATCGCCGGTGCGTGAGCCGACATAGGTTCCGGCCAGCGTGACCTTGATGTTGGACGGGTGAACCCAGGTCAGGCCAAACCGCGCGGACGTTTCGGGGACAAAGGGCAGCGGGCCCCCGAAGCTTGGACTTGTCGGATCTTCGTTCTCTGAATCGGCGTAGGCAAAGGTCGCGAACGCGCCGAAGCCGTTGCCGATCCAGACGTTGGTCGTGGCGCTGATCCGGTCGAGCCGGCCCTCGCTGAGATCGATTGTGGTGGCGGAAGCCGGAACGCCGATCGAAAGTTTCTCGAATTCCTGATGCTGGTAATCGACGGCCGTAAAAAGGCGGCTGTTCCACTCGGCGTCCCAGCGCGCGGCAAACGTGTCCGAAAAGCCGTCGACAGCTAGAGAATTCTGATTGGATTGCAGGCCGAGTATTCCGACCGGCGCCAAGGTCGCCGACGTTATGAATGAGCCTTCGCGCAGGAACCCGGCTCGTAGGTAGTGGCCTTCGAAAGGCGTCCAGGCGACACCGAGGCGAGGCTCCAGGCGTTGTTCATCAATCGTGCCACCGTCAAGATAAGTGCCGAATAGGGCTCCCTCCACTTTGAGATTGGGGTTGAACTCGTAGACGGCGTCGAAATAGACGCGCCCAATGGCGACATCGACTGCCGTAGTGGATTCGGATATGATTGTGTCCGGGATAAAAGGAAACACGAAAGAAAACGTTTCGTCTTTTGAGACTTCCAATAGTCCGCCCTCACCACCGTATCGGAGAGTCAAGTCACCGGTTCGGTAGATGTGATTGAATGCGGCGAGATAGGATTGCTGGCGGGTCTCACTCTCCAGAATGAATCCTGTTTCCCCGAAGCCGATTTCCTCCAAGCGGGTTCTGTTGCTTCGATCCGTAATGTCGGTCGCAAACAGCGCCGCGCTGGCAACGTTCTGGTAACCAAATGTATGGCTCCAGGCGACCCCGGCGTTGCCGGTTCGGGTGTCGCCGGTGTCGGCATACCTTCCTCCTAGCGGCAGAACGGTAGGGTCCAGCACTGTGCTTAGGTCGAACTCGAAATCCTTGACATCGATATACGCCACCACCCGGTCATTCGGCGTCGGCTTCATGGCCATGTAGCCTGTGCCGGTGATCGACCGGTCCTCGAGATCGAACTGGCCGGTCGCTGGATCGTCGCCGCGACGCGTGTCGGTCTCCAAACCGTAGATCCTGCCGTAGAAGCTCCAGGGAAAGGGAGCTGCTTGATACCCTTGGGTTTCGATTTCGCTGTTCCAACCCAGATCGCCGTCATCGGCGACAAAACCCCCGCCGACGGTGGTTTCGATGAAAGGTCGCCGGAGAATGTTGGCGCTCCTCTGGCGGCCGGCCAGCATTTGCGGGTCGAGCATCAAGCCTTGGAAAAACGATGAGAAGCTGGTTGTATTAGTGCCCGATTCCGTCGGCACGTCGCCGAAACGCAGATTGTTGACGAAGGGATTTATGCTACCGGCAAGCGCCTGGTCGACATAGCCGGAGCCGGTGAAGGGATCGAAAACCGCGTCGCCGTAGTAGCGGCCCCAGGCGTTGAGATTGAGTAGCCGGAACGCGTCGTTCAACGTCGAGCCGGTGTCGCGATTGGCGCTGAGCGCGGCATAGTCGCCGCCGCGCGCTCTGGTGCGCTTCAGCGCTTCCTGTGCGCTGGCGATCGCCTTGTCGGCTTCGTACTCGTCGATTGCAACCGCCGCGCGGAAGGATGAAATCACCGGATCGTTCGGATCAAGGCGATCGGCGTTTTCGATAGCCTGTTCGGCGGGTTCCAGCTCGCCGGCTTCGTAATAGGCGACGGCAAGCAGCAGCAATCCATTGGAATAGGCCGGATTGGCGGTCGTGCCGGCGAGCAGGTCGTCACGTGCTTTGTCCAGTTCGCCGGTCTGCAGATAGTAGCGGCCGCGCGCAACCAGCCCGATGTCGAACGCCGGATCGACTGCGAGCGCCGTGTCGATTTCGGCCTTCGCTTCGGCCGTGCGGTCCTGCTCGAGATAGATGATGGCGAGGTTGGCGTGGGGGACAGGATCTTTCGGGTCGAGTTCGATAGCGCGCTTTAGCGCCGCCTCCGCCTCGCGAGTGGCGCCGCGCGCGCTCTGAACGAGGCCGAGAGCGTTCCAGCTCGCCGAGCCGGGCGCCAGCTCCACCGCGCGCTCGAGGTCGGCAAGCGCGCCTTCAAGATCGCTCTTGATTCCGGCCCGATAACCGGCGCGTGCTTGGAGCGCGATCATATTATCCGGGTCGAGCGACAAAGCGCGATCGATTGCCGCTTCCACCTGTTCGCGGTCGTCGAGCAGGAACGCAATTTGTGCCCTGAGGGCGGGCAGCGTCGGATCACCGGGATAGCGCCGTTCGGCTCTTTCGAGAACGGCAATTGCGGCTTTGAGGTCGACCAGAAATCCGGCCGTCAGAGCCTCGGCGATGGCCGCGGCGACGCCGGCATCCGCATGAACCGGCGGAGCTTCGACATGGCTAGGGTCAGCCAGCGAGCGCGCATAGTAGCCGCCATAGCGCGCCATGACACGCCGGCTGGGATCGAGATGCGGCGCCGCGCGTTCGAACAGATGCGCCGCCTCGGCATAGCGCTGTTCGGCGCCGGCGATCAACGCGTCGATCAGATCGAGCCGGGCTTCCTGCGCGCGCGCCAGCGGGAATTGTCGCGCCTGCCTGGCCGCGTCGCGCGCCGCTTCCCGCCCTTCAAAGTCAATATTAACCTCGGCCAATGTCACCCAGTCCTCGGCGGATCGGGACGACGGCTCCAGCGCCTTTATCCTCGCGCGCGCCTTGCGCATGTCCAGGCTCGACAATGCCGATGCTGGCAGGACGGTGAAAGCGTCGCGCAAGGAGTAGTAGAACAGCATCTGCTCGCGGTCGTCCGAATCGACGATGACGACCTTCGTCGGCGCCGAGCCGATGGTGGCCGCCGCGGCTTCGCCTTCGGCGACGCTGACCGAGCCGAATTCGTTGGCGAGTTCTACCGTGCCTTCCAGCACGATCAGCGAGGTGCGGCCGTTGCCGTCGACGGTCATCGTCCAGTCGGTGCCGCGGATGGCGGCGGCGGCGGCGGGCGTGTCGATGGTCAGCCCTTCGCCGCCGCGCTCTGCTCGCGCCCAGATGGTGCCGCTCTCCAGCTTGAACTCAGTGTCGGACGCCGCGCCGATCTTTTTGACCAGGAGCGTCGTATTGCGGCCAAGCCGCATCTGGGTGCGGTCGGCAAACAGCACTGCTAGGCTGCCGGTGGCGTTGGTGCGCAGATAGTCGCCGGGGACGACGTCCTGCCTGAGATCGACCACCTGCCAAGAGGCGAATTCTAGGAAGCGCACTTCCTCGCCCGATTTGCGGGCAATGACCGACCCGGCCGCCGGCTGGTTGCGCGGCACAACATCGGCCGCCGCCGGCTGGATGCCGACGAGCGCCGTCAACAACAGCGAAAAACTTACCGGCCCCCGCATCGCAGTTCTGAAGCGCCCCCTCTTCGAACGGCTTTATGACGGTTCATTCATCGAACTGTCAAATACTCCGTTGCAGCAGATCGCCGAATACGGCAAACGTTGCTGCCCGGACACACAGCATCGGAAAACAGGCGAAAAAAAGAATGGCTGCTTCAACGCTGCTTCAACGAAAGAAAAGCTGACGAGCCCTTAGTAGCCCCGTTCAAGGTTTACGAGATTGATGATGTCATTGCCCAACTTGATCTGCTCGCACAGAGCTGTTGCCCAGATGGTCACGCACTGTGCCCGACACCGCTATGCCACCGGCCGGGGCGACGCTCTCAAGTCTAGCCGCAATATTCACTCCGTCTCCGAAGATGTCCTCGCCCTCGACGATGACATCGCCCAGGTTGACCCCGATCCGCAGTCGGATCGCGCAGTCCTCTGGCAAGTCGGCGTTGCGCGCCTCCAGCCGCCGCTGGATGTCGACCGCACAGGCAACGGCGTTAACAACGCTGGGGAACTCAGCCAGAACCCCATCGCCGGTCGCCTTGAAAATCCTCCGCATGTGTTCGGCGATCTTTGGATCGACCAGCTCGGCCCGCAGCGCTCTCAGCGTAGTCAGCGTGCCCATCTCGTCATGGCCCATGAGCCGGCTGTAACCGACCACATCGGCAGCGAGTATGGCCGCCAAACGGCGCTGCACGGCGCTCTCGACCACGCTCGGACTCCTCCCACGTGTGACGGCTCCGCTTTGGAGCCCAGTAACTACACAATACCAGCGCCTTATGTCAGGGCAATCGGGCGCTCGGACATGACCCCTCCCATCGGCAGAGCCATTAGAAACTACGACACGTTCGGGCGGAATGACAGCTTTGGGTCATGGGCGTGATTCAGCCGGGGCGAACGAGCTTCCGCTTAGGGTCGGTTTCGGACGACAAGCGAAGGTCCGCTCCTGAAAAGCGACGGGAATGTCTGGAAATGGCGCGTCCGGCTGGTTCAAACACCAGAGCCGCAGAACGCCCGAAATGAGCGTCGAACGACTGGCTGGGATGGAAGGCAGTCGTTCTCCCGGATAATTGAACGGCAAAAAGTGTGCCATTTTGCGGACCTTGAATCCTTTCGGATGTGCCTTTTCCGTGCACCTTCGCGGTGATTGTGCGGTAGAATGTCGAGCCTTGCGCTCCGGATAGCCGGAGCGCCGGAGGAGTCCAATGGACGTCGGCACCTGGCTGCGCGATTTGGGGCTCGCGCAGTATGAACAGGAGTTTCGCGCCAACGACATCGATGCCGAGGTTCTCGCCGACCTCACGGCAGAGGATCTCATCGCGCTAGGCATCACCTCGGTCGGCCACCGCCGTAGATTGCTTGCGGCAATCGCCGCCCTCCGCGACGGCGCGGGTTCTGCGCCCGCCCGTTCTTCGCAAGCCTTCGCTGCGGTCGACGTCACGACTCTGGCAGCTCCAGACGCCGAGCGCCGCCAGCTGACAGTGATGTTTGTCGACCTGGTCGACTCGACCGCGCTCGCGTCAAAGCTCGATCCCGAGGAGGTGAGTGAACTTTTGCGGGCCTATCAGAGCGCCGTGGCGGCCGCAATTGCGCGCTACGAAGGGCACATTGCCAAATACATGGGCGACGGCGTGCTGGCCTATTTCGGTTATCCGCGAGCCCATGAAGACGAGGCGGAACGCGCAGTGCGGGCTGGCCTCGCCGCGGTCGAGGCCATTCACAGCCTTAAGCCAAAATACGACCTGTCGTTGGAGGTCCGCGTCGGCATCGCAACAGGCGGCGTGGTGGTAGGAGAGCTTATCGGAGCCGGGGAGGCGCAGGAGAGGTCTGTCGTCGGCCAGACACCCAACCTGGCAGCACGGCTGCAGTCGCTGGCTGAGCCGAATAGCGTGGTGATCAGCCGGAACACGCGCCGCCTGGTCGGTGGTCTGTTCGACCTTGCCGACCTCGGCTCTCAGCATATCAAAGGCTTCGCCCAGCCAGTGCGTGCTTGGCGAGTGATCGGCGAAAGCCAAGCAGAGAGCCGCTTCGAGGCGCTGCACCCAGCCGCGCTCACACCGCTCGTTGGCCGCGAGGAGGAGCTGGCTCTGCTGCAGCGGCGATGGGACGAGACGCGAGATGGCGAAGGGCAGGTTGTCTTGCTCTCAGGGGAACCGGGAATTGGCAAATCGCGCCTTACGCGCGCTCTACAGCAAAGATCGGACGAGAGCACCTACACGCGCATTATCCACTTCTGCTCGCCTTACCATGTGCACAGTGCGCTGCACCCGATCATCGATCATCTGCAGCGCGCCGCCAGATTCGATCGGGATGACAATGACGAACGGAAACTCGCAAAACTCGAGGAACTGCTCGCACTTTCGACGCAGAACGTCACAGAAGTGATGCCTATCTTTGCGGCGCTCTTGTCGATTCCATCCGGCGGGCGCTATCCGCAACTACAACTCGCGCCAGAAGAGCTGATGTCAAAAACGCTCGACGCGCTGGCCGATCAGGTCGAGGGTTTGGCGCGGCGGCGACCGGTGCTGGAGCTATTTGAGGACGTGCACTGGATCGACCCGACATCGTTTGAGCTACTGGAGCGGCTCATTGAGCGTGTGCGTAGTCTACCGGTTCTACTGGTGATCACGTTCCGGCCCGAATTCAAACACTCCTGGAGCGGTCACCCGCATGTCACGTCTCTCACGCTGAACCGCCTCAGCCGCAAATCGGGTTGCGCGATGATCGATCGGCTGACTGCCGGCAAGACATTGCCGACGGAGGTACTGCAGCAGGTCGTGGCAAAGACGGATGGGGTGCCTCTGTTCATCGAGGAGCTAACCAAAAATGTCCTCGAATCCGGGCTGCTGCGCGAAGAGAGTGGAAGCTATGTGTTGGCTGGCCCCCTGCCGCCCTTGGCAATCCCAGCAACCCTTCAAGACTCGCTGACCGCACGTCTCGATCGCTTGATGCCGGTCAAGGAGGTGGCGCAGATCGGCGCGGCCATTGGGCGGGAGTTTTCCTACGAGCTGCTCGCCCTGGTCACTCCACTTCGCGAGAACGAGCTCCATGGAGCACTGGCGCGGCTTGAGGAATCGCAACTGGTTTATCGGCGCGGCACGCCACCGCAAGCCATTTTTGCGTTCAAGCATGCCCTGGTTCAGGAGGCCGCATATGAAAGTCTGCTCCGCAGTAAACGGCAACAAATACACGCAGCCCTCGCGCAAGCCATAGAGGAGCACTTCCCTGAGAAGGGCACCGCCCAGCCGGAGGTGCTCGCCCACCACTACAGTGAGGCTGGCCTCGCAGAGAAGGCAGTCGGCTACTGGCTGAAAGCCGGGCAGCAGGCGGCGGAACTCTCCGCCAATGCGGAGGCAATCGGCCATCTGATGAACGGTCTGGAAGCTCTGAAATCAATTCCCGAAACGCGTCGGCGCGATGAACTTGAGCTGGACCTTCAGACTGCTCTCGGCATGCCGCTCATGGCCACAAAGGGTTACGGAGCTCCGGAGACCGGCGCCGCCCACGCGAGAGCGCAGGAGCTTTGCGAGCGGCTGGGCCGTAGCCAGCAGCAGCATTTTCCGATCCTCTACGGTCAATGGGCCTATCGCGCAGCAGGCGGCGAGTGGTCGAAGGGGCGCCAACTCGCAGAGGACTTTCTGGGTCGCGCCGAACTCCACGCCGACCGGGCCATGAAGCTCGTCGGACACAGGATTCTCGGATTTTCGCTTGCGCATATTGGAGATTTGCTGGCTGGTCGAGAGCAAATCGAGCAGGCACTTGCGCTTTACGATCCGGGACAGCACCGATCTCTCGCCTTCCGCTTCGGGCAGGATCAGAGGGCAGCTGGTCTCGCCATCTTGTCCATGATCTTATGGCTGAGCGGCTTTCCAGAAAGAGCATCGGAAACGATGGACCGCGCGACTAAGGCGCTTGAAGAGCTCAATCACTTTAACAGCCGAGGCTACGTGCTTGCCTGGGGGGCTGCGACACTGGCTCATCTCCGTCGAGATGCTGCGGCCGTTCGACTGCACGCGGACGCGGTGATATCCCTATCCGAGGAGCACGGGCTACGTTTGTGGCTGGCCCACGGAAAGATCTTCCGGGGTTGGGCATCGGGTGCACAGGGATCGCCATCGGAGAGCGTTCCACAAATCCTTGAGGGCATGGCGGAGTGCCGAGCGGCGCGACATCGAATGCGCGCGCCATATCACCTGAGTCTTTTCGCTGAGACCCTACACCGCTCAGGCAAAACGGATGAAGCGCTACGTGCGCTCGCCGAGGCCGTTATGTTGGTGGCGGAGACCGAGGAACGCTGGTGTGAGGCGGAACTCCATCGGCTAACCGGTGAGATGCTGCTATCGCTCACCACCCCGAACGCATCCAAGGCTGAGGCATGTTACCGTTCGGCGATCGCGGTCGCCCAAGCCCAAGGCGCGAAGATGCTCGAGCTGCGGGCTGCGGCAAGCCTCGCCCGCCTCTGGCGGGACCACGGCAAGTGCGCGGAAGCCTATGAGCTTCTTGCACCGGTTTATGGCTGGTTCAGCGAGGGCTTGGGCACTTCGGATCTCAATGAAGCGCGGTTGTTACTCGCGACAGTTGCGGGCGAAAATCCATCCGCTTAGGGCCAAAGGCTGCGGTGTGTTAGCTACCGGGTCGAGCCGGATACCGTCGAAGTGTCCGTTCTAGGGTCAACTTGCGGCGTTGAGCGTCAGACGCTGAAAGGCAGGAACGGGTCGAATTCTGCGGTTGAGCGAAGGTCGGCAATGGAGAAGCCCGCCGAATGTCCGGATGTGGCGCGACCTGCTCGTTCTGGCAGATGAGCCGAACAGCAGCGTCGCCGCGTGACGTTCGCGACATTCGCAGCGCGGCCGTTTCAAACGGCTTGATGTCGCCTTATTTGGTGTTGGAGCAAGCTATCGTGCTAAGATCGCTGGTCGGCACCGTGCTACCTCTCGGGCAACGCGGCTGCAAGTGCCGGTTCGTACGCATGAGTATACTGCCAAGCTGACTGCAGAAGACAATGCATAGATTTTCTTGCCGCAAATTTTCGCAAAAGCAAGGAGACGTTCATGAGCGCAAGTGGCCGATATCTCCGGAGCCTGATGGCCTGCATGCTTGCCTGTGTCTTCTGGGTGGATACCGCTTCAGCGCAGTCGAATAACGCCGGCTGTACGTTCCGACTGGTAGCAGGTACGTCCCGACAAATTCTGAGATGCCGGCAAGGCCTTATCATCATTGCGGAAGATGGCGCTCGTTTTGCACTGGTGGACCGTGATCGAAATGGTAGTGCCGATGCGGTCAGATTACGGCGCAAGGCGCTGTTGCTCGATGCTCCAGCCGGCAGGGTCCGGGGCAGCTTCGCTGTCGTCACCCCGCAGGCGATCGCCGCGGTGCGAGGTACAAAATGGGCAGTCGACGTTGCCCGAGGCAAGACGTCTGTCTTCGTCGTCAAAGGTCGCGTCGCCGTGCAAAGGCCGGCGTCCAATGCTGGCGTAGTCCTCGGGCCGGGTGAAGGCGTCGATGTGGAAGCCGGAACAGGCACACTGACGGTCAAGCGCTGGCCCGCCGCACGTGTTTCGGCATTGATGGCGCGTTTCGGTCAGTAAGCTAAATGAGCGGGCGAGCGCTTCAGACGCTGATCGCGCTCGTCCTGGCGGGTCTTTGGGGGGCCGGGCTTGGCTTTGCGCACTGGCGCGGCAACATGTGGGGCCTCGATCGCGTCGAAGCAACGATGACGGATCTTCGAACGCTTGTTCGGGGAACCACAAAGCCGCCGGAGCTGATTACCATTGTCGCAATAGACGACGAAGCGGTCCGAAACGAGGGCCGCTATCCCCTCGGCCGCGCCACGCTTGCCCGGATTGTCGACACGATAGCTCGCTTTGGGCCGAAAGCCATTGCGGTCGACCTGCTGCTGGTCGATCCCGGGACAAAAGATGATGATGAGGCGCTCGCGCGTTCGCTGCGTGGGACTTCAAGCGTAATCGCTGCTGCAGCGGTCTACTCGGGAGGTAAACAATCGATTGCAGTCGAGGGCGATGGCCCTCTCGCCCGAGTGCCGAATGCCAAGCAGTTTTTGTGGCCCCTGAAAGCGTTCTCGGATATCGCCGCTGTCGGCGTCGTGAACGTGGTTACCGACTGGACGGGAACGCCTCGGTTCGTCCCGTTGCTGTTTCGGGCCGGAGATCGGACGGAAGCGTCTTTCTCCCTGCGCGTTGCCGCCATGGCGGTGGGAGAGGATCCGGGAATAGCGCCCGACTATCTATCTCTGGGCGGACAGCGGATTCGGACGGACATTGGTCACATACTCCCTCTGACATTCTATGGCCCCCGCGGCACGATCCGCACGATCAGCGCCACGACGGTGCTGGGCGGCCAAGTCGATGGCGGCATTATTCGGGATCGAATTGTTGTGATCGGAGCAACTGCAACCGGCGCCGGCGATGTTTTCCCGACACCGTTTGATCCCGTGCTCCCAGGCGTCGAAGTCATGTCGACGGCCATTGCCCATCTGATGACCGGCGACGGCATAGTGCGAGATCAGTACGTTCGCCTTGCAGATGCCGGCTTTGCGGTGGTGCTGCCGGTGGTTCTTGTGGG
Organism: Mesorhizobium sp. WSM4815; assembly: GCF_055811575.1. NCBI lineage: Bacteria > Pseudomonadati > Pseudomonadota > Alphaproteobacteria > Hyphomicrobiales > Phyllobacteriaceae > Mesorhizobium > Mesorhizobium sp. WSM4815. The sequence goes on along the minus strand of NZ_JBVVQS010000072.1, from coordinate 45,424 downwards.
GCTGTTGGCATGGCGTCGCAACGCCATCGGCCTTGCAGCGATCGTCGGCGTGGTTGTGATCTGGTTCGTGGTCAATATGACCGCATTCTCACACCATATCTGGCTGAGCGCGGCGTTGCCGATGGCCGCCGCCGTTCCGCCGGCTATTTTGTTCGGGGCCGCGCAGCTTTGGTTGGGCAGGAACCAGGCCCAGTATTTCGCCACGCAGAGCGAATTGCTTCAACGAGTTCAGGCCCCGGGCTTTGAGGCGTGGCTCGCGAAGCATGGCGACTTTCTCCTGGAACCTCTCCGGAGGGACGCCGCCATCATATTCATTGACCTGTCCGGTTTCACCGGACTGAGCGAAACATTGGGGCCGAACGCCACACGCGAACTTTTGAACACGTTCCATGCGTTGGTGGACGAAGAGGTGACAAGCTGCGGTGGCGTTGTCACGAATTTCATGGGTGACGGAGCCATGATCCTGTTCGGTCTACCGGAAGCAGCGACAGATGATGCCTTCAATGCTGCCCGCTGCTGCGCAGCGCTCGCCAGCCGTACCAACGACTGGCTCGTCTCGTTGCCCGCATCAACTGCATCCAGGCTCGGCTTCAAGATCGGAGCGCATTACGGAACAATCGTTGCGTCGAGACTCGGTGGCAAAGGCCGTCAGCACATCGCGACTACGGGTGATACGGTTAACGTCGCCAGTCGCTTGATGGAGATCGCGGCCGACCAAAATGCCGAAGTCGCAGTGAGCGACGAAATGCTGCAAGTCGCCGGCCGCGACTGCGAGTTGTTCAAATCTGGTGCTCTAAGAGGACCTGTGGAAGCACAGGTCCGCGGGCGATCAGGCTCGCTCGCAATCTGGCTGTGGCAGAGTTCGCAGACGCTGCAGGATACCAGGCCCCGTGAACAATGATGGTACCGGAATGTCTGAATGGCGCCCGTTTGACCGCGACACTTCGAATCCTGCCTGAGGCCTCGGCCGACCCGAACGGGAGATTCTAAAAAAATCCGCATTGATGGAAGGCAGCTTCGGGTCATGGGCGTGAATTCGACCGGGGCGAACGAGCTACCGCTTAAGGTCGTACGCAATGAAGGTCGGCAAATGGCGCTCCTAAGCCGTTCGGCCGATCCCCGCCGAATGGCGATCTCCCCACCCGCAGCCGTCGTTCTTCCGAATCCTTTCCGCAACGTATGCTGAACCGAAAGGGGGATTTCGATGCATCGCCTTCTCATCGGCGTGGTCTGTAATCAGGCAGGAACGTAGGTCAACCTGATGACTTCCCCGCCGATTCGCTCGCTGGCCGCAAGGCGGAGCGGTGGCCGAGAGCCGGCGAAGAAGGGCTTGCCGCGACCAAGCACCACGGGGTGAAGGTAGAGGCGGTATTCGTCGATCAGACCCATTTCGGTCAGGCCTTGCGCCAACTCTGGTCCGGAAGCGGAAATCTCTCCTGTTAGCTTGGCCTTTAGCCTGCGTATCACTACCTCGACGTCATCCGCGATAAGCGTGGCATTGGGACCGACCGACTTCAACGAGCGCGATACAACCCATTTCGGCTGGCGCCGCCACGCCGCCGCGAACTCGTGTTGCTCCGTACTCCACTCAGGACGGTTTTCGTCCCAATAACGCATGGCCTCGTACATGCGGCGACCGTACACACTGCCGGTCAGGTCGCGCACGTGCTCTATCCAGTGACGAAAGAGCGCGGGACTTGGCGCAGGCAATTCCTCGTGGTCGACATAACCGTCGAGGGACTGGTTCATTCCGAATACGATTTTCGCCATGCTGCAAAATCCCCCCGTCGTGTCAGGTATACAAGACGAACGACAGCCAAGCGCCCCGACATGCCCGAAATTTCTCTTGTGGGGTCGTTACCCGGTTCTTGTCGCAAAATTCCCGAGTTTTGAATCGGTTTCGCAACTGATATTTGCGACATCGCAAAACCGGATGTCCTGCGACGCCCTTTCTAACGTCAGACGTGCGGCACGGATTTGCCGAGTGGCTGCACCGCCAAGCGCAGGCCCATCGTGCGAAGGACGGCATTCAGGCTGCGCAGCTCTGGGTTCCCCTTCTCCGAAAGGGTACGGTAGAGTTGCGTGGGGTTCAGCTCGGCCGACTTGGCGACGGCGGGCATGCCGCCGAACGCCTTGGTCATTTGCCGGAGCGTCACCAGCAGTTCGCCCTGGTCGCCATCCGCAAGGATCGCGTCGAGCGTGGCAGCGGCCGTCGCCGGATCGTCCCGGAACAGATCGGCCATTGCGTCGTCATGACTGCGGTCTTTCATCGTCATTGCTCCTTCAAACAGTACGGTTTTGCCAGTCGCGCCAATAGTCACACGCCCGGTCAATGTCGGCGTCCTGTGTTCGTTTGGTGCCGCCGCAAGAGCAGGATCACCGTCTTGCCCGATCGGACGTAGTAAACCCGGTAGCCAGGGCCGACATCGATGCGCAGTTCGTGGACGCCCTCGCGAAGCGGCTTGAAGTCACCGAAGTTGCCTTGCTCAAGCCGGTTCAATCGTCGGATGGCGAAGCTTGCGCAGCCAGCCGGCAATCAGGTCTTCGCCGTCACGCGTGATGTAGTGTCGTACATCGAACATATAGGCGATATTCGTTTAAACACGAATTCTTCACAAGCCTTTTTTGCCCGCTGACCATCACAATGTGGGAGTTGTACCTCGCGGATATCAGGAATTACGCGACAAATCGCGAGTCTGGCGCCAGACGGCGTGTCCACATTTGGGTAGGGGCTGGGCTCGCGGCCACCCTTTTTCAGACGTCGAATGTCCCTACTGCACCGTCAACTCGGCCCGCTCGCCGGCTGTGATGGTCACCGTGCTTTCCTTCGAGCTGTTGTCCAACTTTTCGGAGACGACCGCGTAGTCGCCGGCCGGCAGCGCCGCCTGATATTTCTCGTCATAGGCGTAGCCGAGCGATTTGCGCTTGCCGTTGATGTCCTTCTTCGGATCGAAAATCTCGATCTTCGAAGCTCCTGGCGCGGTGATCGCCAGCACGCCGGCATTGATGGCGATCTTCAGATCCTGGTGCTCACCGGCCTTGACGCTGAACGGCTGCTCGACGACGGCAAGATCGACCGTCGCCGTGAGCACATAGTCGTCGGGCGGCAGATCGAACTTGCTGTCGGGGCCATAGGCATAAGCCACCTCCTGCCTCGTTCCGTCGATCTTCTTCTTTGCCTTGAACACCTTGAAGCCAATGCCCGAGCCGTCGGCCTTGTCGCCGCCGGCAATGTAGTAGGCGTTGGCAACGACACGGCCGACGCCGACGACGATATCCTTGTCGACGACCTTGCCGGCAGTGAGCGGGACGGTTTCGGTAACCTCGCCCTGCCCGATCCTGACCGTGACTTTCTGATCGCCGGCCGGCAACACCACCTTGGTGTCGCCATAATAGGTCGCGGGCATTTCAACGCCCGGATAGGCGATCACGACAGCCGCACCATCGGCCACATCCGCTCCCTCGCTTGGCCGCGGATGAATGATGAGCGTGCCGGCATCGAGCACAAACAGGGGCTTGTAGACCTGGCCCGCCTCGACCGTGATCTTCTGTTCGGTCCTGGCCTCGCCATGGCGCGCCACGACTGCGTAATCGCCCGGCTCCAGGCTGCCTTTATAAGCTCCGTATTCGGTGGCGACGTAATCGCCGCGCGTGCCGTCGGACTTTGCCTTGAAGATCTCCCAGGAATTGCCGTCGGTGACGGGATCGCCGCCATCGGCGAGCACCACGGCGGGCATGAAGTTGAACTCCGGTTTTTCCGGCGCGGCGACCGGCTGCGGCGCCGGCGCTGGTTCGGGCGTCGGTGCAGGTGCGGCGGCGATGGTCTCGACCAGCGCGTCCTGCAGCGCCTTCTCATCCGACGCCTGGATGTATTTGCCGCCGGTGTTGTCGGCGAGGCAAGCAACCTGCTTGCCCTCGTCCGCGGTCAGGCCGAAGCCGACGACGTTTACGGTGAAGTCGACGCCGGCAGCCCTCAGTTCCTTGCCGAGCGCGCAGGGGTCGTCTTTGCAGGTCTCGAGCCCGTCGGTGATCAGGATGACGGTGGCCTTGTCCTCGGTGTACTTCAGCGCCTCGGCCGCCTGCCTGACGGCTGATGTCAGCGGCGTCTTGCCGATGAATTTCAGGCTGTCGGCGGCAGTGGAAACAGCACCTGCCGAGCCAGCCTGCGGCGGCACGATGAGCTCGATGTCCTCGCAACTGCCCTTCTCCCGATGGCCATAGGCCATGAAGCCGATTTCCTTGTCGGCGGGGACCGATTGCAGCACCGTTCGCAGCGATTCGCGGGCGATTTCGAGCTTCGGCTTGCCGTCGATCTGCGCCCACATCGAACCGGAGGCGTCGAGAATGATGACGACACGGTCGGCGGCAAGGCCGAGCGTCGTCATCCACAACAGGAGCGCCGCCGCAACGATGCTCCGTGCAAGTCCCGCCATGAAATCTCCCCCGGTCAGTGGCCGCCAGTCAGCCTCTGCAAATCAGGGGGCGAAGCTATTTGACGCGGCGTCAGGATACAAGCCCGGGCGCCGGGGCACGTGGCGGGGCTGACTGCGCCAAACCACTCAATATGTCGTGCGCCGCTCTTCGGAAGGCGGCCGGCCAAACTGCAGCCGATAGCTCTGGGCAAAATAGGAGTGCGAGGTGAAGCCGGTGGCGATCGCCACGTCGAGGATCGGCATGTTGGTCTGGCGCAGCAATTCGCGCGCCCGCTCAAGCCTGAGCCGCATGTAGTAGCGGCCGGGCGTCACACTGAGGTGGCGCAGGAACAGCCGCTCGACCTGGCGCACCGACAGGCCGGCCGACTTGGCGAGCTGCACCGCCGACAGCGGCTCGTCGAGATGGTCGGCCATCAGTTCGACGATGCGGCGCAGCTTTTCCGATTTGCCGGTCAGGTCGCGCTCGGGGCCGACCCGCTGGCGGTCGCCGGCGGAGCGGATGCGCTCGTGCTGGAACTGGTTGGCGACGCCGTTGGCGAGGCTCGAGCCGAAATCGCCGCGCACGATCTCCAGCATCAGGTCGATGGAAGTGGTGCCGCCGGCGCAGGTGTAACGCTTGCGATCGATCTCGAAGACATTGCCGGTGCAGTTGATGTCGGGAAACCGTTCGACGAAGCCGGCGCGGTTTTCCCAGTGGATTGTGCAGCGATAGCCTTCGAGCTGGCCTGCCTCGGCGAGCAGATAGGAGCCGACCGACAGTGCGCCGAGCGCGTTGCCGCGCCGGCCCCAGCTGCGCAGCGCCGCCAGCACCTTGCTCTTGCCGGGAAACTCGGTGGTCAGCCCGACCGAGACGAAAAGAATGTCGACCGGCGGCAGATCGGCGACAGCGTAGTCGATCTTGAGCGGCAGGCCGTTGGAGGCCATGACGGCATCGCCGTCGGCCGACACGGTCGTCCAGCCATAGAAGTCGTGGCCGAGCAGCCGGTTGGCCGACCGGAACGTGTCGATTGCGGCGGCCAGCGAGAACATGGAAAACTTGTCGACCAGCAGGAACCCGAACTGCCGGCCGCCGTGAATGGGATCATTGGTGACCGGCCGCTCTGGGGGAACAGTGAGGTTCGGCAAAGCTTTGGGCTTTCCAGGTTCAGAAAGACGGCCGTTTCAATCCGGCCGCGAGATAGGCGGAAGCTAGCGTGTTGGCCATCAGCATGGCAATGGTCATCGGTCCGACGCCGCCGGGCACTGGCGTGATGGCGCCGGCCGTCCTGGCCGCTTCCGCATAGGCGACGTCACCGACGAGACGGGTCTTGCCTTCGCCCTTTTCTGGCGCCGCGATGCGGTTGATGCCGACGTCGATGATGGTGGCGCCCGGTTTGACCCAGTCACCCCTGACCATTTCAGCTCTGCCGACAGCGGCAACGAGAATGTCGGCGGTGCGCGCCAGCGCGGCCAGGTCCTTCGTGCGGCTGTGCGCGATGGTGACGGTGCAGTTGGCGGCAAGCAGAAGATTGGCCATCGGCTTGCCGACAATGTTGGAGCGGCCGACGACCACCGCATTGAGCCCGGAAAGATCCTTGCCGCGCACACGCTCGATGAGCAGCATCGAGCCGGCCGGCGTGCAAGGCACGAACGCCGTCTCCAGTTCTCCGGTGCCGAGCTTGCCGACATTGATGAAGTGGAAGCCGTCGACATCCTTTTGCGGCGCTATTGCCTGGATGACCTTGCCAGCATCGATATGGCCAGGCAGCGGAAGCTGCACCAGGATGCCGTTGATGCCGGGATCGGCGTTGAGTTCGCCGATGATAGCAAGCAGTTCCAGTTCGGACATCTCGGCCGGCAGCGTGTGCTGGACCGAATGAAAGCCGCATTCCTTGGCGGTGCGGGATTTGGAGGCGACGTAAACCTGGCTCGCCGGATCCTCGCCGACGATGACCACGGCGAGACCGGGTTTGTGCGCGCCCTTTTCCATCAGTTCGATCGTCAGGGCCTTGACGCGCCGCACCACGCCTTCGGCAACGCTTTTTCCGTCAATCAACTCGGCCATCAACCATCCTCGACATCGCTCTGCTTCGGGCGGCATTCTCACGAAAATCCGACCGGGCAATCCCGTCAAAGCGCCGTCTTATGCCGCTAACTCGAAACCGATGGCTTTTATTCTATTCGGCGCTCAGAAATAGCGCCGCGATCGGCTTTCGGTGAGTTCGCGAACCGCTTCGCGGAATTCGCGCAAGCTGGCTCGGATTTCCTCGATGGAGGCTTGCTGTTCAGCGGCTTTCGAAGCCTGATCTGCCTCCTCCGACGAGGCTCGGGCATAGCGCTGCTGCGGATGAGGCACTTGTCCGGCATGGGGCGGAACGGGCGGCGACGCCTTGTATGCTTTGTCTTCAATGGGTGTCCGGCGCTCTTCTGTCCGGCGGCGCGGCCGCGAATCGGCAGTTTCGCGCAGGCTCGCATAGGCGCCGCGCATGGCGCCGAGGCCGACACCGGAAGCAAGCCCCGCCAGCAGGCCGGCAAGCACCGTCATGGCGCGCGACGGTCCGTTTGGCTCGAGCGGGGCGAAGGCCTTGGAGATCACGTTGATGTTGGCGGTGTTGATGTCCTTCTGCTCGCCGGTCTCCTTGGCACGGAGAAGATATTGCTCATAGACGGAGCGTTTGGCGGCGGCCTCGCGCTCCAGTTCGCGCAGCGTGACCAGGTCGCTGTTGACGTCGCCGCTGCGGACCTTCAACTGCGCCAGCCGGGAGGCCAGATCCTGTTCGAGCTGCACGGCGCGCCTGAGGTCGACCTGCAGCGACGAGGCGATGCGGCGCAGTTCCCCGGCGATACGCTCGCGCGATCCGGCAAGCTGGGCATTGAGCGCCTGGAGCTCGGGATGGCGCGGGCCGAGCCGGATCGCGGCGCGGTCGGCCTCCTGCTTGAGCGTCGCATATTGCGAGCGCAACTCGCTCATGGCGTTGGAGTTGATCTCCTCCGGCAAGGTGCCGCTCAGAACCGAATTCACGTCGATCGAGCGCGCCGACGCCGCGCGGGCGTTAAGTTCCAGCGTGCGCGCGCGGGCGATGGCCAGCTGCTGGTTGAGCTTGAGCATCTCGTCGTCGCTGATCAAATGGCCTTGCGCGTCGACGAGGTCGTGCGCGGCCCTGAAATCCTCGACCTTGCGCTCGGCGACTTCGACGCCCTTGCGCAGCTCGTCGAGCCTGCCCGTCAGCTCGTTGGTCGCGCGGCCAGCGGTGTCGGACTGGATCTGACCGAAGGTCTGCAGAAAAACATCCGTCATGGTGTTGGCGATGAGCGCCGACTTCTCGCCATTTTGCGTGGTGGCGCTGACGGAGATGACAAAGGTCTTGCCGCCGCGCTCGACCGCAAGGCTCTCGGCCAGATTGGCGACGGCCAGCGCACGGCGGCGACCTTCACCGGCAGCCGGCCCGTCATTGCGCGACAGGATCGACCGGATGACCGTCATCATCCCCAGCCCATCGGAACCTTGCCCGTTGAACTCCGGATCATTGACGAGATTGAGCTTGTCGACGACCTTGTTGAGAACGGTGCCGGAGGTGAGGACGCGAACCTGGTTCTCGACGATGGCCAGCGTCGCGTCGGACGCAACCACGGATTGCGTGAGGTCGCGGTCGGTGAGCTTCAGGTCGCGCGGGTCGACGATCAGCTCTGCGGTGGCTTCGTATTTCTTCGGCGTCGACAGCGCGATGGCGACGCCAAGCGTGGCGCCCAGTATCGTCATGGCGACGATCAGCAGCTTCGAGCGGGCAATGCCGCGGACGACCTGCATCGGGTCGATCAACGGCTTCCATTCTTGTCTGTCGTCATCCTGACGGGAAGACCGCCGCTCGTCATCTGCATATCCGGGTTCGGGTGCGGCGTATCGAGGCTCGAACGCGGCGTCTCGAGGCTCGAACGCGGCGTATCGAGGCTCGAACGCGGCGTACCGAGAATCGGCATCGGAACGCCGGTCCTCGGAAACAGCGGCAGCAACCGGCTTCTCCCGCGGCCTGGCGTATCGAGGTTCGAACGCGGCTTCCGCATGGTCCGCTTCAACGGGCTCGTCGGTCTCAGGCGGCACCCGGGCGGCCGAGGCCGATGCATCCTCGGCTTGAAACCGGCTTGTTTCATCGTTTGCCGATAACTCCGGAGTCACCCAGCGTTCCGGGGTCGCCGAGGGCTCCGGGGTTGCCAAGAATTCCGGATGCGCCCGCCCCTCGCGGCGTAAGCGCGCGAGACGATGGCGCGTTGCGGCATCCTCGCGCCATGACGGGTCTGCCCGGTCCCCGATCGCAACCAGCGATGGCTCTTCTTCGCCGCGCAACGCCTGGCCGAGCGCCAGCAAGGACCGCTCGCGCTTCCAATCTTCACGGTTTTGCCTGTCGACCATTGTCGTGGAGCTTGCCCTTTGCGGCTTGGACGCGCGGTCAGCCATTCGTTAAACCACGCTAAACAAGCATAGGAAACAAAAAGTTAATTTCCCTGCCTGGAAGACAAGGTTTCCCTCTAGGGTTGTGCCCTTCTTGAAAGCATCGAAAGCGCCCAGAACCGCGCGTTAAACTTTCCGGCCTATGCTGTCTCGACACATGACTCAGGCTGGCAACATCCCGCAAAAACGGCCTCTCGCCCGGATCCGCGCTTTCGTCGCCGAGCGACGGCGGCTGGTTCGCGACTATCTTTCGGCGATCAGTGGCGCGGGCGGGCGGCTGGTGTTTTCGCTCGCCTATTTCATCGCGCTGGCCAACACGCTGTCGATCGCCGAATTCGGCATGTTCGCCACCGCTTCAGCGGCCGGCGTGATGCTGTCGCGCATCCTGGCCTTCGGCTTCATCTCGGCGCTTTACCGAACCGCCACCATCCGCCCCAATCTGATCGGCACCTTCACGGCCGGCTTCCTGCTGCTTGGCGCGATATCGCTGCCGTTGCTGGCTGCCGCCTCCTACGGCGTCTACCTGGTCTTCTTTGCCGGCACCGTGCCGCTGTCGGTCTTTTCGGCGATCGTGTTTGCCGAGGCGTTGCTGTGGCGGCCGGTCGAGGTGGCGCTGATCGTCAACAACGGCCTCGGCAAATTCGGCCGCGCCGCCCTGCTGACGATCCTGGCGACGGCCTTGCGGGCGCTCGGCGCCGTGCTGTTCATGTTCGCGGCGCAGCCGACCATAGGGGTCTGGTCCTGGTATTACATCGGCGCCAACGCCGCCTCGCTGCTCATTGCCTTCGGATTTTTCTATCCGCGCCAAAGGCTGCGGCTGCGGCCGGCGCTCTATCTGCGGCGGCTCGCCGATTCCATCTACGTGGCCGGCGCAGAGGTGCTGTTCTACCTGCAGATGGAATTCGACAAGCTGCTGGTGCTGGCGATCGGCGGTCCGCACCTCGCCGGCATCTATGCCATCATCATGCGGCTGGTCGACCTGACGGCGATCCCGATCCGCACCTTCTCGATGATGCTGGTTCAGCGCATGATGCGAGCGCCGGAACTTTTGTCGCGCCTTTCGGTCAAGAGCGGCATCGAAGGCGGCGTGTTCGCGGTCTCGACGCTGGCGCTGGCGACACTCGGCATCGTGCTGCATTTCTTCCCCAACGCGCTCGGCAGGAATGTTGCGGAGGCCGCCCCTTTGGTGGCGCTGGCGATCTGCGTGCCGGGCCTGCGCAATCTCGTCGAATACCAGGCCGAGCTTCTGTTCGCGCGCGGCCAGACGCTGGTGCGGGCGATCAACCTGGCGCTGCTTGCCGGGCTGAAGGCGGTGCTGCTGACCTATGTGCTGACCCATATACTGGACACACCCGATCTGGTGCTGTCGCTCAACGTCGTCTTCCTGCTGCTCTATCTCGCCTCGGCGCTGCTCACCTACTCGGCGATGCGCAGGCCGGCGAAGCCGGTCTAGGTCGACCAGCTGGCTGCCGTCGATGCCGAGATGGGATGGACACTTCGATTCGTTGGCAGTAGTCGCTGGCGACGGGACGCCACAAATGATCACGCGTGGTTTACAGGTGAAGGCCGTTATAGCAATCAAGCTCTAAAATGGGGGAGTTCTACGAAGTGATCGGCGACGGCGGGGCAGTCGACGAGCCCGATTGGGGGGTTCTGTCGTCGGACAGTCCGACATCACGGCATTTCTTGTTCTATTTTCGAGATGAGACCATCGAGGTTGTCGCCCGAGACTGGTCGTTCACTCGAAAAATGCCGGGTGTCGGGTAGCGGCGAGCCTTGCCGCCGCTTCTCCAGAGCAAGGTTCGCGCCACGACTGCTACCAGTTCGTTGCGGCCGTTTATCGTTCAGCCCGCGTCAGTTAGGCATCGCGCAGCAGTGTGCTATCGGGCAGATGAGCCGGGCCAACGGAGTGATGAGATGCGTCTGAGGAATTGCCACAACTTCCATGACTTCCGCAGCATGGCCAAACAGCGCCTTCCCCGACCGATCTTCAACTACATTGACGGTGCGGCCGATGACGAAGTCACTTATCGGCGCAACAGGGCTGCCTTCGATGACTGCGACCTGGTGCCGAATGTTCTGCGCGGCGTGACCAATGTGGACATGTCGGTGACCGTCATGGGCCAGAAGCTAGCGATGCCGGCCTACTGCTCGCCAACAGCGCTCCAGCGCCTGTTCCACCATCAGGGCGAACGTGCGGTGGCGGCAGCGGCGGCGAAATATGGCACGATGTTCGGCGTCTCCTCGCTCGGCACCGTCAGCCTCGAAGAGGCGCGCCAGATCAGCAATGGGCCGCAAGTCTACCAATTCTACTTCCACAAGGACCGCGGATTGAACCGCGAGATGATGGCCCGGGCCAAGCAGGCGGGAGTAGAGGTGATGATGCTGACGGTGGACAGCATCACCGGCGGCAACCGCGAGCGTGACAAGAGAACGGGGTTCGCCATCCCCTTCAAGCTCAATCTCGCTGGCATCGCGCAGTTCGCGGTCAAACCGTCATGGGCGATCAACTACTATATGCATGAGCGGTTCCGGCTGCCACAGCTCGAAGGCCATGTCGACATGGGCGGCGGCGCGATGTCGATCAGCCGCTACTTCACGGAGATGTTGGACCCCTCCATGTCGTGGGGCGACGTTGCCGAGATGGTGCAGCACTGGGGCGGACAGTTCTGCCTGAAAGGCATCATGTCGGTCGAGGATGCCAGGCGTGCGGTCGAGATTGGTTGCAGCGGAATTGTCCTCTCCAATCACGGCGGTCGCCAACTCGACGGCTCGCGTACCGCGTTCGACCAGCTTGCCGAGATCGTCGATGCGGTGGGAGACAGAATCGATGTGATGATGGATGGTGGCGTGCAGCGCGGCACCCACGTTCTCAAGGCCCTGTCGCTGGGCGCAAAGGCCGTCGGATTGGGCCGCTACTACCTTTTCCCACTGGCGGCCGCCGGACAGGCCGGCGTCGAACGCGCACTGGAATTGATGCACATCGAGATTGAGCGTGGCATGAAGCTGATGGGCTGCACCTCGGTCAACGAACTCACGCGACGGAACCTGCGCTTCCGCCAGTAACAGGCGACTTCCCACCCTTTCATGACCTCCTGCCAGGAAGGTCGGGGGCCTAAGCCCGGTCGTTAAAGGGCGATGAGTTTTTATCCTCGGACTAATCGAGCCCGATCAGGCGGCGGATGCGGCCGACATCGGTGCCGATAAACGACTGCATGCCGATGGCCACCTGTTGCGGCGCCATGGCGGCGACGAAACGGCGGAACTCGTCATCCGACAGCGCCTCGCCCGTCCAGTGGACGCGGCAGAACGCCTCCGAGTCATGGAAATGGCCGGCGCCATCGAGCACGTCGTCGACATAGCGGCCGTAGATCATGCATTCGGAGAATTTGCGCGCCGCACCGACGACTTCGACCCAGTTGCGGCCATGGATCTTCTCGATCCGCGCGCACAGCGCCGTCACGGTTTGGCGGCGCCAGGCAATCAGCGTCGAAATGTAGTCGTGGGTCGAAACCTCCGATGGCTCGATGCCAAGCGCCGAACCGGCATTGCGCGACCTCCGCGCTCCGTGCAGATCACGCATGAAAAGCTTTCGCATGAATCCCTGCAGCATTTTCCGACGCCGAAACTGCTAGATTCGTTTTTTTCAGAAGATTGGCCGTTTCGCAAGCATCGAGCCATCAGGCCCAATTCAAGGACAATTGCTGACACGCTCTGTCAATTTTGTCTTTGAGGCTTGTGCGTGGTACGATATGGTACAAAGAAGGTGATGTTTGTTTGGACATTACGCGGAGCAACGGTAATTTAGAGTCATCTAATGTATCAAGACTCCGCGCTCCAATCGCTCGAAGAGCACGAAAGTAAGAATGCGAAATTTACGCATTCTCTTGATTTTTCAACCTTTAGCTTTCAACCTCACGAGCAATTTCCGGCTTTCCGTTTCGCCAATCGAGGCGTGATGGACTTGTCAGCCGTGCGGGATTGTCCTCAATCCTTTCCGGCCCGCCAAACGGTGTGGAACCTGGATAGACTCGCTTTTATGCGAACTGAGCTTCCAGGCGAAAATCATGCTCATCGCCAGAAGCATCTGAAAAATGCCGTTCTTGACCATTGGTATGTCACCCTGCCGTTTTGCTTGCCGGGTGAGTGGCATAAAGGCGAGAAAGCTGTGCCTGAGCTGCACTGCCTGGCCAGCCCGTTCGATAGACAAATCAATCACGACGGGGTCCTTACGCTCTTCATCCCAAACGATCTGTTTACCTCGACTGCCGGGCTCCATCGAATGTTGGATGCCAAGTTCGAAGGAGGGCTCGGTAAGCTGCTGGCAGACTACCTGCTTCTTCTCAACCGGTCGCTGGCGGATTTGCAGTCGCCGGAGATACCATACGTCGTCGAGGCAACACGAAGCCTTGTGGCCGTATGTCTCGCGCCCTCCCAGGATCGCTTGAGAGAAGCACAAACCCCAATCGACGCGACATTTCTAGGCCGAGCGCGACGGATGATTGACGGCAGACTTGTGGATCACCAACTGACATCCCAAACGCTGTGCGCGGAACTTGGCGTGTCCCGCTCCCGGCTATACCGAATTTTCGAGCCGCTCGGGGGAGTAGCTTCTTACATTCGCAAGCAGCGGCTACTGCGAACGCGGGACGCGCTCTCAGACATTGGCGATACGCGGTCCATATCCCGGATCGCCGAGCAATGGGGCTTCGTCGATGCTTCCAGTTACAGTCGAACGTTCAGGCACGAATTCGGCATTTCACCGAAGGAAGCACGGGATATAGGTTGGGCGAGCGATGGCTTCGTCGTGGCGCAGCAATGCCAGGCACGACACGAAGGGCCGCAAACGCTTTACCAGCTACTCCGCACTGTCGATGGAACCTGACCGGACCGAGCACGAGTCCGCGCTAACGTCAGCTTAGCCGCCTCACGGCGCTCCCAGGCGAGCGACGGTCTTACCTGCAGCATCGACGAGCATCAGATTTCCATCCTGTACAAAATACGCCGCAGTTTGCGAAAGCGCTGCGTGGAAGACCGCCTCTTGAACGGACTTGGCATCTTCGCAGGCCATCATTGTCGATGCCAGCTGGCCAAATTTCATTGTCGTACCTTCCATGTCGACGTTGCCGCGAAAAGCGTTGCAGCCACCATTGCCGCTCACCGCGCCATCAGCATCAAAAATAAGCGTCGACGTCACGTTCGTATCGGCCTTCTTGCCCTCCAGCTCTAAAACCCTCCATTCGGTACCTGCCAGCGAGACGCCGGAAGCCTCCTCTGCATCCTTACTGCCTGCCTGAACGAGGAGGATTGAAAACAATTCTCCCGCTCTCGCCAGATCAAACGGGGTCGGCTCGGCACTGGCGAACCAGGCGGAGCCGCCGACCTCAATGCGGGCCTGTATCGCATAGGCCCCTCCGTTCGAGAGTTTGCTTGAATCGACAACCAGGCCAAAGGCAATGGGAACTTGTCCGGCCGGCGCCACCGTAGTTGCGGCCAGGGCGGTTTTTGGCTTGGCCAGATCTATGAATTCCACAAGGAGAATGGCATCTGAGGGTAGCGCAATCCGCTCCCGGTAGAAGGCGCTGCCGGACAGTTTCACATCCGTAGCATACGCGCCATGCGACGCCAGGCAGCACATGGCTGCGGCAACAAGGGCTGACAGCAGCTTCACGGCGTTTCTCCTACTTTTGTAACAATGACAAAACTGATTTATCCGCTGACAGGCGTCGTCCCGCGCGTGATGAAAAGGACCTTCAGCCGAGCAACGTCTTCAGGTGTAATGCTCGGCGGATCGGTTACGGCCAGCCACGCATCGATATAGTGCTGCGGTGCAAAGACATGGCCGTAGCCCATTGGAGACGTCGTTGCTATTGCCATATCGACCGTCAGTTGCAGCATCGTGATAAGCGGATACCAGCGAACCTGCTCCGATACGTCGGGTCCGCGCGGCTCTTTCATCCAATCGGGTTCTCGATAAAGCGTGGCGACGTCGAAGAAGGTTATCGGATCGCTGGCGTATTGAAGGTAGACTATCCGGATCGGTCCCCACTCCGCGTCTGGAATGTCCAAGGCATCGTTCTGATTGGTGAACCGGAAGATCGAGCTGTTGCGAAAGCGGGGGAGCCATTCGGGCGATCCGGAATTGCGGCCGTCGGTAACGGATCGCCAGGTGCGGCTTGCGAAAGGTGGCCCGCTCCACAAGGCGCCTTGAAACGGATCTGCGACGACATCGTAAAGGTTCGCCGACTGTTCAGAGTTCATCGCGCCGAGGCTTAGGCCGTGCAAGTAGAGTTTCGGGCGGGCGTCGCGTGGAAGCGAAGACCAGTAGGTGTAGACCTCTTGGAACAGCGCGTCGCCGGCCTCCGCGCCGTAGTCCGGCTCGACCAGGAGGGATAACCAGCTGGCGAGGTAAGAGTATTGCATTGCGACGCTCGCGACATTGCCCCTGTGAAGATATTCAACCGGGTCCAGCGCAGCCGGATCAATCATGCCGGTACCAGTCGGCACGATGATGATCAGTATGGATCTCTCGAACGCGCCGGTGCGTTTCAATTCCTGCAAGGCCAGCTTCGCGCGTTCATCCGCAGTGTCGGCCGAACCCATTCCGACATACACCCGAATAGGGTCCACAGCCCCTTCCCCGAAGAAAGTGGTTATCTCTGCCGCCGTTGGACCGGAACTGACAAACCTGCGGCCCTGCCTGCCGAGTTCTTCCCATGACAGCAAAGAAGCCGCGCTTCCGGTCTTGATCGATTGCGCGGGCCTGCTGAGGTCATCTTCGATGAGAGCATCCATCTGCTTGAACGAAGAATCCAGGATTCTAAGCGTCAGGCTGAAGACCAGTCCCTCGACGACCGACCAGAACAGCGCGACCGCCAGCAGGCCGCCGACAAGGTGAGAGACCCGCCTCGGGACGAAGCGTCCGAGCCAGCCGGAGAACACCAGGAAGGTGTGCCTGAAGAGGCGTGCCAACAACATGAGTGTCGCAAATACGACGACAGCGACAATCCCTGTCTTGAGCGGACTCGCGGTGTCCAGCGGAGCGAGATCCATCAAAACGCGGATCGAATTCTGCCATTCCAGAGTTCTCCAAAGGAACACGGCGGCAATCACAACGCACGTGCCCGCGACTGCAATTCTCATCGCCTTCAGGGTTCGGTCCCGTAGCTGCGGCAATTCCAGATAGGTCCACAGCGAATAAGCGACGAAGCCGATGCCGTATCCGAGAGCAGCTGAAAGTCCCGAAAGCACACCCTGGACCAGATAGGATCGTGGTATAAGGCTGGGCGTAAGAGAGACCGCGAACGCAAGGGTCGCTACCAGTATCCCTGTCGCGAGGAATGAGTGTGCGAGCTTGGTCAGGATCGCGCGCAACCCATTGGTCCTCAGCGTTTAACGGACAGCAAACTTGCAAGGACGGCGTAACGATCGAGTCCTTAGGCTGAGTCTAACGGAATCCAGACCCTGGAAGATAGCCCAAACCATTATCTTCTAAGGCGACGCAGATCGACGACGCGGCCATTGTTCGCACTCACTGCAATTTCGAAACGGCTTGCGCCGCGCCTGGCGCGATAGACGAAGAACCGCCCGCGGCAATCGACACGTCGAATGTCTCTGAATCCGCGATTGCGCAAGATTCGCTCGCCATCACGACAAGTGATGGCACGGCCATTATTGAGGCTGGTGCCGATATTGATGTTTATCGTGACTGCATGGGCGGGCGTTGGCGACGCTGCAGGGACAACGAAGCTGAGAGCTAAACCAAAGCAAGCGAACAAAAGACGACGCATAAGACTT
Organism: Mesorhizobium sp. WSM4815; assembly: GCF_055811575.1. Taxonomy (NCBI): domain Bacteria; kingdom Pseudomonadati; phylum Pseudomonadota; class Alphaproteobacteria; order Hyphomicrobiales; family Phyllobacteriaceae; genus Mesorhizobium; species Mesorhizobium sp. WSM4815. The sequence goes on along the minus strand of NZ_JBVVQS010000072.1, from coordinate 28,768 downwards.
CCTCCGTATCGACGGGCTCTTCGAGAACAATTCGTCCTCGGCTGCCTTGTCAAGGCAAAGACGGTGCCGGTCCATAATTTAGGGACAACCAGACAAAACTCAGGACTCTGTGCTCATGACCTCTCTCCATCGAAGCTAAGATCGAGATGAGTAGAAAACAAAAAACTTGCCTCCTGTCCGCGTGTTGCCGTCCTTGGCGCCACCGAAAAGGGGGCAGGAACCGGACGCAGGAGCCGGAGCCGGAGCTGGCGCCTTTCTCGGCGCTGTCGTGGCGTACTCACTCTGGGTAAGTTTCACCGCCATCCGGCCCCGTCTTGTTGAAAAGGATGAATGCCAAGGGGTCGCCAGGCTCGGACGGTACTTCGCTGCGCTGGCCCGCAATCTCTCCATTAACGCTGCTTGTATATTCCGCGACCACTTCGCCGAAGCTGTTGCGTTGGATGGCCACCTTTTGTCCGGCTTCGACCTTGTCGTTGAGCTTGACCAGATGCTCGATAAACCCGCCCTGGGTTGCCACGACCGGAACCGCGCTGTTGCCTAAGAAAACACCCACGTCCTTGCCTGTTCGTCCCATTGGGCCGGCCAGGATGCCGTGATGCTTGAGGACATTCATTGTGCCCTCCACGAACAGGGGGATCATCTCGAGATCGAGGACGCGCGCAGCGCCGACCTCCGGGCAAAAAGACGGGATACCCGCGTCGACAAACGCGTTATGCAGGACACCGGGATATGTATGATTGTCGAAGATCTGGCCGACCGGGTAGAGTTCCACCATCGACCGTATCTCGGGCACATCCATGCTTGCAATATTGAATGCGGTGACTTCGAATCCGCTTGTCCCAGTATGGAAGTCGATCGCCGCGTCGGCGTTCGGCCGCAGCAGCCGGTTGAACAGCAGTCCGGCGTGCCGGCTGGGCGCGGTGAAGCCGTTCTCGTTCCCGGGCCATTCCCGGTTCATGTCGATCAGGCCGGCGCCCCTGCCCGAATTGGGCCATCTGCGCTGCATGCCCTCCATAGCCGGGCGGGCGATGTCGGTGACCGCCATCACCGTGCCCGACATTTCCGCCGGATCGAGCTGGTTCATCACGGTCAGGACCGTATGCACGGAACTCATCTCGTCGCCATGCACACCGCTGGTCAGAACGACGCGCTTGCCCGGCTTTGCCCCCTTGGCGACCGCCACGGACACATACCAATACTGTCCGGTGGGCATCTGCACGCCCTGAAAGTACAAGAGGTGCTTCTGCCCGGCTTCCAGGTCGCTGACGTCGAGCGCACTGACGACCTTTTTCCCCTGGATCACTTCGCCGGTATAGACCGTTCCCTGAGACCCACCGGATGCGGCGTCGGCAGAGGGAGCCGCTACGTCCTGGGCGGTTGCAGAGCCAGCGTTGGCCGCGAGGGCGGCCGCCGCGCCAACCGTCGCGATGGATGCTATTATCAGATCGCGACGGTCGAGGCCTTTTTTGGATAGGTCCGACATGATCAAGTCCTTGTGTGTATCAAGGTCGCTTCGGCTTGAGCGGTCATTGATGGAGAAAGGAACGCTCGGAGATCATCAGATGGACCGTGACTACAGCTTAGGATGCTTCCGCTTCCGTTGTTGACGATAGCGTCTTCTGGCCGCCTTGCCATTGGCCCAGAATTCCAAAACTGTGCCTCTCGTCCTACATCGGACGATATTCTCCAAAGCGCTCCTATTCCCTCGGCCTATCGCCCGATTTCGCCAGCGACGCCGGCATGATGAAGCGTGAGGCCAAGTTAGTTGCCTCAGGCTGTGGCAAGACTGGAAACGGATTTGACATCAGTCAATCGATGCCCCGGCGCTGCGAAAAAGAGACATGGGGCACATAAGCAGGACTCGATGCCGATTTCTTCAGGTGCTGGACGCCCTAAAATACGGCACCCCCTACGCAGCCCTAATGGCTGCCGTCGACAGGAGCCTCCATGTCAACCCTCATCGTCATTGTTTATCCCACCGAGGCGAAGGCTGAAGAAGTCCGCCAAACCCTGCTCGGTCTACAGAAGGAATATGTGATCAAGCTTGGCGACGCTGTCATCGCCACCAAGACCGAGGCGGGAAAGGTCAAGCTGAACCAGCTTATGAACACCACGGCTACCGGCGCCGTTTCCGGCAGCTTCTGGGGATTGCTCATCGGGATTTTATTCCTCAATCCGCTTATAGGCGTGGCGGTTGGCACGGCTTCGGGTGCGCTTGGGGGCGCGTTGACCGATGTCGGCATCAATGATGCCTTCATGAAAGATCTGTCGGCAAGCATCGTGCCAGGCAATGCCGCGCTCTTCCTGCTGATCCAGGAGATGACCGAAGACAAGGTTCTGAAGCAGATCCAGGGCTTCGGTGGAATCGTCCTCAAGACCTCGCTCGACGAGACCAAGGAGCAGGTTCTGCGCGACGCCCTCAAGCGCCATTCCGCAGAAGCCGGTTCGGCGCCGTCGGCGTAGGCGGCATCGCCGCTCCCGTTCGTGCTGGAGAAAGTGACTGTTGTCCCCGACCGAAACTGTCATAGCCATCGCCATCGAGATGCTCTGCGGCGCGGCGGGGGCACTCGCTGTGCGGTGGTGGTGGCCCAGCGTTGAACTTACCAAGATCGCAGCCGTTCTGGCCGGCATGGCCGGAGGTTTTGCGTTGACCTTCGTAGCTGCGCAGATTCCCGGCATTGGCCACTTGGTTGGGCACGCTGAAAACGCCGCCGATTCCGTCATGCGCGGGCTGGGCGGGCTTACCCCTGCCGTCCTGATCGGGGTCGGCGTATCGGGCCTGCTCGGTGGCGTCGTTCTGATGACTGTTCTCGGTCTAATCCGAGCCCGCGTGAAAGGTTAATTTCCGGGGCTGGCTGCTCTTACTGTTCCCTATCCACATGTTCCCTATCTACCTTGGGCGCTTGCCACCTCATCGTCAGGGGCGCCTAACAACTGAGCGAGCCACCTGGCCGACGGAGACTGGGCGCAGAAGGTCAGCACTGCAATTGCTATCGGGACCCCGATGAAGGCGCCGAACAGGCCCCAGAGGAACATCCAAAGGAAGACAGAAAACAGCACGAGAAAGGGCGACAGCGCCAACGCCTTGCCGGCTAAACGCGGCTCTACATAACTGCCGATCGCGAACTGGATGAGATTGAGGCAGGCAAAGACGAAAAGTGCGGAATACAGGGATTCGAACTGGGCCAGCGCGTAGAAGGTCGGCAGCAGCGTTGCGACGAACGGGCCGACGAAGGGGATGAAATTCAAAGTGAAGGCGATGACGCCCCACTCCGTGGCAAGCTGCAGGCCAAGCGCCAGGGTAAACACGTAGATCATGCCACCCGTTGCAATGCTCATGATCGTTCGGATCACCAGGTACCGGCGCAGCTTGGCGGCTGCGCGTTCGCCGCCGACGATCAGGATGCGCGCAGCCTCGCCGCTGAAGATGCTGGGGATTTTACGCGACAGCGGGCCGACCTCGAGCAGGCCGAGCAGCACGTAGATCAGTACCACGATCCAGAACGAGATCGTCGTGTTCAGCCGTGCTGACAGGCCCTGCATCGCCGCCACAGCCCAGCGCACATTGAAATGCTCCGCCCATAGGCCGGCAACGGCGATCCCGTGCGTCTCCAGCCAGGCTGTCGCCTGTTCGTAGAGCGCTTGAAGCCGCGGCGTCTCGGCGATGACGGATCTGCCGATCCGACCGAAACCCCAGGCCACGACGGACGCGAACACGATGAAGACCAGCATGACGAGCGTTACAACAATGGCGAGCGCCAGAAGCTGCGGCAGGCGTGCCTGCAGCCGTTTCTGAACCGGCCAGACGATCGCGATGATAAAGAGGGCGCAGGCGACCGGCGCAATGATCGCGTCGGCGAAATAGAGCGCGGCCAGCAGGAGAATTGCGCAGATGATGCCCAGCAGAACCGGAACCCAGCGGGCATTCATGGCAATTCAGAAGCTCCAGATCATCGGCACTATGAGCACGGCCACGACAAAGAACCAGAGCATCAGCGGTAGACCAAGCTTCCAGTAGTCACCGAAAGCGTAACCGCCGGGACCCATGACCATCAGGTTCGTGGGGGTTGCGATCGGCGTCAGGAATGCTGCGGCCGCCGCCACGGCGGTGCTCATGAGCACGGGACGGGGCGAAATACCCATGGTTAGCGCGGCTGCAACGCCGATCGGGATGACGATGAGAGCGGTCGCGGTGTTGCTGATGAGCTGCCCCATTATGGCAGTCAGCACGAACAGGCCGGCGAGCAGGGCAATGGGACCGGCGTCGCCGACCAGCGACACCAGATGCTCTGCCATCAGTTTCGCGGCGCCCGTCTCGACCATGGCGGTGGACAGCGGCATCATCGCGCCGACAAGGATCACGGTCGTCCAATCGATGGCTCGGTAGGACTGCTCGACACTCATGATCCCCGACAGGACGATCGCTCCGGCGGCGAGCAGGCCGGCTACCGCCGGCGGGGTGATGCCCGTGGCGAGGAGCACGACCATCGCGATCAGAATGGCAACGGCCTGGCGGGCCCCCGGCCCCATCGGCACCGCCTGACGACGCACCAGTTCGGGCGAATTGACGACCAGGACATCCGGATCCTTGAGGCGGTGGTCGAGAGCTTTCCACGTTCCCTGCAGGAGCATCGTGTCCCCAGCCTGCAACACGATACCTCCTGCATCTCGTGTTGCGTTGGTGGCGACCACCTCCGCGCCGGCGCGCTGCACGGCAAGGACGATCAGGTCGCCGCTCTCGGTGACCATGCCCGGGAAAACGTTCTGGCCAATAAGGCCGGAGCGTGGCGGGATCACCACCTCGGCGAGGCCCGAGCTGCGGTTGAACAGCGTCTCCTCTCCCTGCCCTGGCGCCGCCGACTCGCTAAATGCGAGGTGTTTATCGGCAGCGAACGCAGCGGCCGACTCGGCGTCGCCCCGCAGCAGCAGGTGATCCCCCTCGGCGATAACAGGTCTGCGAAGCGGGCTGGCCGTTTCACCCTCCTGAACGGCGACGACTTGCAGGTCGGGATAGGTGCCCAACTCGATCGCAGACGCGGGCATGCCGATAAACGGCGAACTTGCGCGCACGCGCATTTGGTAGACGCCGCTGGCAAGGCCGTATTGCTCGACGAGCGTCTTCGCATGGCGGCTGAAGTCGGCAGGCATGGTCGCGCCGTTGCGTTCGGGCAACAGCCGTTTTCCGAACACTATGATGATGGCCATCGTTCCTGCCAGCAGCGGCAAGCCTACAAGCGCGAATTCGAAGAAGCCGAAGCTGCCCACGCCGGCGTCGCTGCCCGCGTTCGACACCAACACGTTCACTGGCGATCCCGTCAGAGCCAACTTTGAGCCGGCATGCGCGGAAAAAACGAGAGGCAGGAGCAACTGGGCCGAATTTCGCTTCAGGCGGACGGCGATGACGACCACCACTGGCAGGAGTGCAGCCACGGCGCCATTGACACTGATCAGCGCCGTAAGGAGCGCGACCATACTCATCGTCAGCATCAGCAGGCGGGCGCGGCTCTCTTCGCCTGCGCCACGGATCAGAAGTTGCCCGGCCCATGCGGTGACGCCCGTCACGTCGAGGCCGGCGCTGACGATGAAGAGGGAGGCTATGAAGATCACCGCGGGATCACCGAAGCCGCCGAGCGCCTGATCAATCGTCAGGACGCCGGTTGCCCACAACGCGGTGGCCGTCGCCATCGCGACAACGACGACTGGCAACCGGTTCCAGACGAACAGGACGACGACGGCTGCGATGATGGTGGCAGTGTACGCTATGGGGCTCAATCGCTTGGTTCCTCGCCGGCCCTACGGCCGACCCGCGGCATGACTGCTACTCTTCCAGTGTCGCCATGAGTACGCCCAGGCGGCAGCCCTTCTCGTATTCGGCAAGGTTCACATATTCCTTGATGGTATGGATCTCGGCCTGGCCCGCACCGATGGTGATGGTAGGGATGCCATGTTTGTCGAGCCAATTTGCATCCAGCCCGCCATTGGAGAAGAGACAGCGGGCCTCGATGCCCAGCATCTTCAACGCCTTGATGGCGCGCGTCACGACCGGGCTGTCCTCTGCGAGTTTGAAAGGAGGGTAGGAGGTCTGGTGGCTGAACGTTACTTCTGCCGTCTGGCCCTCATGATCTCTGACCTGCCCCTTCGCCTTGCCGAAGGCGTCTGCGTAACCCTTGGCGATCTTCGTTGCGAAAGCTGCCTCGGGGCTGCGAGCCTCTCCCTTGATGGATGCGTAGTCGGTGACGACATTGGTTGCATCGCCCGCAGGCTTTCCATCCCTCCCGCCGAAAATGCCGACATTGCTGGTTCCCCGGCCGTCGGGTTTCACAACCTTGCCGAACCAGCCTGCCTGCCGCGCCTCAGTCAAGGCGATCGCTCCTACCAGCGTCGCCGATATGCCCTTTTCGGGCGCCACGCCAGCGTGGGACGCGCGGCCCTTGATCTCGACTTCCCAGTTTTCCTGTCCGACCGCGCCGATGATCAGATCGGAGGCGAGTTGCCCATCGACATTGATGCACATGACCGGGCCACCGAGATCGGCGGGGTTCAACTCGCGCGCCCCGTGAAGGCCGCTCTCTTCCCGTACCGTGAAAAGCAGCGTGATCGGCGGATGCGGCAGCTTGTGCCTGATGAGCGTTTCGGCAAGCACAACCAGAAGCGCCACACCGGTACGAGCGTCGCCTCCGAGAGCTGTTGTGCCGTCGGAGACGATGCGATCGCCTTCCCTTCGGGGCTTCGCCCCGGCGCACAGCGGAACTGTGTCAAGATGGGTGGAGAAAAGCAGCCTTGGTGCGCTGCGCGTTCCAGGCAGATCTACGATCAGATTGCCGGTTTCGGTTGGCAACGCAATGCGGGTATTGGCGTCATCGAAGCGGATTGCCGAAGCTGACACGCCAACGGCCTTCAGTGCGTCACTGACAGCCGCCGCGATATTGGCCTCGTATCCGGTCACACCTTCGATCGAAAGGAACCGCATCAGGTGCTCTTCGGCGGCAGCGACATCGATGGGAATCGGTACTTCGCTCATGTTACCTCGTCCACGGTTTGAGTGCTGTTTCGCATCGTGCTGGATCAGCCTTTACAGGCCCCATGGGAGGCCCAACGCCTGCCAGCCCGCGAAGAGTGCCGTCCACAGGACGTACATCCACAGGACGTAGGGAAGCATCAGCGATACGATCGTGCCAACGCCTGCGGATTTGTCGTATTTTTGGGAAAATCCAACTACGAGAGCAAAATAGGCATTGAGCGGGGTTATCGCGTTCATCGGTGAATCACCGACACGATAAGCCGCCAAAACAGCTTCCGGCTCGACGCCTAGTTTCATCAGCAAAGGTACGAAGACCGGAGCGAAGATCGCCCATTTCGCGATTGCTCCAGTCAACAGCAGATCGATGATCGCGACCACGAGGATGAAGCCGAGCAGAAGGGGCAGTGCGCCTATGTTTGCAGCTTGCAGCGCACCCGACAGGCTCAACGCCATCACCGTTCCCATGTTGGTGTAGGTAAAGTAAGCGACGAACTGGCTGAGCACGAAGAACAGAAAGATCGTCCCGCCCAGGTTCTTGATCGACTTTTCAATCGCGCCGATGACCTCGGTCAGGGTGCGCAGCGTGCCGGCTCCGATGCCGTACGACCAGCCGGTCACCAGGAAGATCAGCATGATCAGCGCGATCAGGCCGTTCATGAAGGGCGAGTTGCCGATCAGCTCGCCGGTTTCGGGGTTTCGCAGAGGCGCCCAAGACGGCAGTGTCAGGAAACAAAAGACGACGATCAGGCCGATCAGCCCGTATAAGGCATAGCGCAATCCGCGGGATTCTCTTTCGGACAGTCCCGCACTCTGATCGGGAACCGTTCCATCCCCGGACTTCTCGGGCTTGTAAACCCCGAGCCGCGGTTCGATCATGCGGTCGGAGATGAACGCGATGATCACTGTCAGAAACAGCACGGATGCTATGGAGAACCAGACATTCGAGGCCAAGCCGATCGATCTGTTGGGGTCGACGAGATGCGCCGCATCGTTCGTGAATTCGACCAACACTGCATCAAGCGGCTTGATGAGCATATTGACTGTAAAGGCACCTGCCACAGCGGCGAAACCCAGGGCGAGACCGGCAAGCGGGTGACGCCCGACTGCGAGATAAGCGATACCGGCCAGCGGAATCAGGACCAGATAACCCGCGTCGGCGGCAACGCTGGCGATGATGCCGACGAAGGCGAGGATATAGGTCAGGGCCCAGGCCGGTGACACGACTACGAGCTTTCGGATCAGCGCGGTGACCAGGCCGGATTCCTCCGCCACGCCGGCGCCGACCATTGCTGCGATCATCAGCCCGACCGCAGTGAAGCTCATGAAGTTGGGAATGAGCGAGGCATACAGAAAGCGTATGCCTTCAATGCTCAGCAGGCTACGGATCTCGGTGGTCGCCGTTTCAATCTCATGCGTATCCGCATTGATGCGTTCGAACGTCACCGCGGCGCCGAAGGCGTTCAGGAGCGCCGACAAGACGATGACGATTGCAATCAGGATCAGGAAAATGACGACCGGATGAGGAACCATGTTCCCCACTCTTTCGACTGCGTCGAGAAATCTTTGCATTGCGGTTTTTGGAACCGCATTCGCGTTGGGCATCTCGGCCTTCCTCTCTGCAGGACCCGCGCAGCGCGTCCCCCCGGCAATACTCAGATCAAACGGGCTTTGAGCTTAGTCCTCTACTGTGAGGAGTCATGAGCGCAGAATCCAAAGCCTTGGCCGCCTGTCCCGAAATCGCCCGTAAGTCTTTCACGCCCGATCGCCCTGACAATGAAACACAAGGAATGGAACGATCAGCCTAGACTCTGGACTTAAAGCGGATGTGTAAGGGCGGCGGCAATTGCTAGTCTCGGTCAAGGTTCTCGAAGAGCCATGAGCAGCCGTAATGCTTAAATACTTTGGGGTTCGGTCCCGGCATTGTCATGCAGAAGCGGGTCGAGGTAATCGCGCTTTTACCCAGCACTAATCCAACCCGATCAGGCGGCGGATGCGGCCGACGTCGGTGCCAATGAACGACTGCATGCCGATCGCCACCTGTTGCGGCGCCATGGCGGCGACGAAACGGCGGAACTCGTCATCCGACAGCGCCTCGCCCGTCCAGTGGACGCGGCAGAACGCCTCCGAGTCATGGAAATGGCCGGCGCCATCGAGCACGTCGTCGACATAGCGGCCGTAGATCATGCATTCGGAGAATTTGCGCGCCGCACCGACGACTTCGACCCAGTTGCGGCCATGGATCTTCTCGATCCGCGCGCACAGCGCCGTCACGGTTTGGCGGCGCCAGGCAATCAGCGTCGAAATGTAGTCGTGGGTCGAAACCTCCGATGGCTCGATGCCAAGCGCCGAACCGGCATTGCGCGACCAGATGCGATGCTCCTCATGACCGTCACCAGACAGCACGCCGTCGCGGCGGAACAGCCGCACCTTGCCATCGCGCCAGAAGGCGCAGCAGTCGAAAGGTTTTAGGAACGCCACGTCGGAATCGCAGAAGACCAGCACGTCTTCGCCGGCATGCGCCGATATCGCGATGCGGCGAAGCTGCTGCACATGCCAGCCACGCAGCGGCTTAGTCTTCAGGCTGAGCCAGATGCGCCGGCGGAACAGGCTGAGCGGATCGTCGAAGGCATGCAGCCAGCGCGGCAACAGGTCCCGCTCGTCGACGATGGTGCGGCGATTGTTCTCCAACTGACGAAACAGCGCCACGTCACGATGCTCGACAAGAATATAGTGGTGCGCCACGCCGGAAACGTAGCGGTCGATTGTGTCGCACAGCAGGCGGCAGCGTTCCAAATCCGGCGCATAGCTTGCCGTCACGACCGCCGCCGTCGGCGCCCGGGGAAGGAAATCGGCCTCCGTGTCAGGGCTCGGCACGAACCGGTTGTTCAATGATCTGCTCCGGGGCCTGCTTTGGGGCGAGTTTTGGCAGGAGCGGGCCTGCGCAAGAATTTCTGGCCGATGACGCGCCACAGGAACAGGGGATTGCCGACCACATAGCGGCGCCAGAGACGGCCCGGTTCGATCCACAACCGAAACAGCCATTCGAGCCTGAGCCGACGCATCCACAGCGGCGCCCGCGGCACCGTGCCGCTCAGGAAATCGAGCAGCGCGCCGACGGCGATCGGCAGCGTGCAGTGGCGCGCGTCGATGTGGCGCGCGATCCATAATTCCTGGCGTGGCACGCCCATGGCGACAAGCAGCACGTCCGGCCGCAATCTGGCGATGCGATCGACAATTGCCGGCTCCTCGGCGGGAGAGAAATAACCGTCATGGATGACGACGAACCGGTGCTGCAACGCGAGCGCTGCCAGCTTCTTCGACGCCGCCTCGGCGTTGACACGGGTCGCGCCGAGCAGCCCCACGGTCAGCGGCCTGGCGGACGCCTGCAGGAAGGCAGGGATGAAATCGGTGCCGTTGAGATTGTCCGGAAACGATGCTCCGTAAAGCAGTTTCGCCGCCAGATCGACGCCGACGCCGTCCGGCAGGATGAGAAAATCGTCGAGCGCCTCGGCAACGACCGGGTCCGTATAGGCGACATTGGCGTTGTGAGCGTTGAGAAAGGTGACCTTGGTGAAGCGCCGCTCTGCAATCAACCGGGTCAGGTGCGCGACCGCATCGTCCCAGCGGATGGCAAGGACCGGGATGCCCAGGATCGATTTCAAGCTGTCGGCCCCGAAAACGGCGCGGGCGTTGTGCATATTCATGCAAACATCTCCTGGCCGACGGGCCCGAGCTTTTCCAGGCCGAGCCTGATTGCGGCATCGAGCGCCTTCAGCTGCCGGCAGTGGAAAGCGCTGCCGTCGACGTCCCCGACATCGGCCACTGCTGCTTCAAGGGCGCCGGCGAAGGCGACCGGATCATCGGTCACCACGCAATTGACCGGGCGATGGTCGATGCCGCGCAGCGAATGGCTGGTGGCGACGGAGGGCAGGCCGAGTTCGAAGGTTTCGATGGTCTTGAGCTGCACGCCGCTGCCGGAGGTGCTGATCAGCGGGATGACGGCGGCGCTGCGCACGAATGCCTGCGCGTCCGGCACGCGGCCGACGAATTCGACGCCGGGATGCGCGGACGCGAGGCCCGACGGCATGCCGCCGGCAATCCTGACCCGGAAATCGGGCCTGAGATGCGGCACCACCTTTTCCAGGAACCAGTCGAGACCGATGCGGTTCGGCTGCCACGTCCAGGTGCCGATCAGCGCCGCGTCGCAGTCGATGCGGCGCGGGGTTTTTTGCACCGGCGGCTCGGCGCAGGTCACCAGCGGCAGCACCGCCGAACGGTCGTCGGAGGCGACGCCGAGCGCTGAGCGATCTTCATCGGCCAGCGTGAAGACGAAGCGTACCCGGCGGCAGAGCCGTTCTTCCACAGTCTTGAGCAGCCTTGCCTCACGGCGAAACAGCAGGCGCTGGAAAAGGCCGCCGGCGGCAGCGGCGTTCTCACGCGCCGAACGATGCTCGACATTGTGGGCGACGAAGATCGACGGCCGGTCGCCGAAAAGCCTTTCGAAGGCGCCGGCGAACTGCACGGAATTCAAGACGTAGCCGTCGAAAGGGCCGGCGCGTTCGACGGCGGCGCGGACCTCGCTGGCGTTGACCACGCGCAGCTTGACCGACGCGAAAGTGAGGCCGGAGAGCATCGCCCTTGCAACCCAGGCGAGCTTTTGCAGCGATGAGGCGGTTTCGGTGCGCACATCGACGGCGCCGAGCACGATGGTGTTCTGCGGATCGCTCGCGGGCTTGCCCGGCCAGGTGAAGCCGATCACCGTGACCCGCGCGCCGGCTCGCCGCAACGCGGCGATGATCGCGGCATTGGCGATCTCGTAGCCCGAGGCAAGAGCCCCGTCGGGCACGATCGATGTGGCGAACAGCAGATGCATCTCACCTATCCTAAGCGGATACAGCTAACAACGCGCGGTGAAGCCTTGATTAAGTGAAGATATTTGGTGGCCCGGCGTTGCCGATTTGCGGGCTTGTCCACGAAGGTGATAAACGAAACGTTATCATCACGGATGCTATCGAGAGCCGAACTCACCAATCCCGGGCTGGACACGGATGATCCCTTTGCCATCGAACGGTTCGGTATCGATCGCAGGGCGGTCGCCGGGACTTGTCGCCGCTGCCGTCGAGGCGGTCGTTACGCTGCCGACCTTCAAACGGCCCGAGCAACTGCTGGCGACGCTGGCATCGCTCAAGGCCCAGGAAACCGGCAGACGTTTCGCAATCATCGTCATCGAGAACGAAGCCGAGGCGCGCGCCGGCGCGAGGGCGGCGCTGCCGCTGTTCGAGGGCGGCGACATTCCGGGCATGGTGATCGTCGCGCATGAGCGCGGCAATTGCAGCGCCTACAATGCCGGCTGGCAGACGGCTATCCTGCACTTTCCTGACTTCAGCCACCTGCTGGTCATCGACGACGACGAGATCGCCGATCCGCAGTGGCTCGAGCGCATGTGCCATGCGGCCGAGACGCTCGGTGCCGACATTGTCGGTGGCCCGCAAATGCCTGTGTTTGCCGACGCGGCCCATGCCAGTTGGGCCGAGCACCCGGTCTTTGCGCCACCTTATCGGCAAACCGGGCGGGTACCCGCGCTGTATTCCTCCGGCAATTTGCTGGTCGGCCGCAACGTGCTCACCGCCATGGGGCCGCCCTTCCTCGACCTGAAATTCAACTTCATGGGCGGCGGCGATTCCGATTTCCTGAGCCGGGCGGCACAAACAGGTTTTGTGCTTGGCTGGTGCGCCGAAGCGCAAGTGCATGAAACAGTTCCGGCCCGGCGCATCGAGGCCGACTGGATCCGTGCCCGCAGCCTGCGCAACGGCGTCATCTCGACACTGGTCGAGAAGAAGAAGCGGGCCGGCACGCCGTTCGCCGGCACCAGGGTTTTCTTGAAGAGCCTGGCGCTGCTTGCCGTCTCGCCGTTCCGCGGCGCGGCCCGGCTGGCGCGGACGGGGTCATTGGCGACGGCCTTATACCCAATCCATGTCGCTGTCGGCCGCGTGCTTGCCGAATTCGGATATGCCAATGAGCAATACCGGCAGCCTGAGAAGAACTGAACGCGCGCCGCTCAGCGCGGCCTTCACACGCGACGGTGTCGCGACCGCGGTCGCCGCGCTGCTGTTCACCGTCATCCTGGTGTCGTTCCGTCCGTTCCAGCCGGCCGGCGCCGCAACGACCGGCGATGGCGGCGACATCGTCAACCAGCTCGGCTTCGGCTCGCTTGGCGCGATCTCGGTCTTCTCGCTCATGGCTTTTGCCGACCCGCGCGTGGTGCGGTCGCTGCTCAGCCCGTCCTGGCTGCTGATGCTGGCTTTGCTGATGCTTTCGGTGGTGATGGCAACCGATCCGCCGTCGGCCATGCGCGCCGCCTTCTTCACGCTGATCGGCATTTTGACGATGGCGACGATCCTGGCGCTGCCGCGCGACGCCGAAGCTTTCTCGAAAGTCATCATCTTCACCATCGTCGTCGTCATGGGCCTGTCCTATATCGGGCTCATCGTCTTTCCCAACGAGGCGCTGCACACCGCCGCGTCGCTGGAGCCGGAACATGCCGGCCTGTGGCGCGGCGTGTTCACCCACAAGAACATCGCCGGGCCCGTCATGGCCTGCTTCAGCTTCGCCGGGCTGTACCTCTACCGGCGCGGACAGTGGCTCTGGGGCGCATCGATCTTTTGCGCAGCGATGATCTTCATGCTGCACACCGGTTCCAAGACGACGGCCGGACTGGTGCCGTTTTCGATCCTGATCGTCGTGCTGCCAAGCCTGAACGGCATGCGGCTTGGCACGCCGATCCTGTTCGCGCTGGCCATCATCGCCGCAGCGATCGGCACGCTGGGCATCGTCTTCCTGCCGCCGGTGAAGCATCTGGCTGCACTCTATTTCCCCGACCTGACCTACACCGGGCGCACGACGCTTTGGGAGTTCGCCGGCGAGATGCTGGCGAAGCGGCCATGGACCGGCTATGGCTTCGAGAGCTTCTGGGGCACGCCGCTGCTGTTGAACCAGGACCAGCCTTTCGACCGCGCCTGGGACATCAGAACCATCGTGCACGGCCATAACGGCTATCTCGACATCGCGGTGCTGATGGGCATCCCGGCTTTGTGCGTGGCGGTCTACACGTTCCTTGTCGCGCCGCTGCGCGATTACATGCGCATTCCCTTGCGCAAGGAGAACATCTATCTCGGCGACTTCTTCATGATGGTGGTGCTGTTCGCAGCGCTGAACGCCTTCCTCGAAAGCTTCTTCTTCCATCGCGCCGACCCGGTCTGGCTGCTCTTCGTGTTCGGCATGTTCGGCCTGAGGCAAGTGTCGCTGCGGCCGATGGCGGTTCGTGGTCGGTCCTGATCCTCCGTCCCAACAGGGCTTCCCCGCCTAGTCGCGAGGGTCTATGGGAGAACATCTTTTGGTTTGAGCATCGGATTTTGCCAAAACCGGTACCCCACTTTTGGGCCCAATGCTTGTTGTTTGAGCATCGAATTGTCCCAAAACCGGTACCCACTTTTGGGTCCGATGCTCTAGCGGAGGTTTTCCATGACGATCAGGCTTGTTCTCGCCGGCTGCGGCAATATGGGCTACGCCATGCTCTCCGGCTGGCTGAAATCGGGCAAGCTCCCCCCGGCGGCGGTCTTCGTGGTCGAGCCCAATGCCGATCTGCGCAAGCGCGCTGAAGCGCTGGGTTGCAATGCTGCCTCGGATGCCGGCGGCATTCCGGCAGACGCGGTGCCGGCCCTCGCCGTCATTGCGGTGAAGCCGCAAGTGATCCGCGAGGTGACCGCCGCCTACAAGCGCTTCAATGATGGCCGCACCGCCTTCCTCAGCATCGCCGCCGGAACGCCGGTCGCCACTTTCGAGGCCATTCTGGGCGATCGCGCGCCGATCGTGCGCTGCATGCCCAACACGCCGGCGGCGATCGGCAAGGGCATGATGGTGGTGTTTTCCAACCGGCTGGTTACCATCGATACGAAACGTTTCGTTTCTGATCTGCTCTCGGCAAGCGGCGAAGTGACAGAAATCGAGGACGAGGGCCTGATGGACGCGGTGACGGCGGTGTCAGGGTCTGGCCCGGCCTATGTCTTCCATTTCATCGAAGCACTGGCGGTGGCTGCCGAGACGGCCGGATTGCCAGCCAAAACCGCCAGGCTGCTGGCCGTGCAGACGGTCTATGGCGCCGCCTCGCTCGCCGCCGAAAGCGGCGAAGATGCGGGCGTGCTGCGCCAGCAGGTGACCAGCCCCAACGGCACCACGGCCGCCGCACTTGCCGTGCTGATGGGCGAGGATCGGCTGATCCACCTGCTCACCGACGCAGTGGAGGCGGCACGGCTGCGGTCGATCGAGCTGGGAAAGTAGCGGCTTGTCCGACGTCGCACCCAAGGTGCGGGATACAGCGCTCTACGGCGCCCCCCTCTGTCCTGCCGGACATCTCCCCCACAAGGGGGGAGATTGGCAGCTTCGGCGGTCCACTCACCACTGCGATGTTGGAGATAGGCGAAAGCCGGCGTGACGCCCGATCTCCCCCCAATTGGGGGAGATGTCCGGCAGGACAGAGGGGCGCGCTGTCCGGCCGGCATCAAATTCTGCGCACTACCCCGCCCCGTACAGCATCTCGTCCTGCAGCCGGCGCAAGGCGAACAGCCTGGTGGTCGGGTCGGGCGCGGCATTGGCTGATGTCAGCAGCTCGCCCTTGCTGACCGGCCTCAGCACCTTGCCGCCTTCGAGCAGGCCGACCGGCACGGCGCGGTTGGCGCGGGCCTCTTCGACTGTCATCGTCCAGGAGCGGTAGCAGGTCTCGCCGATCGCGTCGAATGTCTCTCCCGCCGCCAGATCGCGCTTGGCCACGGCGCAGACCTCGGCAACCGGCCTCGGCAGCGGCACCATATCCGGCTTGCCATAGAGCGCGATGCGCGCGGCGGTGAGCGGCACTTCCAGCGAGGTCAGATGATAGGGCCGGAAGAAGCTGTAATAGGGTCCATGGCCGATATGCAGATCGTCCATGCGCTCGATGATGCGCGGATGCGTGGCCTCGACGATGACGAACACGCCGGGCGCCACGCCTTTGCCGATGGTGTAGTCGACGACGCCCTTCCTCGACAGGATGCCGCCGTCGGCGCGCGGGATGAGCACCTTGGCCAATTCATCGCGGTCGGCCTTGGGACCGTGCATGCCGGCAATGTCGGGCACCAGCCCGGTGGCGTTGGCGATGGCGCACATCTCGACCATGGTCTTCGAGCCGTCGACGAACTCGACCAGCATGCGCGGGTTCATGTTGCGGCGCAGCGCTTCCGCGCGATAGTCGTCAGGGACGGCGTCGTGGTTGAGCGGGTTGTTCTTGCCCTTGCCGGCGCAGACGATGGTGTAGCCGAGCGCGGAAGCGAACTCGATCAGTTCCATGCAGCTCGACGGCTCGTCGCCGGCGCCGACCGAATAGACGACGCCGAGGCTGTCGGCCTGCTGCTTCAGATAACAGCCGATGGTGACGTCGGCCTCGACATTCATCATCACCAGATGCTTGCCGTGCTGCATCGCCATCAGGTCGAAATCGGCGGCGACGCCGGGCTTGCCGGTGGCGTCGATGACGACGTCGATCAGCGGATTGGTGACCAGCATCTCGTTCGAGGTGATGGCTATTTTTCCGCTCTCTATCGCCTCGCTGAGCTTCGACGGCGTATCGGCCTCGCGCGCCATCGCCTCATCGCCATAGGCGATGCGGATGGCATCGCGCGCGGTGTGCGGGCGGCGGGTCGAGACAGCGCACACCGAAATGCCCGGCATCAGCATGCCTTGCGTCACCAGGTCGGTGCCCATCTCGCCTGAGCCGATGACGCCGATGCGCACCGGTCGGCCTTCCGCGGCACGCTTGGCGAGATCGCGGGCAAGCCCGGTCAAGGCGACATTGGTCATGCGCAAGTCCACTGCTTTTGATCTGAAGGGGAATAGCAGGGAACGGCAGCCTTTTGCCAACGAAACCGGCCGCCGTCGTCAATTTCTTGCGGCTGGCTTTCGCGCCGCGAGCGGATAGTCTTCCCAGTTACTGTTCAGAGATGAGGAGACCGCCCTGTCGGGCGGCGCCCCGACAGGGCTCTCAGGGAGGTTGAGATGACAAACGAGTTCACGCCGAAATTCGATCTGGCTGACAAGGTGGCGCTGGTCACCGGCGCCTCGCGCGGCATCGGGCGCGCTTGCGCGCTCGCCTGCGCCGGCTCTGGCGCCGACATGATCGTTGGCGTTCGCAGCGCTGCCGACGGCGCGGATATCACCGCCGAGATCGAGCGCATCGGCCGGCGCGCGCTGGCGGTACAGATGGACCTCACCGATCTGGCGACGGTGCGAAAAGCGGTCGCCGACGCCCACGCCGCCTTCGGCCGCATAGACGTTCTGGTCAACAATGTCGGGCTCGGGCCTGAAAACCTCGCGGAGAACGTGACCGAAGCGGATTTCGACCTCACCGTGAACGTCAACCTCAAGGGCACGTTCTTCACCACCCAGGCCGTCGGACGGCTGATGATCAAGCAGAAATCCGGACGCATCATCAACATCAGTTCGCAGGCCGGCACGGTGACGCTGAAGGGCGAAGCGATCTACTGCATGACCAAGGCGGCGATAAACCACCTCACCCGCTGCCTCGCGGCCGAATGGGCGCAGCACAAGATCACCGTCAACAGCGTCGCGCCGACCTTCATCTGGACCGACGGAACACGGCCCTCGCTCGCCGATCCGGACTTTCATGCACATGTGCTTGGGCACATCCCGCTCGGCCGCATCGGTGATCCGATCGATGTCGCCGGCACGGTGGTGTTCCTGGCCTCGCCCGCCGCGTCAATGATCACTGGCGCGAATGTACTGGTCGATGGCGGCTGGTCAGTGGCGTGAGCGAACGGGTCGTCTCGCTGATGGCTGCAAAGACACGTCTGGACAGTACAGCCAACGCCGCACTTTGCCCCGTCAGGTTCGCCGCGCTTACGCCGTCAGGGCACCGGCAGGTGGCCGGGCATTACGAAGCGGCAACTTGACAACGGTCCAGTCTTTCAAATTGAGTGAAATCACGATTAATAGAGAACCGGCACAAGACAGATGGGCGAGACACATATGGCATGGGATGAAAGAAAGATCGGTTACGGCAACGGCCACTATTTCATTCAAATGGGCCTTGCGCTGCTGGTGCTCGTCTTTCTCATCGCCCTGCCGCTCGCCTTTCTTCCCGAAGATATCAGGAAGTTCTACCTCAGCGAGGGCGGTCCCATCGAAGTCTTCTCGGCCGCCGGTTACCTGATCGTCGTGGCGACGCTTGTGCGGGAAATGTCCTATCGGGAGTTGCTCAAGCGCTGGTATCTCGTCGCCATAGCGATCGCGATGTGCCTGCGCGAGTTGGACTTCCATGCGCATTTCACCACCCACAACATCACCAAGACCACCCTCTACATTTCGCCTGACGTTCCGCTGTTGGAAAAGCTGATCGGCGCGACGGTCGTTATCGCCCTCGCCATTGCCTTCTATTTTCTCCTCAAAGACGGCCTCCGTAGCTTTGTGCAAGGGCTTCGCCACGGCGAGGCGACTGCCGTTGCCATTGCCGCCGCTATCGGTTGCGCCGTCCTTTCGAAGGCCATCGACGGGGCGCCGTCAAATCTCACATTTCTCGGCATCCATGTTGCCCGGAACGATACCTCGACGGTGTTCGAGGAAATCCTCGAATTGGGGATTCCGATCTATCTGGCCATCGCGGCATTCGCGGCCTTCCCGACGCAGGACGGTCTCACAAAAAGAGCCGCCGGACAGGTCGCGCCAAACAAGCCAGGATCCGTCACCTGATTGCTCTGCCACGCCTTCGTCATCCTAGTGTCTGCGCCGCGTCGCTTCGCTTCTTGCTCCGCCCCAGGATGACGAAGTGGAGGGGTGTTTCAGCCAATCTCCTAGGTTTGCGACCTGCCACGCTCTGGTCCGCCGCGGTGCTGCCTCTATTTGCTTGAGAAGCAGGCGAGGCAAACATGTGGCATGTGGCGAAAGAGGCATGGACACTTCTTAGGGAGAGCATCGTCGGCTTCATCAACGACAATGCCTTGAGCCACGGGGCGGCGATGGCGTTCTATGCCACGACCTCGCTTCCGCCGATCCTGCTCATCGTCGTCGCCATCGCAGGCATGGCCTTCGGAAACGATGCGGCACAGCTGGCGCTTTCGGCCCAGATGGCGGGCCTGATGGGTCCGCAGAGCGCCGAGCTCCTGCAAGCGACAATCGAGAACGCAGCACACAAGGAGGCGGGAACTCTGGCGAGCATTTTGGGGCTCGTCACGCTGCTGGTTACCGCATCCGGCGTGTTCGGCGAAATGCAGGTTGCCCTGAACGAGATCTGGAAAGTCCAACCGGGCGGCACATCGATTTCACGTCTCGTGCGAGCACGAGCTGCCAGCCTGGGTCTGGTCGCGGCGCTTGGCTTTCTGCTGCTGGTGTCCCTGGTCGTAAGCGCGGCAATATCGGCGCTTGCAAATATCATCAACGCATATCTGCCCTTTGGCACCCTCATCCTCAGCGCGATCAACGGCATCGTTTCGTTTGCGCTTATCGCGCTGTTGTTTGCGGCAATCTACAAGGTCCTGCCCGACCGCGCGCTGCAATGGCGCGACGTCGGCGTCGGCGCCGTAGCAACGGCGTTTCTCTTCACGATCGGCAAGTCGCTGATCGGCTGGTATATCGGCACCAGCGCCCTCGCATCGTCATACGGGGCAGCCGGCGCACTGCTCGTCGTGCTGCTGTGGGTCTTTTATTCATCCGAGATCTTTCTGTTGGGCGCCGAATTTACACGAGCTTACTCGGTTCGACACGGCAGCCGATCCGATCTGGAGGCGACCATTGAAGCAAGCAAATCGCGAGCAGAAGCCGGCCACGGCGGCCATGATCGAAAAGTCTGAAAACGAAGTCTGGAATTTTTTTCAGCCGGTTGCTCACTGCCTCCCCAAGCCACTTCCTCCATCAACACCCGCGCTAAAACGCCCGCCGCGGCGCCCTGGGGCGAGCATGGCTTTGGCCGGTCGCAGCGACGCGCGAAGTTCCTTCGCCGCAGCCACCAGCTTGGCGCGGTCGCTTCCATATCTCCTGATCAACTGATGGACTTGCGCCGGGGTGATGCCATTTTGCCGGGCAAAATGCCTTACCACATAATCCTCGCTGCCAGAAATCCGATCCCGGTGGCGAGGATAGAGCTTCGCCGCGTCGGCTGCCATGTTTTACTCTCCTTTGTCGCGTTTGCTGACGATGTATGATTGGCCAACGCGAAAGGGGCGATTTCGTTGCCGCATGTGACACCAAAGCGCCTTTTCGCCGCAGCCCGGACGCATCGCCAAAGCAATCAGACCGAAGCACGCCTTTGGTTTAATCCAGACGTCGATTTTTCGAGACTCAGTCCTCTGGCGCGCGCATGATATGGGCGGGGAGAAAATATGGGCAGGGAGGAAAAAGCCATGCGGGAATTGCCAAAGAGCATTGACGCAGACGTTGTCATCGAAATCAGCAGGTTGCTCGACGACCGTGCGAAGTCGGCACCAGTGCCAGTCCACAAGCTTGCCTCGATGATCTCGAATAGTGTCGAGACCGACTTGCCGACAGCGTCCATCGAAGAGTTGATCGTTGAAATGGCCATGACCCGCCAACTCCCGATGCTGTTCGATCTACCGGGCGCGGATACGGACAACGTCATCTCGATAGCCTTGGCGCGCGCCACCTGATCGGCAGGGGAAGCTTTCCCGTCGAGTGTGATTTCAAGACGCGGATCGTCTGCTCGAATTCGCCCCGCTGGCTTCGGCCGGCGGCTTTTGCTGCGTCGCCAATAATAATCGTCCCAATAAATAATCGTCCTGGCGGTCCGCCGTCGGGAACGTGTGGTGTCCGTTTGCATTTCCCTTTGAGCAGCAAAGGAGGAATTCATGAACTGGGATCAAATCAAGGGAAAATGGATGCAGTTCAAGGGTAGGGCCAAGGAGCAATGGGGTGACCTCACCGACGATGACCTTGATCGCATCGAGGGCAATCGTGACCAACTCGCAGGCCGTATCCAGGAGCGCTATGGAATCGCCAAGGAAGAGGCAGAGCGCCAGGTGGATGACTGGTCCAGAAGCCTCACCTGAGTCTTCAATATCGAGGCTGCGCCGTCGATCGACGCAGCCTCGACATCATCCAAATTCACGCTCGCAAATGTGGTGCATGCGACGGTGGTGAGTTGATCTGCGCCAGCCGTCGCTCCCGGTTTTCGGAGCTAGCGCGCCGCTTGTCTCTTGGCTTGCACGGCGACGGCGGTAAGGAAAGCCGTTGCGGCAGTATCGCACGCCGCTCGGGACGGGCTATAGGCGAAAAGGATCAGTTCGGCGGCCCTTGTCGTAAGGCCGTGCTTTTTAGCGAAAGCAGTTATTTCGTAAGGCTTGTCGTGGTCTATAGCCAGTTCGTAGTCCTCATTCATTGCTTCCTCCCGTTTGCGACGTTCCTCGCCTTGGCCCCCTCCGCGGCGCAAGGATTAACGTCCCCGGCCTTGAGAGAGTCTACCAATTAGAGATTGCAAAAGGCCTGCGGCGCAAGTCCGCTGCTTTTTTCGCTGCCATGCTGCCAACGGAACCAAGAGCAGCCATGGATGACCACTTCGGCGCTAGCCGTGTCGATCTGTTCATCAATCCGCCTGATACGGCCGTCTTGAGGGGCAGCCCCATTTTGTCCGCTGCACATCAAAAAAGATTATATGATGGCGCTGATATCGCAGGTGGTCGACGCAAGCCAATGCCGATCTTTTCAGTCAAGCACACGACCGTCTATCGCTATACGCAGCCGGTGACGTTCGGCGAGCACCGGCTGATGTTCAGGCCGCGCGACAGTTTCGATCAGCGACTTCTGGATCACGGCCTGTTTGTCGACCCCGAGCCGAAAGAGATTGGCTGGATCCACGACGTTTTCGGAAACTGCGTTGCGGTAATCGATTTCAACGGCTCGGGCGACGAACTGCGTTTCGTGACAGACATCCGGCTCGATCACACGCCGCAGCATGCGCCTGATTTCCGTATCGATGACGCAGCACTCAGCTATCCATTTTCCTATGATCCCGACGAGGCAACCGACCTCAGCCAAACCATCGAGCGCCATCACCTCGATGACGGCGACGAGATCGGCAAATGGGCACGACAGTTCGTGAGCGCCAAAGGGCGCACCGAGACCGGCAAATTGCTGATGACGCTTTGCTACGCCATCCACGAGAGCTTTGTTTATTCGCGTCGAACTGAATCAGGGACGCAACCGCCTCTGATGACCTTGCACCTGCGTCGAGGCACATGCCGGGATTTTGCGCTGTTCATGATGGAAGCGGTTCGTTCGCTCGGTTTTGCCGCCCGTTTTGTGACCGGCTATGTCTATGTGCCGAACCGCGACAGCGGTTCTGTCGTCGGCGGCGGGTCGACGCATGCCTGGTGCCAGGTCTATTTGCCTGGCGCGGGTTGGGTCGAGTTCGATCCCACCAACGGCATTGTCGGCAACCGGGATCTGATCCGGGTGGCTGTGGCCAGGCATCCTGGGCAAGCCATCCCACTTTCGGGAAGCTACTGCGGCAGCGCGTCGAGCTTTCTCGGCATGACGGTGGAGGTCAAGGTGGCGAGGGAAGCCGGCAATCACCAGCATCGATAAAAATCAGCATCTTCCAACAAATTCGGAACTGTTCGCGGGAGTTTGCTCGCCGGTGTCTGTCGGGATTTTACGCATTTCGCAATTCACGCCGTTGCATGACTGTTCCAGCGCGATATTGCACCTTCTATCTCTGCCATCGGCATATCGGGAAGGCGCCAGCCCGCCGCGCCTTTCGGCACGACGGGCTTCAGCCTGAGCGGTCACGTCAGTCGTAGACCTTCACGATCTTGCGCGTGCCTGGATCGACCAGGACGGTTCGGCCATCGACGACGACGTAGCGGTACTCAACGTCCGGCACCTCGTAGAGCTCGACTGTTTCGGGCAAGGCTGTGCCGATGTTGAGCTCGACGCCGGGAAGGCTAAGTGATGCCACCGGTTTCTTTTTCACGTATTCCCGGATCACAACGTCCTGCTCGGGTTGAATAATGACGTCCTGAGCGGCAGCGGCGCTGACACCGACGAGCAGAAGCATGCCTGCCGCAGCCAATGTAAGTTGCTTTCCCATAATAGCCTCCAAGCAACCTTCAGCTGCGGTGCTTGATTGCTGCCGCGGCGGGTTGCCTAGTCATCTCAACGATGCGGAGCAATTCTTGTTCCACCGGCGGTGCGCGAACCGGCTGCCACGGCCTATCGACGCCGATGTTTGGCGGCGCCCGCGAACGCCCGCTCAAGGCCTGGTTTCTTCTTGAGGCGGCGCGTTTGGGACTGGACAATCAGACTGTAGCCATTTTTCACACGCAGAGGGCCTGTCGCCGGCGTCGCCATAACGTTCCACGAGTTTTGCGAAGCCGTAGGCGAAGGCGGAAAGCAGCGCCAGGATAACCACTATGCGAGCGGCCATACGGGATTATAGCAGGCTCCCGCTCAGGATTGATCCAGTATAAGCTGCGCTCGGCAGGCCGGCGACGCGCAAGTCCGCTCGGGAACCTGCGGCCCCATCGTCGCGGACGATGTGCGCTACCAGCCTGGTTCCGCCGTGAGAGACCGAGGCGCCGCTATGCTGCTGCCCAGAGGCGTCTAGCGGCCCGCATCGAAATCGATCGCAAATCCCGCGTCGATGGCGCTTCGCGCAATGAGATCGCCAATTTGCCAATCCGTGAGTTCGCAAAGTGGAAACATCTTCCTTACGGCGATGGTCACTTCGACTATCGAGACGCTCGGATTGTCGACATGATCGATCAGGTAGCGGACAATCGCCTGCCGAACATCCAATGAATTTGGCTTCTGCAGCGGCGCGGACATTTCCGGCCTACGAATGGAGCCGTGGTTCTGGGCCATCAGCTGTTTTGGCGTCGAAAGCGACGGGCACGCCGTGCACCACGCATGCTGCCGCCAGCATCTCCTCCAACTCGTGGTTGGTGGCCCTGCAGGCAGGCATGAGTGTTCGAATGGCGCGGATCGCCTGCGCGATCGAGAGATACCGAGCCTTGCCTCTGGAAAGGACATAGGCCTCTGTCGCGCCTTCAACGGTGACTGTGTGAAAAGTGTGGCTCATCAACAGTTCCTCCCTGCCAAGAATACGACTTTCGTCTAACACGCGGCGGCCTTCAAGCATATGTCCGATATCGGACAATCAGGCGGAGCGCGTCGCGTTTGACCGGCCTCATGCGACGCGCTTCAGGTTGTTGTTTCATGCATGTCGCCAAACCGCTGCACACCCTCGGGTAAGGCACTGGGTCAGGCCCGAGGGGCATGCTTGTGCGCGACATGCATCAGCCGAAGTGACGCTGCTCCTCGTCGCCATAGGCGCCATGTGTGAGCTTTATCATTCCGGAACGGTCGACGATCGTGATCTCGCCGCGCCTGGCGTGAACCAGCCCCCGATACTCCAGCATTTGCAGGGCGGTGGTAACGCCGGGGCGCCGAGAGCCGAGCATGGTCGCCAGAAATTCATGCGTCAGCTGGATCTTGTTGCCCTCGGTTCGGTCGTGGACCATCAGCAACCAGCGGGCCAGCCGTTCCTCGATCTTGGAATGGCCATTGACCAGTGCCGTTCGCGACGACTGGACGAGGAAGGCGTGGGCATAGGCAAGCAGCGACGCGCCAAGCGACTGGCTCTTTGCCACCTCAGACCGAAGGTTCTCAACTGGCAGGCACCAGCCATTGCCTGCGACCTGGATGTAGGTTTCGTTGGGAGAGCTGTCCTGGCCGAGAATGACGGCAACGCCTGTCATGCCATCATAGCCAATGATCCCGACTTCACTCTGCCGCCCTCCAGTCATGGTGGCGACCACCGAAGCGATACCCGCCTCTGGAAAATACACATGCCCGATCGGCTGATGCGGCACCTCCAGCTGGGCTTTGAGGTCCAGTTGGACATGATGCATTGACGGCAGCAGCAGCGCGAAATCCTCTGGGGAGAGGGCTTTCAACAGATGATTGCGAGACTGGGACACGGCTCTCTCCCTGACGGGCAAGAGCACGTACCCTCTTACTGTCGGCTGCATCCGCAGCACTGGCGGCCGATATCAAAGCATAGGCTGCAAACACGCGATTGGCAAAACCTTCGCCACCCGCGGCCGAACTTCAAACTGAGACAAGGTGGCGGCGGTCGATCCCCGTTGCGCATCCTTGCGCGCCGGCTAGGATTGAACTCTCGACCTCTCCCTTGCCCTTGGTAAAGGGAGGGCTTCTGAAGGCCCCATTGCGCAGGTTACCGGCGCCCACGCCTAGGATATTCCACATTTATGTTGGCTTCAACATTTGTGTGGAGTTCCTTATATGCGTGAACAGCAAGGAACTTAAGAAATGGCTCGCTGCGCAGGGTTGCACCTTCGAAAGCAAGAAGGGCGGCTCCGGCCACCTGATCATCCGCCGTGGTGATCGCAAGTCGGAATTGCCAATGCATGACGCTGGCAAGGAACTCGGAACAGGCCTGGTCAATGCAGTCAAAAAGTAGTTGGGATTGAAGTGATGGCTGGATATCGCATCAACGTGGAACCGGACGACAACGGAACGCTGCTCATTACATGCCCGCAATTGCCAATTGTGGTGACGTTCGCAGAGGATGAGCAGGGTGTGCGCCAGCACGCAGTTGGTGTCATAGAGACCGCACTGGCAAGTATGATCGACGATGGTGAGGACGTCCCTCGCCCAGATGGCCAACCGGGTTTGGTCATCGATTTACCGGCACTGACTTGGCTCAAGCTGAATCTTTATTGGTCGCTCAGGGATTCGGATATAACGCGAGCTGAATTGGCCAGGCGATTGGATTGGAAGAGGGAGTCTGTCGACCGCCTGTTCAGGCTTGATCACAGATCCAGACTTGAACAGTTGGAAGCGGCCTTCTCCGCGCTAGGACGCACGGTGGAAGTCGACATTCGCGTTGCCGCCTAGCTGCCGCAAGATAGATGGAGGTGGGCGGGCAAACGATAAGATAAAATCCATCGTGGGCAACTGTCCGCGAGTCTGCTGGCGCTCAGCAAAAAGAAGCCGCCGAAGCGATCCGCACAAAAGGCGAAGCTGGCATCGTAAGCGATCATGTCTTTGGCCCCAAAGCTGACGTTTCTTCGCTCCAAGGCGTGCAGTTTCGCGCTTTGTTCCGTAGGCCGACGACCGTTCACGTAAACCGCAAAACGCCTAAGTTCGGATCTCCTCAACTGCAACTTGGCGAGAACGATTTCAAAGACTTTGTTGAAAGGCATTTCGGGAGGGTAACAGAGCGGTCCGAACTGGCGCCGGAGTGGTGGACGAGGAAGAACTTCTGTCGGCCTCGAAAATGGGGCGGTAAGCGACGGCTTCACCGAAAATGAGGCCGGCCAGAGATATCGACCGAGCCGCCGCTGTGATCCGCCTCTACCAAACATGTGAGCATCCCCTAATCTACTCCTCATGAGACTCCTCTGGTTCTACGTGAAGGCGAAGCGTCCGGCCACTCGCCATGGGGTCAGCCACGTCGAGGGAGCCGCCGAGGAACTCATGGCGTGGGACACAAAGGGGCCGAGGTGGACGAAAGCGGTCCAATTATGCGTTGACGCGTTCGAGGGCAGTGTCCCCCCAAGAGTCCGTGAAGCCTTTGAGGCGGCGGCCAAGGAGGCGACCGTATATCTCTCGCCTGAGTAGGAGGTATCATGGCAACCCTTTGGTTCGTCCCTCCAGTGTTCGTGAAGTCTGAAACGGACGGTGCCAGGCATGGCTGCAACAATGCGAGGGCAGCCCTTGAGCAGCTCAAGACGTGGACCCGGAGAGGACCTCACTGGCACAAGGCGTGGACCCTCTGCCTGTCAGCACTGGAGGGCGATCCGATTGACCCTCACGTGATCCGAAAGGCTTTCGTGGCTGCCGCTAAGGAGGCGGAGATGTATCTCTCGCCTGAGTAGGAGGTATCATCCATTGGATTCACCCTCCGGTCTTTATCGAAACCGACCAACCTGGGCTCACCTGCGTCTGCACCAATGTCGAGGGTGCCGCTATAGAACTCATGAAGTGGACCAAGCGGGGATCTAAGTGGAAGGCGGCGGTCGATGTCTGTATGGCCTCATTGAAGGCGAGCGCACGCCCGACGACGTAAGGAAGGCCTTCGAGGTTGCTGCCAAGGAGGAGGGGCTGCTACGCAACGCTCCTCCTCTAATTAGGCTCACTTTCCGTGGGCGCTATTGAACACCGGATGCCGCAGAATCAGCTGCGCTATTTGCGTGCGAGCACGACGTGAGCCTCTTGGGGGAACATCAGCTCTCCTCCAGTTGAATAGATTGCCAGCGAGGAACTTACATCACCCATGATCGCTGCGATGACTGCGTCCCGATGTCCGGCATCCATTCCGCTGACCAGCCCTGCCTGCGGAGTCGCTGCCAGCTGTAGTCGCACATATTCCTTTGACGAGGGGAATCGGATGTTCTGTGTCGTCGTGTGGATGGTCACCTGACGAAATCCCGCCCCGGCCACCAATCGGTAAAGCTCGTCCGCATCGGCGAGTGAATGCTCGGACCGTTTCGTTGCCGAAGCGCCTGGACCGAGGTGTCGATCCAAGGCGTCCACCAGCGCCTTTGCCGCAGGAGTGCGCTCAATAGCGCTGAAAACGCTTAAGGCCAGTCGGCCGTCAGGCACCAGCACCCGGAACATCTCACGTAGCGCACTCGATCGGTCCGGGAAAAACTGCAGTCCGAGCTGGCAAAGAACCAGATCGAAGGTGGCGTCAGGGAACGGCATTTCGAGCGCGCTTCCCTCGTGCCAGTCGATACGCGGTCCAGCGCCTGTCGGGAGGGATCGAGCAACGGCAAGCATGCCCGTGTTGATGTCGAGGCCGACGACCTGCCCACTTCCCATACGCTCGGCCGCCAAGCGTGCCACCACGCCGGTGCCGCAAGCTACGTCCAGAACCCGCTCATCAGATAGAGGCACAGCGCGATCCACCAGGTCGGCAGCCCACAGGGTTGTGATCGCCGGGACCAGGTAGCGCTCGTAGAGTTCCGCGGCGCTGCCTTCCAGCTGCCACTGCTCCTGCTGGGCCATAGCGTTCCCTCCCGCACAACGAGCCGCTCGGCAAAAGGCCCAATCGACGCTTCAAGCAGCCATCATAAGCGCGTGTCTGTCAAACAAGCAACCGGGCCAACCGCCGGTTAGTAGACGCGCCGCAGCCGGCCGCCTAGGATTCTTCCACGATCCGCGAACCGGGCAAATCCCGACCCACCCGCGCTCGGTGACCGCTTGATCGCCCCGTCGCTCTCCTGTGCGGCGGGTTTTTTTGTTTCCTATGGAACACCGGCATGGGCAGGACGTTCGCCTACTGCAGCATCTTCTGTGCTGCGAGATCGGTGTCCCCTCCCGATCGGCCCGCGCCCTTCCCCTCCGTGGGCGCGGGCAACTTCAGATGGACTCTCTCCCTGATTGGAGTAGTCACGTCATGCCGTCGACCTCGATACACAAAACGGAATACGATCCGGAGCGCAAAGTCCTCCCGGTGTGGCTCGTGGCCAGCGGTAAATGCTACCAGTTTGAGGACGTGCCGCCGGAGACCTTCGCCGAGTTCCAAGCCGCCTTCGCCAAGGGCCGCTTCTTCAACGGCCACATCCGAAATCACTTCCGCTACCGTCTAGTTGGACCCGCGGTCGACTGAGCAGCATCAGCGGACGATCTCTCTTTTGGCAGGGATGCGGCTCATTCGTCGCGGCC
>NZ_JBVVQS010000071.1:0-60697 GCF_055811575.1 Mesorhizobium sp. WSM4815 | reverse complement strand
AGCTGGTAAGGGGATCAGGCCCGAAGCGTTCGACGTCCTCGGACGAAAGCGGCGGATTGTTCGTGCCCATTGTGATCCTTCGCAGCGGTTTTCGTTACCATGGGAGACTTTTCCTTCGTCCGCACTCGTTTTGCGGGTAGCCTCGCATGTACCGTGCCAAAACAGAAAGCATTTAGAAACGTGATTGGTCAGATTCTATTACGTTACGTACCCGACATTGTCGGCTATCGGACAAAGCCGAACGTGCCTAAATGGACCATGATGCAGCTTTCCGCGGGGGGGGGTACTTCTTGGTACAGCGGTAAACCGGCACAGTAATAATCGTTATGGAGAAGAACGGAGAACTTAGATGCGTATCGGTAAACAGAAAGACCGCCATTTTGGTGGCAGAATTGGCAGTCTCGGATGCGTCTCCGCTGAGTGTTTGGCCGTCTTTGTGTATCTGTTCGGTTCCGTGCGGTTTCCCCCCGGCCACGCTCGCTGTAGCCAACGTCCGAGCCTTCCGGGCAGGTCGGCGTACTCTTGGCGGCCCGGCTCTGCGGCGTTCGCTTCGTGGCATACCGGGCCAAGAGAAACCGGGCTTCGCCATGGCAGAGATCAGCTTCTTCATGGGCGGAACGCGGTACGGACCGCCGTGCCAGGATGGATTGGACGAAGCCGCGCACAACAGAACTTGGCACCACCAAGAGGCATCCTGAGCCATTGCGGTGCTCGGCAGAAGGTGACAGCGGCAAGCCCGCTTGCGGCGTAAAGCAGTTGTTTCATGTCAGATGATCCTCTCGATTGTTGCTGCTGGTCGCTCCCGACCGACAAATAGCTGGTCGATGAGTGAGGCGTTCGACACTCGAGCGCGTAGGTGACGGCGGCAACGAGCGTGAAGGCAGAGAACCAGAAGATCCCCAGGCGATAGAGCAGCGGTTTGTTGGGGATATTTCGGCAAAGAGGGGAAAGGCGAAGAGGCGACAAGAAAGCTGTCGAACGCCAGGTGACGTTGATCGTGATGCTGCTCGGGTGATGCTCGAGTGAGGCCCGGCAACATCAGGACGGTGCTCGGCGTTTCGTGCCCATCCACCTTCTCAGACAGGGGAGATTGGGATGCAGCGCCTTCAAAGTGGAGAACAAATCACCTTCGCCGCGAACCTTTCACATCGTCCCGCTACCACCACCGTCGATGAAGTTTCGGACTCGCGCGGGCCAAATCGGGGATCGGCATCGCAGCCATGCGATCGATCTCGTCCCGACGGTTGCCAAGGTTGAAAACAAGGCATAATTGCCCAGACATCCAGCTGCTTCGGAGGCTTGCTATGACTTTTGCTCAATCGGTCGGTGCGTTCTTTCGTCGGCTGAAGCCGTTCATCCTGCTTTTCCTGTTGACTCAGTTCCTCGTCAGGCTGGCGCTGTCGCTGGTTTCGGCCAAAGACCTGTCTTTCCATCCGGCCGACTGGCTGGTTCCTTTCTTCACTGGCTTCTGGTTCGATATCGTCACGCTGCTTCCAATCCTCGTGGTCTTTCTCCTCTTCCCGCTGCTCCTGCCAGTTTCGTGGGCCGGAAAGCGGTTTGACCGCGCAGTTGGGCTCTCGGGCTTCGCAATCTTCCTGTTTATGATGGTCGTGCAGGGGGTCAGCGAGTATTTCTTCTGGGACGAATTCACGACGCGCTTCAATTTCATCGCGGTCGACTACCTCGTGTACACGCAAGAAGTGATCCAGAACATTATGGAGAGCTATCCGGTCGTGCCGCTGCTTGCCGGCATCGGCCTGTTGGCGGTCGGCGGGACCTATCTGCTCCGCCGCCAGGTGAAGGCAGGCTTCGCGCCGCATCCGCCGTTCATGAAGCGGCTGGCGGTCTTTGCGACGATAACGGGAATGGCCGCCGCCGGCGTGTTGGTGACGCCCGATTCGATCACACGGCCGATGCCGAGCGCGATCGCCCGCGAACTCGGGGGCAACGGACTCTATGGTTTGGTTAGCGCCTTCTTCTCGAATGAGATCGATTTCGCGAATTTCTATCGGACCATGCCCGAGAAACAGGCGG
This sequence comes from Mesorhizobium sp. WSM4815, assembly GCF_055811575.1. NCBI lineage: Bacteria > Pseudomonadati > Pseudomonadota > Alphaproteobacteria > Hyphomicrobiales > Phyllobacteriaceae > Mesorhizobium > Mesorhizobium sp. WSM4815. The sequence continues at coordinate 58,663 of NZ_JBVVQS010000071.1, read as the reverse complement.
CCGAACGGACACGCGACCTTTTAGCGGAAGATCACGAGCCGTTCGAAAGCACCGATTTAAACGACATCACGCGTGACATTCGAGCCGAGGGGCCGATGCTGCGCAAGAACGTCATCCTGGTCGGCATGGAAAGCATGAGTGCGGAGTTCATGGGCACATTCGGCAATCCGAAAAGACTGACACCGAACCTTGACCGGCTGGCGTCTGAAGGCCTGCTTTTCACGGAAATGCGGGCGACCGGCACGCGCACCGTGCGCGGGCTTGAAGCGATCGCGCTTTCAGTCCCGCCGACCCCGGGGCAATCGATCCTGCGTCGCCCCGGCAACGACAATCTCTTCACCATTGGCTCTGTGTTCCAGGATTCGGGCTACGATACGCGCTTCCTCTATGGCGGCTACGGCTATTTCGACAACATGAACGCGTTCTTTTCCGGTAACGGTTTCGGTATCGTCGACCGCGCTAAGATGGCGGCAGGCGATGTGCATTTCGCCAATGCGTGGGGCGTTAGCGATGAGGATCTCTATGACGAGGTGATCCGCCAAGCCGACGCCTCGGCGAAAGCCGGCAAGAACTTCTTCAGCTTCGTCATGAACACGTCAAACCACCGGCCCTTTACCTATCCAGCTGGCGCCATAGACATCCCATCGCCGGGCGGGCGCGACGGGGCGGTCAAATATTCCGACTACGCGATCGGGGAACTGGTCAAGAAGGCATCGGCGAAACCGTGGTTCAGGGATACCGTTTTTGTCTTTGTCGCCGATCATACGGCGAGCGTCGCAGGCAAGGTCGAGCTCGACATGAACAAATACCACATACCGTGCATCATCTGGTCGCAGGGCTTTGTCAAGCCCCGCCGGATCAACCGGCTGGCGAGCCAGGTGGATATTGCGCCGTCGCTGCTTGCCCTGCTGCAGGCTAGCTATCGCAGCCGCTTTTTCGGCGACGACCTGATCGAAGCGGACGAACCGGAGCGGCCGGTCTACATCTCCAACTACCAGAAGGTGGCCATGATCCTGCATGGCCGCACGACGATCCTTGAGCCCAAGAAGCAAATCGTCCAGATGAAGGGTGAGGAGGTGCAACCTGAAAGCGCCGTCGACCACAACGCGGTCGAAGATACCGTAGCCGTCTATCAATATGCCTCGCACTGGCGCGATATTTCAGGTCGCATTCCAAGTGTTCTTGACAACGGCACGCTGGCACTCGGCCGGTTCGGTGTGCATCGCCTGCCAAACCCGAGCGACGCGCCTCCGTCCAGGACCACACCCACCATACCGGCGCGCTAACAAAGCCACCGTGCCACAACGTCTTAGGAATGCCAGGTCTGCTCCGGTGATCGCCAAGAGGTGTGAGGACCTTAACAAATCAAGTTCGTGGCTCGCAACGGCAATGGCCGGAACGGGTCCAGCCTGTCTTGGAACGTGATTGATGTGATAACGTGATTCCCGATCAGCGAGGTGGGTCAGGCTGAAGCGGTTTGTCGAGGGCGAGGATCGCCGCCAAGCGGCACTGCTTCCCGAGTGCCTGGACGATTACGTGACGCAGGACAATCCGGGGTGGCGACAGGTGCATCGTGGATCTGCTACTTTCGCGCGCTCCACTTTGGGAGGCGCGGCACGCGTTGCCCCTGTCGACAAACTGAGCCTCGTGCTGGTGGCGGTGTTCGGAGTGACATTCCTCAAGGAACATCGTCGTCGAACTGGGCAGGGGTTGCCTTGATCGCAACAGGCGCGGTTCTGGTACGCTACAAAGGCTAACAGGAGGGCTATTCGCGGTGGCTTATTGCTCCGTCTTTAGGATCAGAACAGCCAAAAAAAGGTGGGCAGGTAGCCAGCTACCTGGAGGTATTCGATGCCTTCGATGGCTGGAAAGATCGCCAGAAAATAGAGGGCATCGAAGAATGTGCTTCTTAATGCGTTTGTGGAGAACGTGTGCTGATGCTTGTCCTGATGCAGCCACGGCTTGGGCCAGAACCGCGGCGTCCTTGCCACATATGCTTCGAACTCCGGACCAAATTTGTCACGAAGAAACGTCTCTTCCTTTCGGGCAGTCATTCCGAAAACCGCATAGGTGCACCCCCCCAGAGCGGATGCAACGATGAGCGATCCGAACATGAGGCCGATGCCGAATGCTCCGATCGTCGAAAACAGATATAGGGGATTGCGGGTGATCGAGTACGGCCCGCTGACTGCCAACTCGCTGTTCTTCCGCCCCCCGACATAGAGGATGCTCCACAACCTCCCGAATATGCAGACGAGGATCAGAACAAAACCGATCATCTCGACGACCTCGTGAAGGCTAGATGCTTCATCCCAACCGGGGCGAGAGAATAGCAGCGACCCAATCGCCGCTATGCTCAGGGCCTGGACGACCAAAAGTCTCTTCCGCTGATTAAATGGTTGCGGGGCAATGGAAGCGGACATCATGGTTCCTTCGACAAAGGCTTTTCGGGGACTCGCGCCAAGCAGTCCTCTCCGCAGGTTTGAAGCTCTCAAGATCGCGTGCTGTATCGCGCGGGTTAGCGGTTACTAACCGTTCTGCAACATTGGTCAATGGCCCGTCTGGAAGGTCAAGGTGGTTACGGGGTTCCTCGGCCAGCGCTCCTCCAGTCGCGGGATGAACTTCAGCTGCACGTGTCCGTTTGCTATCGCGATCCGTTGCTCAGCTTCCAAAGTCGTTTCTCTACCCCACGTAGGTTACCACCGAAGCTTGATCTGCTAAACCAATATGGTGTTACACTTGTAGTCTCGCAGAGGCTTCTTCCAGCTCTCTGGGTCACGTCGAGAGCCGTAACCGGATCAGATGGCGGAGGGGGTTTGCGGCGAGCGCGTTCGTGACTTTGCGGACGCCACCACCGACTAATCCGCTTGAAGGCCTGTCGCTTGCTCAGCTCCGCGGGCCGTTCGCTGCGCTGATCGGCTTAGTGCGCGGTCTTCAAGGCCGAGTCGAGAGCCTTGAGATCGAGAACCAGGCGCTGCGCGCCGAGATCCAGACCCTCAAGGATCGCCCTCCGGACAAGCCGACCAAGCCGTCGGAATGGGCAACGCAGCCGGAGGGGAAGCGACGCCGTCGCGGCGCCAAGCGCGACGGCCGGTCGCGTGAGCCGCGAGGTGACGGTTGCGGAGAGCGCTCCTGCGGACTCACGCTTCAAGGGATACAAGACGATCCTTGTGCGCGATCTGGTTTTGTCGGCCGGGGTGATGCGCTGTCGCTGGGAGTGCTGGGTGACACCGAGCGGCGAGAGGCTCGTCAGCGGCAGGTGACACTCGACAACGGCATCCTGTTCCCGCGACGACTGCGCAGGAACCGCAGCGAACGCATGTGGGGCCGCCACAGCACGGCCGCATCCGGGTCCTGCATAACCGAGATATGCCGGCGCCTTCTTCTACGGTCGAACGCGTGGTCGTCCCCGGCCGGGCGGCGGCCTCTAGCAGATCAAGGTGAATAATATGGCCGAGTGGCGGATGCCGACCTGCATCCGGGTTATATCGACTGGGAGCGCTTCAAGGCCAACCCGGAGCGTGTCGCCACCAACGAACAAGCTTATGGAATGCAGCGCCGCGCCGGGACAGTCCGCGAAGGATCCGCCTGCTCCAGGGCAGAGTTCTTTGCAGCCTTGCAGCGGGCAAACATGGGCGTCCATTACAACGGCCCTCCGCCGAGGCCCGTCGGCGAGTCGGAAGCCGAAAGAGTCGCGGCTCCCCTCACCCGTTCGGCGACCGTTCGCGATTTTGGCCGGATCGACGTCGTCCTGGGGCAGGAAGCAGGCGAATGACTGGCAAAAAGCGTCCGCCGCAGCCCGGCGTCGATCACTGGAACCTGGCGCCGGCGCGGCGGAACTGCAGGGCGGCGGCCATTCCGGAATAGCTGCCGCCGACATCGATGATGGAACCTACACTAACGGCAGCTCAATTCGGATGGTTGTGAGGACAGGCTCGGCTCCAGCCGGACGGGCAGTGTTCTGAGGGTGTTTGCACACCATGTTGATGGGTTGCCACAATGGAGATCGCCTCAGAAGCGGCGCTTAATCGGAAACGTTAGCACCTCCGCGTTTTGGCGCGGCTGCTTGAACTCTTCGACAGCAACCGCCTCGATCAGCAAATCCAAGGCTTCGCGCCCCCTCTGGCTCATCGGGTCATCGCCTCGCAGGTAATGATACGCTCGATCTAGATGCACTCGCGCGGCGGAAAAATCGCTTGTCATATGACCTCTCAGTTGCCGCCCGCGCTGGCCATCTACGAGGTGAGGGTCGCGCAATCGTCAATATCCAAAGGCGAATTTGATTTAAATCGTGGATGATCTGGGAGAAATCCGGACCCCGGCTTGTCTTATACGAGAGCCCCTTGCTGACGTCGCCGGCCGGGCTCGGATGGCTCTGCAGTAGCGTTTCGTGGTGCGCCACCATGAAAGTTCGCACGTTTTCATGCGCGGTCGATCAGACACGGTTCACGAACAAAAGCCTGCGGACGGTGCAGATGGCGGTAAAAGCCTGGCGGCAGGTCGGCCCTGGCGACTGGACGACGCCGGCTCTTCCACCAGCCAAATCGTTTGGTAACATTCGTCGATGAGGCAATAGGGGTGCAGTTTCTCAATTCGCCCGACATCGGGAGCCCGCCAAGTCAATCTGATTTCAGGATGGTCCGCATATTGAGGTAAGGCACAGGCGCCAGGTGCGCCACGCTCATCGACAATCGCGGCAGATGGTGTTCGAAATGTTCATGCCCTCCGGAAGGATGAGCTTGTCCCGTGCCGACGCCGGTCATACCGGCTATGGTTGGCGCAGCATCGCTAAATGGCTGACTCTTCGACACGCCACCCGACTGACGCAGGACGGCGTTGAACACCACTTTACATTTCGAGGCGTTTCTCAGCCAGTGCTGGAGCAGCTGTTCCACGGTATCAAACAGCGCGGCTACACGGGTAGTTTCTCGAATCTCGAGCGACTGCTCGCAAAGCTGGAGCCGCGTCGAAAGGTCAGGGACATCGGTCGCCCTCCGATCATACGCCACCAACCAGCCGGCGATGCTGTCCCGATACGGGCTCCGGCGACCGGCCATATTATCTCGCCGGTAGTCGCCGCTGCCCTCTTCATGAAGCCGCGAGGCATGCTGACGATCTCTTCCGAGCGCGCGGTAGTCGGTGAGGGACCGGCCTATCATGGCCGCATCACGAAGCAGGTCTCCTGAATCGAAGCCTCTATCCGATCGACGAACGCCTCAAGTTTCGCGGGCAAGCAAGGCCGGCCGGACCAGGTTGGTATCCTAATCATCGCAGAGCGTGTTTAGCTGGGGTCGCGCAGAAGGTGGATGGCGAGAGCGCGGTGAGGTGGACCGCGACGCTAAGCTAAAAACGTGTTGGACTAAGCGACGGGACGGCTCACTGGTATGGGCGCTCAACTTGATCTGGCGCCCTAAAGGGCAGGAAGGCCTCGCGGCCGGTTCGAGGCGCATCATATCCTCCTCCGAAGGAGCACGCGCAAGTATCGTCACAAGCCCCGAGCGCTTCGCGTTCGGCGGTGTCCAATTTCCGACAATGTCGGATACAAAGTCAGATCTACTGGATTGCGTTTAAATCGTTTCCTCGTTTGGCACAGTACATGCACGTCGTCCGCAAGCACGACCGACCAACAAGAAGACGCATGATCACCTCACCGAAACATATAGCCGCCGCGGAACAATCACTTCGCCGCGAACTTGCTTATCGCCCGTCACCACAACCGGAGCCATCGATGTCTGACGGGCTGCCCAGGATACCTGCTGCGATCTCGTTTGCCCTTCGACCGCTCCGGCTCCGCCCGTTCCCGACGAGGAAAAGTGACGGATTTCCTGCTCGACGACGGCATGGAGGTGGTCGTCATCCGCGATCACCCGCGCTGATCGTTGCCCATATGATGGGGTGCAAGGTCGGCAACATCGCGCCCACAAGGAGAGATTCCGATGCCCGAAGCGAGTCAGGAAAAGTTGGACGCCTTCTTGGGGAAATTGGTCGGCGATCTCGGCGCGATTGCTACGGGCGCGGGAGTCGTGCTGGGGGACAGGCTCGGCCTGTTCAAGGCATTGCGCGAAGGCGGCAAGATGACGGCCGCAGAACTTTCGGCACGGACCGGCACCCAGGAACGCCTTGTAAGGGAATGGCTTTCCGGGCAGGCAGCGGCGGGCTACGTCGACTACGATGAAGCCAATGACGAGTTCTATCTCAACGCTGGAGGGCGTAGTCGAGAAGCTCGAACGCGGCGCGGAGGTCGGGGATGTCGGATGCGGTCACGGCGCATCGACCGTGCTCATGGCGCGTGCTTTCCCCAATTCGCGGTTCGTCGGCTTCGATTATCACTCCGCTTCGATCGAGCGTGCCCGAAAGGCGGCCGAGGAAGCCGGCGTCGGCGCCAACACGCGCTTCGAGGTCGCGGCCGCCAAGACCTATCCCGGCACTTATGACCTCGTCGCTTTCTTTGATTGCCTTCACGACATGGGCGATCCAGAGGGCGCCGCCGCCCATGTCCGCGGGTCGCTCAAGCCGAATGGCACCTGGATGATCGTCGAGCCGTTGGCGCATGACCATCTAGCGGCGAACCTCAATTCCGTCGGACGCGTCTATTATGCCGCTTCCACATTCGTGTGCACGCCCGCTTCGCTGTCGCAGGAAGTCGGACTTGGGCTTGGCGCCCAGGCCGGCGAGGCGAGGTTGCGCAAGGTGGTGACCGCCGGCGGCTTCAAGCGATTCCGTCGCGCCGCGGAGACGCCGTTCAACATGGTGCTGGAGGCTCGCCCCTAGCGCGGCCGTCGCTAGAAATTGTAGCTCATCGTGAAGATCACCGCCAAAATCCGGACGCACGTGTATCGGCAAATTTTCAAGGCGTCTGGGTTTACGCAGAGCTCGCTGCCGAGCCGCCTTCTCTAAACCACTGACGTCGATGTCCGGCGGCAGATTCTTTCCCTTGCTGCGGTCACAAGACGGGCGGCCTCGATGTAGGCGTCTTCCCGCCCAGTGCTTTCTCGACCCGCCGCGATGGGCTGATCGTCTCTGGTCGTCGTCATCATTGCGGTTGCCGCCAAGCAGGCGGCCGATACGAAGTCTGGGAAGGAGATCGGCACCTCGGAGGTCGAGCGGATCTGGACGGGAGTGTCAAACGGACCCGCCCCAGACCTCGCAACGTCAAGTCCTATCCGCGAGAAACCCAACAGCGCCAGGAGCGCCACGCGACCAGTGGCCTATTTATCAACTCGAAAGCGCTTTCCATCTTCGCAATGCGTTCCGTCACTGCCATCTGAACAGGCTCATCGTGTCTGCAGCTTCACGACGCCTTGCGAGGCAACGCAGTCTGTATCCTAGCCATTGGTGAATTTCTTCGGCGATGCGCTCGGCGTGCGCGGTGACCTCGGGAATTCCCATCAATTCACCGACGCTGCCGCGCGCCAGAGGCCCGCTGACGAAAATGCTGTCGGACGGTCGGCCGGATGTCCCGACCGCACGGCCTTGGCTGTCGGTCGCCAAGCCAAGACCAATCGGGTCTAGCCGGACCAGTCCCATTCGCCCGAGAGCGGCTATTGCCGCGTTGGTCCGGAAAATATCGGCATGCGCCGGCCCGGTTGTGACGATCACTCCGTCGAACGTCTCGATCGTCTGGGTGTGTTGGCGCCTTGGCCGCAGCGTGACACCAACGCGCCCGTGGACCCGCTCGGCGCCAGTCATCGATGCAGCGCGATAGGCGAGCGTGCCTTCAGCAAGCCGGCGATCGAGCACGACTGCGACCTGCGGCGCTATGCGGAAGCGATGCACATCCCACAGCGCGCGCAAATGGCGCACGACGCGGCGTTGCTCAGCGAGCGGCAGGGCCTGCCAGATGATTTGCCCTTGTCGCCGGACTGCGTCGAGCACCGGGTGCCAGCCTTCGCCCTGCTGCGCGGCGGTTGCGATGGTCGACCTGATACGCCTGAGCAGCACGGTGGCGCTGCGTGAAGGCAGGCCGGTGAAGTCGCCGATCGGATCGGCATGCGTAGCCGCATGGCCTCGCGACCGGTAGCCATGGCGCGAAAGTGCTGTGATGCGACCGCGATGGCCATTGCGGTCGAGCGTTGCGATGACATCCGCCGACGTTAGTCCAGTGCCGACGACAAGCACATGGTCGTAGCGTCCTATCGCTTCCAGCTTTTCGAGATCATAGGGATTGGCTACCAGCCCGGCTGCACCAGCTACGGACTGCAGGGGCAATGGCAAGGTCGGTGGCGGATGCGTCGTCGCAATCACCAGGGCGTCCGCTGCGAGCGTTCCTCCATCAGCGAGGATCAGGTGGTAGCCCTCGCCCCTGAGTTCGGCTGACGCGACCGCGGATCTGACATGGCGGATCGTTTTGCCGAATAGAAAGGGCTGAAGATGGGATTGCACGTAGCGCCCGAAAACGCGACGCTGCGGGTAGAGCGCTCCATTGGCGGCAATGGCTTCGGGGTCGTCCGCAGTGGCGCCAGTTTGCTCCAGCCAGTCGGCAAAGTGGCTGTCCTGGCCGGAGATCAGCGTCATCCTCGACGCCGGCACATTGATGCGGTGTGAAGGATCGGGCGTCGAATAGGCCAGACCATAGCCGAGCCCCTCGCGGGGCTCGACGACCACGATATCGGCAGCTCCGGCGGGCAGAAGCCGCGCAAGATGAAACGCAGTCGCCGCACCGGAAAAGCCGCCGCCGATGATGACTACGACCGGCCCTCTGCCCGATTCTCTGGCGCTCAAGATTGACTCGCTTGCAGTGCCGACGGTCGATGGTCTCCGGCCACCGTTTCGCCGAAGGGCCCCATGTTCACGGCCGTCGGTCGCGTCGAGATTTCGTGATCGAGCGGCAGCAACGGCAACACCAGTTCGCCGAAGCGATAGGCCTCCTCCAGATGCGGATAACCGGAGAGGATGAAGGTATCGATGCCGATACGCCGGTATTCGTCGATCCGTTCCGCCACCGTGGCCGCATCGCCGACCAGGGCGGTGCCGGCGCCGCCGCGAACCAGGCCGACGCCCGCCCACAGGTTGGGACTGATTTCGAGCTTGTCGCGACGACCGCCATGCAGGCGACTCATGCGCGACTGGCCAACAGAATCCATGCGCGCGAACACCTCCTGCGCCTCGGCGATCGTTTTGTCGTTCAGCCGGCTGATCAGCCGGTCGGCATCGGCCCAGGCTTCGTCGTTGGTTTCACGAACGATGACATGCAGCCGGATGCCGAAGCTCACCTGGCGTCCAGCTTTCTCAGCAAGGCCGCGCACATGGTCGAGCTTGGCGGCGACGTCTCCAGGTGGTTCGCCCCAGGTCAAATATTTCTCGATCTGCTCGGCGGCAACCGCATTGGCTGCCTCTGACGAGCCGCCGAAATAGAGCGGCGGGTGTGGCGACTGAATAGGTGGAAACAGCAGGCGGCCGTCCGCGATGCGGAAATGCTTGCCTTCGAAAGCGACGGTTTCGCCGCGCAGCACGGCCTTGTAGATGTCGAGGAATTCCCGCGTCACCTCATAGCGCTCGTCATGGCTGAGGAAGATGCCGTCGCCCTTGTTCTCGACCGGGTCGCCGCCCGTGACAACATTGATCAGCAGGCGTCCGCCGGAAATGCGGTCGAGCGTCGAGGTCATGCGCGCGGCGAGCGTCGGCGATTGCAGGCCCGGCCGGACGGCGACAAGGAAGCGAAGCCGCTGGGTCAGCGGCGCCAGCGCCGAAGCCACGACCCAGCTGTCCTCGCAACTGCGTCCGGTCGGCAGCAGCGCGCCATAGTAACCGATCGCATCGGCCGCCTTGGCGACCTGGGTGAGGTAGGGCAAGTCGACCGCCCTGCCCCCCTCGGAGGTGCCGAGATAGCGGCTGTCGCCATGGGTCGGAAGAAACCACAGGACCTTGATCCTGTCGGGGGTGGCAGTGCTCATAAATGGTCCTCTGTGACTTGACGCGCCTCGCTCAGCTCCAGGCATGGAGCGGCGGATTGACATCGTTGAGGTAGTAGTTGCCGAGGATCGCGTATTTCCAGCGCACCGGATCGTGCAGCGTGTGGGTGCGGGCGTTGCGCCAATGCCGGTCGAGATTGTGCTCGGCCAGCGTCGAGCGCGTGCCGGCGAGCTCAAACAGCTTGTTGGTGGCATTGATGGCGATCTCGGTGGTGAGGATCTTGGATTCCGCCACAGCGATCTGCGCTTCAGCAACGGTCTTCTCGTTCGGGTCGGCGACGGCGCGATCGACGGCAAGCCCGGCCTTTTCCAGAACCGCCTCTGCCGCATTGGCGCGCAGACGAAGGTCGCCGATCGACTGGATCGTATAAGGATCCTGCCAGGCATGATCGACGCCGCTGTCGATCCAGGCGCGCGATTTGGTGCGCACGAAATCGACCGTCTCGTCAATCGCCGCCTTGGCGATGCCAAGATCGACCGCGGCCTGGATAATCTGGAAGATGGCTCCATCGGCCGTCGGTCGGTCGTAGCCCTTATAGCCGGGAACCAGATGCGTCTTCGGCACCTTCACATTGTCGAGCAGGACCGTGCCGGACAACGTCGTCTTCTGGCCGAAGCTCGACCAGTCGTCGATGACCGTCAGTCCGGGCGCGCCGCGATCGGCGATGGCATACCAGGCGCGGCCCTCGTCATCGAGCGCCACAATCGGGACCAGATGCGCGAGTAGCGCGCCGCTCGAATAGAATTTCTGGCCGTTGACGACGACATGGTCACCGGCGTCGACGAACTTGGTTTCGAAGTCGGCCGCCCGCTTGGAGCCGAATTCGGAGAACGCGTTGCCGAAGCGCGTGCCGGACAACACCTCGGCGAACAGCAGCTTCTTCTGCGCCTCGTCGGAGACGGTGCGGATGGCGGCAACAACGCCAAGATGGTTCTGCGGAATCTGGCCCAGCGACGGATCGGCCGCCGAGATGATGGTGATCACTTTCGACAGCGTCACATAGGAGAGCTCCGGCCCGCCATAGGCTTTCGGCACGTTGATCGACCACAGGCCGCTCTGCGAAAACGCATCGAGCTCTTCCGTCGGCCAGATGCGTTCACGGTCCCGCTTGGAGGCATCCTTGGCGAATTCGGCGGCCAGTTTTTCCGCGACAGCGATCGCCTCGGCGTCGGTCCCGATAACATGCGCTTTGGCTGACGGACGCTCGACCGGTGGCACGGCGCTGCGGATTTCGGACGGCTGCTTCGATTGGATTGTCATGCTGCGGTCTCCTTGGGGAAATGGTCGGATGGAAGCGGCGAGCCGCCGAGATAGTAGGTTTTGATGTCAGCGCGCTGGCGCAGGTCGGCAGCCGATCCTTCGAGGACGCTGACGCCGTTCTCGAGCACGGTGGCGCGGTCGGCGTATTTCAGCGCGACCGCCGAATTCTGTTCGGCAACCAGGATCGAAAGGCTTTCGTCGCGGTTTAGCCGTTTCAGGGCGTTGAAGATCTCGTCGACGATCAGCGGCGCGAGCCCCATCGACGGCTCGTCCAGAACAAAGAGTTTCGGCCGCGACATCAGACCGCGGCCGATTGCCGTCATCTGCTGCTCGCCCCCGGAAGTGAGGCCGGACCGGGTTCGCCGCTTCTCGGCGAGCTTTGGGAAAAGTGAATAGACACGATCGAGGTCGGCCTTGACGCCGGTGCGAGAGGACGAGCGTCCGAGCGCGCCGGTGAAGAGGTTCTCTTCGACCGTCAGCGAACGGAAGCAATGCCGGCCCTCGAGGACCTGAACGAGGCCGCTGCGGACGAGCTGCGAGGGGCTTGCTCTTGAAACATCCTCACCATCGAAGGTGATCCGACCGGCGGTAACAGCGCCGCGCTCGGCCGGGAGGAGATTGGATACGGCGCGCAGCAGGGTGGTCTTGCCGGCGCCGTTGGAGCCGAGCAGCGCGACGATCTCGCCCCTCCCAACCGACAGGTCGACGCCGTGCAGGGCGGCAATGAAGCCGTTGTAGACAGCTTCCACGCTGCTGACTGACAGTATCGGATATTGCGGGCTGGACATCGATGACTCCGTTGGGAAGCTGGATAGCGCGACTGGCCAGTTTGTCGGCCACGCCATTGCAAACTCAGTTGCTGACCACTGCGTCGGCGTCCTCGACCGTGCGAATCTTGATGCCCTTGTCCTTGGCATAAGCCTCGGACGACTTCTCGATGATCGGGCGCAGCAGCTTCCAGTCGGGCGCGATCCAGTCGGACACGACGTTCCACTTCGTGCCGTCCCACTGCTGGAAGGTCACGTAGCCGTCACCCTCGTGATTGTCCCAGGAGACATTGATCGAGTGGAACAGATCCTCGGCGCCGAGCGCCTCGACGCGCGCCGGATCGAGCTTGAGATGCTCGAAGCCCCAGCGCACTTCGTCGCCGGTCAGTGTGCGGTTGCCGAACTTGGCCTGCGCGAGGCGGACCGCCTCGACATTAAGGATGCCATTGACGATGCCGAGATTGTGGTAGACCGAGCCGATGCGGCTCTTGTCCTCGAGATTGCCTTTGCCGTCGCCGTAGACCGTTTTCACGATCTCCTGGACCACCGGATACTGCTCGCCCGAGGCCTGGGTGGTGATGGCCGTATAGCCCTTGGCGGCATCGCCCGCGGGGATGACGTCCTCTTCGGAATTCGACCAGACATTGCCGACAATGTGATCGGCTGGGAACCCGGTCTTCTGCGCAGTCTTCAACGCTACGGGGTTCATCACGCCCCAGCCGCGCAGCACCACATAGTCGGGACGCTCGCGACGGATCGTCAGCCATTGTGCCTGCTGCTCGTTGCCCGGATGCGGAACCTCGATCTGCGACAGTTCGAAGCCGTATTTCTGCGCCAGCAGCTCGTAGATCGGGATCGTCTCCTTGCCGTAGGGCGAGCCGTGATAGAGCACCACGATCTTCTTGCCCTTGAGCTTGTCCAGACTGCCTTCCTTGGAAGCGATGTAGTTCACGATGCCGGAAGTCTCGCTGTAGGGATTGAGCAGCAGCGGGAAGACGTAAGGGAACACGCGCCCGTCCGTGGTGTCGGTGCGGCCGTGGTTGATGGTGATCAGCGGCACCTTGTCGTCAGTGATGCGGTCGATCATGGCGTAGGCGATGCCGACCGAAAGCGGGTTCCAGGCGGCGATACCCGGATTGTTCTTCAATCGTTCATAGACCTCGACGCCCTTCTCGACCTCATACTGGGTCTCGCCTTCGCTCCAGGTCAGCTTGACGCCGTTGACGCCACCGTCACGGATGTTGATCAGGTTGAGGTAGTCGATGAAGCCGCCGAAGAAGCCGGTGCCGCCGGCGGCATAGGGGCCGACGCGATAGCTCTGCAGGGGGAAATACTGTTCGTCGGCGTGGACAGCCGTCGCGCCGAGCACGAAGACCGTGGCGATCGCCGCCTTCCGTAGGTGACTGAAGAAGGTCATGGGTTGCGTCTCCTAAGGTTGTGGTCCGTGAGGGGAGAATGTCGAGCGGCACTCCAGCTGGACCTTGAGCCGATCCGTCGTTTGAGGCGGTCCAGGAGGGCCGACAGGCCGTTCGGTTCCGCGATGAGGAAGATGATGATGAGGGCGCCGAGCACGATGCGCTGGCTCATGTCGAGCACGCCCGAATCGAACAGGCCGCCAAACGCGAAGGCGCCGATGCGGGACAGAACGAGCGGGAAGACGACGATGAAGGCCGCGCCCAGAAACGCGCCGCGCATCGAGGCCAGCCCGCCGATGATGATGATGCACAGGATCTGGAACGAGCGGTCGAGATTGAAGCCGGCCGGCTCGACGGTGCGCAGATAGGTGAAGGCCCACAGCACACCGGCGACACCGATGATGAAGGACGAGATGGCGAAGGCCAGCAGCTTGGTTCGCAGCACCGGCACGCCGATGACGCGCGCCGCGGTTTCGTTGTCGCGCACGGCAATAAAGTTGCGGCCGGTCGCGCTGTTGACGAGACGCCAGACGACGGCGGTCAGCACGGTGACCGTAGTGACCGAAAGCAGGTAGCGGCCGGTGGCGCCGTCGAGCGGGAACCCAGCGACGATGAGATGCGGTGCCGAAATCACGCCCGATGGGTTGTCGTTGGAGAACCAGCCGAACTTGGTCAGCGCCCATTGCACGAAGAATTGGGCGGCGAGCGTCGAGACGGCGAGATAGAAGCCGCGCAGCCGCAGGCTCGGCAGGCCGAACACGACCCCGATCCCGGCGGCCGAAATCCCGGCCAGGATCATGGTCGCTGGCAGCGGCAGTCCTTCGATCCGCAGGTTGAAATTGTAGGCGGCGAAAGCGCCGACCGCCATGAAGGCGGAAGAGCCGAGCGAAAGCTGGCCGCAGTAGCCGGTCAAAAGGTTGAGGCCGACCGCCGCCAGGCTGAGCGCCAGAAAAGGCAGCAGGATTGCCTCGACGAGATAGCTCGACGCATAGGCGGGGATCAGGCCGTAGGCGACGACGACCAGCACGGCCGGCAGAGCTAACCTCTGCCAGTCGATTGGAAGCCTTGCGGCATCGAGCGCTTGCACGGCCATCGGTCAGACCCTTTCGACGGTTTTCTGGCCGAACAGGCCGGAGGGGCGCACCAGCAGGACCACCAGCGCCAGCGCATAGGCGAACCAGCCTTCGATGCCGCCGCCGACGAAGGCACCGAGATAGACCTCTGCGAGCTTTTCGCTGGCGCCGATGATGAGGCCGCCGACAATGGCGCCGAGAATGGAATCGAAGCCGCCAAGCACCAGCACCGGCAGCGCCTTCAAAACGATCAGCGACAGAGAGAACTGGACACCGAGACGAGCGCCCCACAGCAGCCCCGCGACCAGCGCCACGAACCCCGCGGCCGTCCACACCGTTCCCCATATCCGGGGCAGCCGCAGCCCGACGGCGAGCGCCGCAAACTGGTCGTCGGCGACGGCGCGAAACGCCAGCCCGATCCGGGTCCAATAGAAAAATGCGCTCAAGCCCGCCACCATCGCCGCGGCAATGCCCGCGGCGAGAACGTCAAACGACGAGATCAGGATGCCGCCGACCTCAAAGGGTGTGTCGTCTATGCCGAGATCGAGCCCGTGCACCTGCGTGCCCCACATCAGCTGAGCAGCGCCCTCAATGATGTAGGACAGCCCAAGCGTAGCCATGAACAGCGTCATCGGCGAGCGATTGACCAGCGGCCTGAGCACAGTCCGCTCGATGGTGAAGCCCAGCGCGACCATGACCGCGAAGGTGATGAGCAGCGAAAGCGCGAAGGGGATGCCGCGTTCGACGAGGCTGACAAAGGTGAGCGCTGCGAACAGCACCATCGACCCGTGCGCGAAGTTCAGCACGCCCGACGTCTTGTAGATCAGCACGAAACCGATGGCGACAAGCGAATACATGACGCCAGAGAGCAGGCCGCCGACCAGCACTTCGATGACGAAGAGGAAATCATGGTAGCTCATTAGATGTCCTCGCCATTCCCGCCCTCGGCGGTGCCGATATAGGCCCGGATCACTGCCGGATCGGCCCTGACCTCGGCTGGCGTCCCGTCTGCGATCTTGCGGCCGTAGTCGAGCACGGCGACCCGGTCGGAGAGCCCCATGACCACGCCGATATCGTGCTCGATCAGGATGATGGTGACGCCGTGTCGGTCGCGCGCGGCGCGCACAAACCCGGCCATCTCGGCCTTCTCTGTCGCCGTCATGCCGGCCATCGGCTCGTCAAGCAGCAGGATCTTGGGCTCGGCGACCAGCGCTCGTGCCAGCTCGACCCGCTTCTGCAGGCCGTAGGGCAGCGTCGCGACCAGACGATCGGCAACGGCCTCGAGATGCAGGAACGCGATTGTCTGATCGACCTTTTCGGCGATTCCCGCATCTTCAAGCCGGGCGCGTGGCAGACCGGCAATATGCTCGACGAAGTTGGCGCGTCTGGTGTGGACGCGGCCCGAAGCGATGTTGTCGCGAACCGAAAGACCGGAAAACAGCGCCAGGTTCTGGAAGGTGCGGGCGACACCGAGGCGTGCCAGGCGGCTCGCCGGCACCCGGGAGATGGACTGGCCGTCAATCGCGATCGTGCCGTGGTCGGCGTGATAGAGGCCGCTGATGATGTTGATCAGCGACGACTTGCCGGCGCCGTTGGGGCCGATCATGGCACGGATCTCACCGCCTTTGACCTGGAGATCAATGTCGCTCAGCGCCTTGACGCCGCCAAAGGATATGCCGATCCCGCTCAGTGCGAGAACCGCATCCGGCCGTGACGAGAGGCATGCCGGACGCCTGTCGCCGACGGGGTTTGTCACCGCGAGGATGGCGGAAATTTCGGGGGCGCGCTCGTATGCGGCGGCTCCCAGCGAAGCACCAATCATGAAACGTCCCTGATTTGAAGGAGAGCTGGCAGCGGCCCAAGGGCCGCGCCTGACCTATTCCGCGGCGACAAGCTCCCTGTCGCGAGCCGCTTCCAGTTCGCGCACCAGCGGAATGACGCGCTTGCCGAAGAACTCGACCTCTTCCTGGAAATGCAGGAAGCCGAGCAGGATCAGGTCGGCGCCGGCGTCTTTGAGCTTGAGGATGCGTTCAGCGATCTGTTCCGGCGTGCCGATGAGATCGCTGCGGAAACCGTCATTGTATTGCACCAGATCCTCGAAGGAGGATTTCGCCCAATTGCCTTCGCCTTCCGGCGAGGCCTTGCCGGCATTCTTGACCTGACCGGCAAAACCCTGGACTGCCTCAGGATTGGCCTTGGCGATGATCTCGTCGAGCACTGCGCGCGCTCTCTGCTCGCTGTCTCGCGCGATGGCGAAGGCATTGACGCCGATCTTGACCTTGTGGCCATTTGCTTTCGCCTTGGCGCGGATGTCGTCGACCTGCTTCCGGATCTCCTCCGGCGTGTTGCCGTTGGTGAAATACCAGTCGGAGACCCGCGAAGCCATGTCGCGCGCGGCGCGCGACGAGCCGCCCTGGAAGATCTCGGGCAAGGGCTCGATCGGCTTGGGCTTCATCGAATAGTTGGTGAAGCGGTAGAAATCCCCCTTCAGAGTGAAACTGTCCTCCGTCCAGATGCCACGCAGCGCTCGGATAAATTCTTCTGACCGGCGATAGCGCTCGTCATGGTCGAGCCAGAGTTCGCCAATCGCGGCGAACTCGCCACGGAACCAGCCGCTCACCACATTGACGGAGACGCGGCCATTGGTCAGGTGGTTGATGGTAGCGATCTGCTTGGCCGCCAGCGCAGGGTTCCACGGGCCGGGCAGGATCGCTGCGATGACCTTCAGCGTTGTGGTGGCGGCGAGCAAGGCGTGGCTGAACGACACCGATTCGTGCTGGTTGTCGGCCCCATAGCCGGCCGTGAAGCGGATCTGGCTCAGCGCGTAATCGAAGCCGTTGGCCTCGGCGATTTGGGCAAGCTTGCGGTTGTAATCGATATCCCAGCCTGTCCGCTGCTCGATATTGGAGATGACCAGTCCGCCGGAGACATTCGGCACCCAGTAGGCGAATTTGAGGCTGTCGGAATGCGAGGTCATGTCGTCGTTTCCCCTTTGATTGGCTCAGCCGACGCGCGTGGCGACGGCAGCGTTTGCATGACTGGAATTGAGCAAGGAAACCGCTTCAGTAGCGGCGCGTGAAATGCGCTCGGTGATCGCGGCGCCGACGATTTCGGCATGGATGAAATCGTCGGGCGCGCCGTAGACGCCGGTCGGGACGGTGACGGCACCGAAAAAGCCGAACAATGGCCGGAGCTGATGTTCGAGCACCAGGCCATGATATGGGCTGCCGCCGGTCGCCGCGAGAAGCACGGTCTTGCCGGTCAGCGCACGATAGTCGACGAGGTCGAACAGATGCTTTAGGGCGCCGGTGTAGGAAGCCCTATAAACAGGCGTTCCGACCACGAGCAAATCGGCCTTCTCGACGCGCTGGATGATCGCTTCGCCGGATGCGCCAAGTGCGCCGCGCGATAGCCCGGCGAATAGCGAGGGTGCTGCCTCCGTGATCTCGATCAGACCGGTGTCTGCAGGCACACGCAACGCGACCGCCTTGACCAGCGCATTCACCACCGCCGTAGTGCGGGAAGGCGTGCTTACGCCGCCCGATATTCCGAGAACCGATAATCGTGCCAAGTCATCAATCTCCCACACTTTGCATGCGCGCTAGGCCAGCACCAAATCAAGGCAAACGATATTCTATAAAATCTGTAGAGATAAGGTACTTTATTCTGATGTTTTCACGTCAGTGGGAAAAACGGCGCGTTAGCCGCATGGCAAAGGGTTGACGGTTTAGGAGCGGGATGCGGCGCCAAACGCACGCCGGATCAGCGGCGGCGCACTCGCAGTTGGAAATTTAGCCGAGAAGGGGAATCCGCGAAGCACAGCTCAAATCACCAAGCGGCGACAGCCTGGCCAGGGTATCCCCCCGCCTGTCGCTACGAAGCAGCTGTAGGAAACGTTGCTTCAAACGCAAGAACTCGCGGAACGCGATGATGTCCGTGGTCCTCGGCCTCTCGAAGGCCACAGTGATTTCTTCGTGGATGCGACCTGGCTGTGCCTGCATGACGACATTCGATCCGAAAGCAGCAAGGCTTCGTCGATATCATGCGTAACGAAGACGATCGTCGTTCTGAACTGCTCCCAAACCTCGAGCAGCAGTTCCGGATCCTGGGGTCGTTTGTGGGAGGGCGAAACGACAAGCACAGGTCCCTGACCCGCATGATCGTTTGCCTGCTAGTTTGGATTCCCTGGCAAAGGGCTGACACGCCTTTTCCGTTGGCAAGTCCGTCGAACACTGCGGCGCGTTGTTTTGCGTTGAGGCGGACGGGACGGCCCGAGTGTTTTTTCTTCAGCCTTGGCGCGATCGAGGCCGGTCTGGGTGCGTTCGACGAGAAGATCCCGCTCGAACTGGGCGACAGCGTTGAGGACGTTCATCGTCATCTTACCGGCTGAGCTTGTCAGATCGACGCGGCCAAGTGCGAGGCAGTGAACCTTCACGCCCATCTCCTCGAGCTGAGCGACGGTGGTGCTGACTTCAATCGCGTTGCGACCGAGACGATCAAGCTTGGTGACGACCAGAACATCGCCATGCTCCAAACGATCAATCAGGCGGCGGAAGCCTGACCGCTGGGCAATGGCAGTGCTGCCGGAGATGGTTTCGGAGACGATGCGACGGGATTCGACATGGAAGCCCCGCCGACTGGGATTCCAAGATCTGGTTGTCAAACCGTCTGGCCGATGGTCGAGACGCGGGCATAGGCTTTGCAATCTGCAAAGTGAGATTGCTTCTGATAAGGAAACGGAATTCGTAGGCGGGCGCCACTCCGCTGCTACAACCCCGTCGTTACTTGCTTCGTGATGCCGAAATACATTCGAGTGGCCATGATGTTTGCGCCAGACCGCTTATTAATCACTGCAGAGTGCTTCCAGCCCGGAATAGAGCTCCAGCGCTTCCGGGTTGGCCAGCGCCTCCTTGGTCTTCACCGACCGGCCGTGGACGACTTCGCGCACGGCGAGCTCGACGATCTTGCCGTACTTGGTGCGCGGAATGTCGGCGACCTGGATCACTTTGGCCGGTACATGACCCGGTGACGCACCGATACGGATCTTGGTCTTGATCTTGTTTGCGAGATCGGCGTCGAGCGTCAGGCCCGGTTCCAAACGGACGAAGAGGATAACCCGGACGTCGTCGTCCCAGTCCTGGCCGATGCAGATGGCCTCGGCGACTTCATCGGGCTGTTCGACCTGGTTGTAGATCTCGGCGGTACCGATGCGCACGCCGCCGGGATTGAGGGTCGCATCCGAGCGGCCGGGATGATCAGGCCGCCGTGTTCGGTCCATTCGGCGAAATCGCCCTGGCACCAGATATTGTCGAAGCGCTCGAAATAAGCCGCGGTATTTGGCGCCATCAGGGTCGTTCCAGAAACCCACTGGCATGGAGGGGAAGGCTTTGGTGCAGACCAGTTCGCCCCTCTCGCCACGGACCGGTTTGCTTCATCGTCCCAGATGTCGACTGCGAGGCCGAGGCCCGGCCCCTGGATCTCGCCCTTCCAGACCGGCTTGATCGGATTGCCGAGCACGAAGCAGGAGACGATGTCGGTGCCGCCGGAGATGGAGGCGAGCTGGACGTCCGGCTTGATGCCTTCATAGACGAATGAAAAACCTTCCGGCGAAAGCGGCGAGCCAGTGGAGGTGATCAGGCGCAAGTCGGAGAGATCGTGTGTCTTGAGCGGCTCGATGCCGCCCTTGCGCACCGCATCGATATACTTGGCCGAGGTGCCGAAGATGGCGAAGCGTTCCTCGGCTGCATAGTCCCACAGGATATTGCCCGAGGGCGCGAAGGGCGAGCCGAGCGTGGCGCCGCTCGCCAGACCCGAGGCCAGCCAATTCCTCATCATCCAGCCGCAGGTCGTGAACTAGAAGAAGCGATCACCATCGCCGACGCCGGAATGGAAGCGGTGTTCCTTGAGGTGTTGCAGCAGCGTGCCGCCAGCAGAATGAACGATGCATTTCGGCACTCCGGTCGTGCCCGAGGAGAACAGGATATAAAGCGGGTGGGCGAATGTCAGCGGCTCGTATTCCACGGGCCTCGCGGTGAAGGGAATGGTCGCGGCATCCATCATGCGGCCATCGGCGAGCGATGCGGCCAGCGATTCGGCGTCGCCGGCGTAACCCACGACCATGACGGGGCAGCCGAGCTTGGGCGCGACGTTCCGGACCTTGTCGGAGACGTCCTGCAGCTTGCCGTTGTACCAGTAGGCATCGCAGGTGATGAATAGCCCCGGCTCGATCTGGCCGAAGCGGTCGAGCACGCCCTGCTCGCCGAAATCGGGCGAGCAGGACGACCAGATGGCACCAATCGGAGGCGGCGGCCAGCATGCAGGCGATTGTCTCCGGCATGTTCGGCATCATGGCCGAGATACGGTCGCCCTTGCCTATGCCCATCGCGCGGAAGGCTTGCTGTAGCTTGGATACGGTGGAATGGAGCTGATCCCAGCTCCAGCGATAGCTCATCTTGTCCTCACCACCACGGAAGATCAGCGCGTCTTGGGGACCGTGCTTGATGAGCCGATGCGATGATTGCGCGACATTTGTGGAGGTCATTCGACGCACCACGGCCGGCTCGGTGGCGAACATGTTGGCGAGGCGGATTTCCTGATCACCGTTCAGATGGAGATCGGTTGCTTGCAATGAGGAGACCTCCGGCAAGCAATGTCGAAGCATCACGAGTGGTGGAACCGCGTGAAAGGCAGCGTGCCGGCCGATCCAGGACGACAGAAGCTCGTTGGCAACGGCCGGCAAACATACCGGCAATCGCTGTGGTTCCGCTTCTCGCATCACCGATCCTGCCTTATTATCTGGCTGGATACGCCGATGATGCTGGACAGCAGATAGCCCCGCACCGGCAGCTCTAGGCCGTTTTCGACATTGTAAAGTTTTATGGAAAAGACAGCACCAACGGATCAAATTTCGCTGGTCGCCCCTCAGTGAGTGCATTGACCGATGCGATGATCGCGTTGCGATCGATGCGAAAGTGGCTATAGAGGTCGCCGATCGTGCCTGTCTGGCCAAAATGCTCCACGCCATGTGGGATCGTCTTGCGGCCGACGACAGCGCCAAGCCATGACAGTGTCGCCGGGTGGCCGTCAATGACGGTGACGATTGCGCAATTGCCTGGGAGCGGGTCGAGCAGCGTCTCGATATGGCTCTTCGCATTGGCATTGCCGCGCGCCCGCTCGCGCTGCGCAGCGGTCCAGCCGGCGTTGAGCCGGTCAGCCGATGTCACCGCCAGCACCCCGATGTCGCGCCTCGTCTCGCCGATCATGCCGGCGGCGGCGATGGCCTCATCGGCAACCGCACCCTGGTAGGCGATGACGACTGAGCAGTTCGGCCCTGGCTTGCGCAGCCAGTAAGCGCCATCGACTGCACCCTGACGGAACGCATCGTCGACGCGTTTCACCGGCTGCTCCAACGGCTTGGTGGTCAGCCGCAGATAGACGGAGCCGCCGGTCTCGTCGCGCAACCAGGTGCGCTCATCGCGGTTGCCTTCACCGTCGCGCTGCAGATAGTCAAAGGCCCATTCCATGATGACGGCAAGCTCGTCGGCGAAGGCCGGCTCGAAGGCGGCAAGGCCGTCCTGGCTCATGCCGATAAGCGGCGTGCCGATGGATTGGTGCGCGCCGCCTTCTGGTGCCAGCGTCACGCCGGAAGGCGTCCCAACGATAATGAAACGCGCATCCTGGTAGCAGGCATAGTTGAGAGCATCTAGACCACGGCACACGAACGGGTCGTAAACCGTGCCGATGGGGATCAGTCGTTTGCCGAAGAGGGAATGGCTGAGGCCGGCGGCGCCGAGCAGCAGGAACAAGTTCATCTCGGCGATGCCGAGCTCGACATGCTGGCCCGTCGGCTTGAATTCCCATTTTGCGGTCGAAGGAATGCGATGCTCGATGAAGGCGTCGGCCATTGCTTGGCGTGCGAACAGCTTGCGCCGATTGACCCATGGCCCGAGGCTCGTCGTGCCGGTCACGTCTGGCGACGTCGTCATAATGCGTTCGGCCAGCACGCTCTTTCCCTTGGCGAGGTCGTCGAGGATCTTGCCAAAGGCGGTCTGAGTGGACACTTCGCGCGACGTGTCGACTTCGATCAACGGCACGTCGAGACGGGCGTCGTCATAGCGGCGGCGTCGTTTCGAGAAGAACGGAACGTCGGCCAGGAAGGATTTCAGCCCGGCGACATCCTTGACGCCGGCGAATGGCTCCCATTCCTGGCCCGGGGCGATGCCCATATGGGCTTGCCAGTCAGCGAACTGCTTGTTGTTCATTAGACCGCCGTGATTGTCCTTGTGACCGGCGATAGGCGTACCCCAGCCCTTGATGGTGTAGGCCAGGAAACAGGTCGGCCGGTCGTGGTCGATTGAGGCGAACACGTCGGCCATGCTCTCCACGCAGTTTCCGCCGAGGTTTTCCATCAGCGCGGCGAGTTCGGCGTCGCTGCGGTGATCGATGAGCGCCGACACGTCGCCCTGGTCGCCGAGGTCGTCCATTAGGCGCTTGCGCCAGATGGCGCCACCCATGAAGGTCAGCGCTGCGTATTCCTGGTTGGGACAGCGGTCGATCCAGTCGCGCAGTTTGTTTCCGCCCGGCTCGTCGAACGCCGCGCTTTGCAAGGCACCGTATTTTACCCTCACGACATCCCAGCCGAAGGCGTCGAAAATCTTCTCGATGCGCTCGAACAGGCCTTCGCGCACAATGCCGTCGAGTGACTGGCGGTTATAGTCGATGATCCACCAGCAATTACGCAGGTCGTTCTTCCAGCCTTCCTGCAGCGTCTCGTAGATGTTGCCTTCGTCCAGTTCGGCATCGCCCATCAGCGAGACCATGCGGCCGAGCTTTAAGTCCGCGCCCCACTCTTTCGCCTTCACGAAGTCCTGCACGATGGAGGCCAGCGCCGTGATGCCGACCCCGAGCCCGACCGAGCCGGTGGAGAAATCGACATCGTCAATGTCCTTGGTCCGGCTCGGATAGCTCTGAACGCCGCCATAGCCGCGGAAGTTCTCCATCTTCTCCCGCGTCTGGTTGCCCATCAGATAGTGGATCGCATGGAAGATCGGCGATGCATGCGGCTTCACCGCGACGCGGTCATCAGGCTTGAGTGCTGAGAAGTAGAGCGCCGTCATGATCGACACCATCGAGGCCGAACTCGCCTGATGGCCGCCGATCTTGATGCCATCCACCTTGGGGCGGATATGATTGGCGTTGTGGATCATCCAATGCGACAGCCACAGAAGCCGCTGCTCGATGGTCTTGAGGTGCTGTCGATGAGAAAATGTCATCTGTACTCCGATGCCAACTGCGATACCGGTTGGGCGATTCCCAGGGCGGGGGTCAGCCTTCCTTGTAATAATAGCTGTAACCGTTGATCGCCGGGGCGCCGCCGAGATGCGCGTAGAGCACCTTCGAGCCCTCCGGGAAGAAGCCCTTGCGGGTGAGATCGATCATGCCCTGCATCGATTTGCCCTCATAGACCGGGTCGGTGATCATCGCCTCGGTGCGCGCGGCAAGCCGGATCGCCTCGTTAGTCTCTTCGGACGGCACGCCATAGGCCGGATAGGCATAGTCGGGGTTGATGACGATCTCGTCTTCCCGGACCTTGCGGCCGAGACTGATCAGGTCAGCCGTTTTGTCGACGATCGAGCGAACCTGCGCGCGGGTCTGATCAAGCGTGCCCGACGCATCGATGCCGATGACGCGGTCGGCCCTGTCCTGCGCGGCGAAGCCGACAATCATGCCGCCCTGGGTCGAGCCGGTGACGACGCATACGACGATGTAGTCGAACTTGATGCCGAGTTCCTTTTCCTGCTCGGCCACTTCCTCGGCGAAACCGACATAGCCCAGCGCGCCGTATTTGTGCACAGAGGCGCCGGCCGGGATAGGATAGGGC
The DNA here is from genome assembly GCF_055811575.1 of Mesorhizobium sp. WSM4815. Classification (NCBI taxonomy): domain Bacteria; kingdom Pseudomonadati; phylum Pseudomonadota; class Alphaproteobacteria; order Hyphomicrobiales; family Phyllobacteriaceae; genus Mesorhizobium; species Mesorhizobium sp. WSM4815. The sequence goes on along the minus strand of NZ_JBVVQS010000071.1, from coordinate 34,356 downwards.
TTGCCGCCGGCATCCTTCACCGACTGGATGGCGTCTTCCCAGCTCTTGCGGATGCCGATGTCAAAGCCGTCGTCGACGAGGCGGCTGTCAGCGCCCATCAGGCGGGTCATCAGAATGTTGCCGACGCGGTCGTAGACGGCGTCGTAGTGGGGCACCCACTTCTCCTGGATAACGACGCACTTCATGCCGATCTTCGCCGCGGTCGCGGCCACCATACGGGTATGATTCGACTGCACGCCGCCGATGGACACGAGTGTGTCGGCTCCCGTTTCGATGGCATCCGGCACGATGTATTCCAGCTTGCGCAACTTGTTGCCGCCCATGGCGAGACCGGAGTTGCAGTCTTCGCGCTTGGCATATATCTCGACCTTGCCGCCCAGCGCCGCTGTCAAGCGTGGTAGATGCTCGATCGGCGTGGCGCCGAAAGTCAGAGGATAGCGATCGAATCTGTCGAGAAGGGACATCGGCTCGTCTCCGTGAATTTGTGAGCAAACTGTAGACATTTCTTCGCGGAAGGTGCTCTCGAAATTTGGCTTCTGTATTCCATATTTACCAGCGCTATGATAGATTGTCCGAAAGTTCACCTTAGCGATGGGCCTGAAAGTGGAAGATTCTTTCTCAGGCGCTTTGGACCGTATCGACGTCAAAATCCTGCGCGCGCTGCACAATGATGGCCGTCTGACGAATGCTGAGCTCGCGACGCGCGTCAACGTCAGCGCGGCCACCTGCCACCGGCGCACGCAGCGACTTTTCGAAGACGGCTACATCACCGGTGTGCGCGCCGATATCGCGCCCGCGGCGGTCGGTCTCGGCGCTCTGGTCATGGTCGGCGTGGTGCTCGATCGCTCGACGCCGGAGAGTTTCGCCGCCTTCGAAGGCGCCGTGCTCGAGATGAAGGACGTACTGGACTGCAACCTCGTCGCTGGCGATTTTGACTACCTCCTGAAGATCAGAGTCCGCGACATGGCGGACTTCAACAAGCTGCACGGCCAGAAGCTGATCGCGCTGCCGGGCGTCCGGCAGACGCGCACCTTCTTCGTCATGAAGGAGGTCAAGGAGAACGCCCGCCTTTCGTTCTGACTTGACCAGGAGGTACGATGAGACCGATCAGGTCTTTTTCACAAACTTCGACAGGATTGCGTTGAATTTCTCGGGATACTCCCAGAACATCATGTGGCCGCCGAATGACTCGAACGTTGACTTCGGGCAGTTCGCGGCGATGAACGGCTTGGCGACCGCCGACCAGTGCTCAGCGGCGACATGCAGCGAGGGGATCTTGCTGTCCACCAGGTTGGCCTCGGCCAGGTAGTTGGCGAAGGACACATCGGCGATGAGGTTCGCCGCGATCAGAGCCGGCACTGCATTTGACTGCTCGAGCAGCCATGCCGTGACTTCCGGCGTGAGATCCTTCTGGATCATTACGTTGTCGGCATACCACACGATGACGTCACGCAATCCCTTCTGAGATTGAACGCCACCAAAGAAGCCAGCGAGATCCTTGAAGCCGCCTTCGATCCAGACGCCGGGTTCGGTCGTCGTGCCGACCGGCGGCATGTCGATGTTGACGAGCCGGCGAGCTTGTCGGTGCCGTTGTTTCTCACATAGTGCCATGCAGCCAGCGCGCCGGCGGACCAGCCGACGAGGACGGGTTTCTCAACTTTCAACTGACCGAGCAGCGCAGCCAGATCCTGTGCGTGGGTCGCATAGTTGTTGCCTTGCAGCGTTACGGTCGAACGGCCGTGGCTGCGCGGGTCGAATGAGATCACCCGGTTGGTCGCGGCGAAATGTGCGAACTGATGCTCGAAGACCCTGGTGGTTAACGTCCAGCCCGGCACGAAGACGATCGCAGGGCCTTCGCCTGCCTCTTCGTAGTAGAGATCGACACCAGGTTCGACCGCCAGATATTTGCCAACCAGCTTGGGCGCAGCGGCTTTTTCTTGTGCGTTCGCAGCTATGCTGGCGGTCAGCACCGCGGCGGAGGCAGTTACTCCGGCCAGCATCGCCTCGCGTCGGGTCATTGCAGCTTTCTTCGAGGTTTCATCTTTGTCCATTTCATTTCTCCTTCATCGACTGAGCCCGTCGATCTGACCACACGGACGTCTCTCCTGCCGCCGCGAAGGCGCAGGATGGCATGGATATTAACGAACAGCGGCTGAAATGTACTTTCATTGTTTACTGCTGGATATTATGAATTGAGCTAATAGAGCCGTAAGAATGTTCTGATCGCGCAGAAAACCAATAAAAATTGGAAGAATCATTCAGGAGTATGAGATTGTTCGCGGCGGGTTTTGAACTCGCCGAAGCGATGCGCGCCCCGATGGATGAGCAGGCTACTCGATCAGCATGAGGTCGATGAGAGCTGGCCCAGCTCAGTGCGGTGGTGTCCGGCCGCCTTCAGCACCCCCGTTCGCGCCGGGCGCCGCCTCGAGGTAGCCGACAAAGCGGATTATCGGCCGAAGGATTGCAAGGGAGATGGTCGCGCATCAGCTGTGGGAAGCGGCGAGCCGCGGGACGCGGGCGTTAATCTGTTCGGTTAAACGCCGAGAAGGCACCTAGTGGCACTAAGGCGAAATCTGGTGGTGTTGGGCGCCTGCGACGCATCGGCCTGTTATCTACACCGCGGCCGCATAACATTTGGTTCAAAGGAACTCGTCGATGATCGACTCACCCTTATTTCAGCCCAGCACAGACGAGATTCGCACGAGCGCAATCACGAGGTTTCGCGAATTCTGCACCTGTACCTACAAGGCTGATCTACCCGACCATGATGCGTTTCATCAATGGTCAATCGATGAACGCGGCACTTTCTGGTCTGCCGTCTGGGATTATTGCGGCGTGATTGGACAGCCCGGGCCACGCGATCTCATCAACGGCGATGTTATGCTCCACGCTCGCTTCTTCCCCGACGCCAGCCTGAACTTCGCCGAAAACCTCCTGCGCATCTTGCCGGCGTGGTCCGCGCGCGGGTGGCTGAAATGCGTGTCGGCGGTGAAGTAGATCATGCAGGGTCCCCGCCGCCCGCAGCGGCGACCTTGTCAATCATGGCGAGAATAGCTTGCGGTGCAGCGTGGTGGACCATGTGGCCGGCCTGCGGGATGATATCGGCAAAGGAACCGTGAATCTCGGCTTGCAGTCGAACAGCCTCGGCCTGGGCGTCGAACAGCCGGTCGCCAGCGCCGGCAACAATACCGGTGGGCAGCGACAGCTCATTGTACCGGGCGGAGCGGCCGCCGGCCAGTGCTGCGACCAGCATCAATGCCGACTCCGCAGCGATCGAGCGCAGTTGCGAGGGCCGGCTGGCGACGTCCTTTGCCGATGAAGCATACTCTGCAGAGATTATGCCGGGGCGGAATATCTTGGCCATGGCCAGCGGCCAGGTAAGCCGCACAAGCAGCGGCAGCAAAGTGTGGCGGACAACACCACCGGCGACAGGCAAGGCCGGCAGCGCCGCCAGTGCGAGGCCCAGGCGCGGCGGTGGATGATAGTAGCCGGAAACAAGCACGATGCCGGCGACCGAGGCGGGACGAAGGCGCGCCAGCTGGATAGCCACCGACGCACCCCAGGAATGTCCTAGAACGAGATATCTTTCGATCCCAAGCTGTGCGACGGCGGCATGAATGAGATCGGCTTGCGCGGCCGCCGTCCACCATTTGCCTCGCGGCCGCGCGCTCCTGCCGAAGCCCGGCCGGTCAAAGGCGAGTACCCGGTATTTCCTAGCCGCCGCGTCGAAGATGCCGCTGGTCTTGAAATCCTCCGCCGACGAGCCGTTTCCGTGCAGCAGGATCAACGGCATCCCGCTGCCCTGCTCAAGGACGTGCAGGCGTACTCCTGCCGCCTCGACGAAGCGCCCCGACAGATGCGAGAAAAGCGCGCGTTTGGCGCGCGCGCCGTTGTACAACGCAAGGCCAGCCAACCCGGCGCCAAGCAGCATGGCGGCTGCTGTTGCCTTATTAGTGCCGCGGACCACTAGCGGCCACCGCGCGCAATGTGAACAGACGTTACCACTCTCGACATGCCTTGCTGTTGCCGAACTGCCGCGCATGTCGGCGCGCCGCTTACCAAGTGCATCTTTGCTCTCCGATTGAATAGCTCCGATTTCTCGGCGGCAGCCTAACCCACCTGATCGTCAGTTGTTCCCCCTGAAGAGGTTCAGCTGGTTTTTCCGCTCGTCTGAGCTTTCAAAGGGGAACTTTGAGTGGGACGCAGGTTAAGACGTTTGGCACCGAAAGGGATCCCAACCATGACCGCGCAGCATAGAAATCGGGTCGCACCATTGCCGATCCGAGCAGATGCAACGCACCCGTAGATAAGGCGAGGAATCTCCGGCTCTTGTTGAGCTAACGCACAAGAAGAGGATGCGAGATGGCAGGAAAAGATAGCGAGCAGTTTGTCGACGATCCCGTCTACGAGGCAAGCCTGGAGTCCTTTCCGGCGAGCGGATCCGCCCGGATGGGTGCCGCTTCGGATCGGTGCAGTCGATGTTCAGGAGTTGCTCAAAACGGATCGCGTCGCACGGGCAGTCTGGAACGAAGCCCTGGCGCAGGCTGCTTCGCATGCTGCGAGCGCAGAGTGCAACGATCTTGCGGCCGACATCCGTTCTATGCAGCGGGAAGAGCCTCGATAAGGGGCTACCAAATCGGATTTCCCGGATTGTCCGCCGTGGTCACGGCGCTTGGTGCGGGCGCAGTTCCGGTGCGCCGGCTCTCCGGTTCAAAGGGCGCATCATCCGCTCCTCACTCACACCCGAACAGGTAGCTCGGCTTCAGGAGGCGCTGTCAAGAGCGAGGGCCTCCGACATGCGCCATCCGCCGGCTCAGCAAGTGCGGCCTAACCGCTCGCCAAAAGGCGCCTGTACCGACAGATCGGAGGACAAACCAGCGGGAAAGAAGAGGCGTAACGGAAAAAGAAAAACACGACAGACAGGAGCGCACCACGGATGCTGCACGGGCATTCACAGGTTGAGCGCGGCGCAAGAGATGCGAAGGCGACTCGGTTGCGAGAGCAACGACTTAAGGCTAAATCCGATCGTCCTGCTGCAATAGTGGCAAACCGAAGAGGCACCCGATCGGCAACAAGAAAGCCCGCCGCGGGAGGGGACCGCAGCGGGCCTTTGAGGAGCACCTTCGCGGCTATATCCTGGAGAGGGATCGACCGCTACGGTTGTAATGCGCAATCCCTGTAACGGTTCCTTACTTTTGCGGACGCGGTGTGTGCCGGCCTCGCGAGTATTGTACGTTGCGATCCTAATTTTTCGCAAGTTTTTTGCCCTACTTCAGGAACACATGCTCGACACGAAAGTTCGGCACGTGCAGCTATTGTTCCCTCCCAATGAACGGCTGCAGATCGGCCCGATGCACCGATCGGCCCGCGTCCTCTCCCTCCAGGGGCGCGGGCTTTATTGCCCGCACGGAACACCAGGCGTGTGCGTTCGCCGGCATGAAGCGACTTCTCAGCGAGTGGCCGCTTTGGCAGACACAGGCCTTGGGCCGGGTTGGCGGTTGTTCTGGTTTCCTAGCCATCGGCGTCGCACTGCTTGCCTGGACAGTTAAAGGTTTATCGTGCCGTTTCCCGGCAGCATGAGGCATCCACGAAAGCCATCGGTGTCGACCAGTCAGACAGCATCGACTCTCCGCGCCGATCGGCGTAGGTTTCTCTTATCGGCGATAGATTTCACGGGCATCGCTGGCTGTGAGCGAGCATCGTGCTTCCGCCCCAATTCGGGAGGGAGCTATGAGCAGCCCCAACACCTCAAAAATTGGCCTCGTCCTTTCAAAGGACCGCGCCCGCCCGCAGCCAACTCGCCGCCCAGAAACTGCATATAGAAATCATTTGCTGCGACGCATGGCTCCGGCCGACCTGCGATTGCTGAGGCCTCACCTTCAAAGCAGCTTTCTGCCTCTGAGAACTCAGCTCGAAACCGCAAACGCCGCGATCGAGGCCGTCCACTTCTTTGAGGCGGGAATCGGCTCGGTGGTGGCGAAGCTTCGTCCGGTGATTGATGCCGAGGTTCGCCTCATCGGCTTCGAGGGCATGACCGGCTCGGCGCTGATCATGGGTAGCGATCGATCCCCGCACGACTGCTACATTCAGGTGGAGGCCGAGGTTCTCAGCATGGACGCCGAGCCATTCAATGAAGCGCTTTCCGACAGCCCGACGCTGCGGCTGTTTCTGCTGCGCTATGTGCATTACGCGCATATCCAGGCGAGCTACACCGCCCTGGTCAATGCGCGCTTGAAAATAGAAGAACGGCTGGCACGTTGGCTGGTCATGTGCGACGACCGCATCGAAGGCGACCGGCTGCCGGTTACCCATGAGTTCCTGTCAGTCATGTTGGGAGTACGACGGCCGGGCGTCACCGTGGCACTTCAGTTGCTGGAGGGCCGCGGCCTGATCAGGTCAAATCGTGGAGAGGTTATTGTCCGCGACCGAGATGGGCTCATCGCCTTGGCAGACGGCTCATATGGGCAGCCGGAGGCAGAGTATGCCCGCTTGATCGGTGATCCGGCATCCACATGATCTCAGGGCAACGGTCACGGCGGCCGTCTCCTGTATGCCGAGACATCGGAAGGTCGCACTTGGTTTCTAAGAGCCACGGCATTTGATAAAAACGTACAAACGTTTTTCAAGACTCTATGCGCCCATTGCCTTACCCTCTTCCGATCGGCGCTAATCACTCTCGGGTACCGCCCGCGGTTAGCGACTAACGCGATTCCGCCCCAATGAGAGGAAAGGCATATGGTCGGCCTTAAGTCTGCAAAGAGTGGCATTGCCTTTCCTAGTGACCTGACTTTGTTGAAGCAGGTCTTTGATCGTGTTTGCGTTGAGGAAGGTATTCCCGTCGGTAGCGAGCAGGCGGAGCGCCTGAGCGTTAGCGCAATGGAACTCTTCTCAGATGGCGAATTTGACGAGACGGCAGTTCTTTATGAACGCCTTCGACTCTATGCCCGATTGTAGCGCGGAAAGAAAAGCGTTGACCTCCCAACATCAGGAAGTCCTGACGAGCCTTGTCGCTCGGTATGAAATCCTCGTGTCGATCCAAGACAGGATCGTTGAGCACGACCGGCGGTTCGGCCTGGCTTCCGAAGTGGACGAAGGCCTTTTAGATCGGCTGTTCGTATCGCTCGGCAAAGCCCGCACCGCCTTGATCCGCGAGGTCGGCTAAAAGCCCGGTCCTCGTTCACTGCACAGCTACGAGCGGCTGGTGCGCCGCATGTTCAACCGCGACGTCGAGGTTCATCTTTGTTGGATGTCGGCGAGACGGCATTTACTCAAGCGGTTCGATCACCAGCGACAGGCTAAGCCTCAGAACCTTTCTGCCACTCTCGTCCCTGATATCCATGATGAGTTGCTGCCCATCGAGACCTTTCAGTTCGTCCTTTGCCAGCTCGGTCAATCCTTCGACGGCTGCATTGCGCGCTGCCTCAATCCCCTCGCATTCCAGACCCGTATTGTCTTCCACGAGATGCTGGCGATCGCCGCTATCAAAGAAATACCTTGGCATATTGGCTTCCGTCATTAGAATGCCACGTCCGGGTCCTTCTGGTGCAGGTAAGTCGGATCAAAGTCCCCTGCCTGAACCAAACCCGGCCAATCGACGGCACGGAACTTTGTACCTGACATCGCGATCAGCCCGTCGCCTCGTAGCGCCTGAAGCGTGCGGTTCACGTGAACCACGGACAAACCCACCGCATCACCAAATGCTGCCTGGGTGATCGGCAGATCCGCGACGTGGTCCTCAATGCGTCCAGCAAACCTTAACCGCACAATGAGTTCGCATAACATGTGGGCCATACGAGCGTAGGCGTCCCGTCTCCCGACGTTGGTGACCCATTCCCGGTAGATTGCAGCGTCAATCAGGGTCGATCGCCAGAACGCGGCTGCAACGCGCGGGCGCTGTTCGCAAATCGAGCGAAGAGCGCTGTGGCGGATTAACCCCAATCTGCCCGGCGTCATGCTGGAGAAGCTGCAATCCATGACTGCCAGATGGATGCCGTGCAGATCCGGGAGATCGCCGGCGACAAAGAAGCTGGTGATCTGCCGCTTTCCCTCACCTGTGTGCTTGTATGAACATACTACGCCGTCCAAGACGACAAATGAGTTGGTTGGCCGATCGCCTTCTATGAGGATATCCCTGTTAGCCGGAACATCCTTCTCCTGAATCGTGAGGCCTCCTAAGGCTGCGGCGTCATCATCGCTGATCTCAGCGATGCCACGCAGCTTGCGGATGAGCACGTCCGAGGAGAAAGCTGGACACAAGGACTTGGTTACCTCCGTGGGTGTTACCGGCCGAACTTGCATTCGCCTCAGATGTTCCACGCTGCTGATGCGGATAAGAGGTGGACACGCCCGAGATGAAGCTGCGCATCTGGCATCTGCGCGGCGATCGCGCTACTAGGCAGGCACCTCAACGCAACTAGCCTCGCGAGGCACGCCTGCCCTGCCTCCACAGCCTCCACCCGCCGACCAACATAAGCGCACCCCAAAGCAGGAAACCCAAATCCCAGTAGATCCATTGCTCCCGCGGGACGGTCTCGTTGACATGGTGGATGGCCAGGATCTGGTGATCCACCAGCCCTTCGACGAGGTTGAACAAGCCAAATCCGATGAGCATTGTGCCGACCAGCATCTTTCCCGACCACCAAAGGTGCGATTGATGCGCGGCGCGCCAGAGCAGGAGCAGCCCAAGCACAACGAACAGATAGGTGGCGGCGTGGAACAGGCCATCGAGGAGCGTGTTGAATCGTAGGTTTTCGACGCTGTCGGCGGGATAGCCGGCGCTGGTTAGCATGTGGTGCCACTGGAGCAGCTGATGAAAGACGATGCCGTCGAAAAAGCCGCCCAAACCAAGGCCAAACAGAATGCCTGCGAGCGTGGGAAACTGGCGGGGCTTCGCATCCAGGCTTGGCACAAGTTATTTCCTCCTCGGGCGAACAAGCGCAACGCCGACGACCAACTTTCGTTGCCGCGGCCCAGCGGAACCCGTTCCGTTCACTCTGGCTAATGTAAGCCGATCGCCGAGAACCGAATAAGTGCGTAATCGCGCCAATGTCGCGTAGATAGCGCAAGCTTGAGGAGTTACCAGACCCCTATTTCCGCTCGCCGAACTCTGCCCGTTTCCAGGCGTCGTGCGACGATCGTCGGGTGGAGTCTGGATGACCTCCGCGTCTGTGCGGCCAAACTCCCGGCCGATTTGAAATGCCGCATACAGCGCGCCAAGACCGATTAAGAACCGAAGCATTTGGGATCTCATTCGGCGGTAAAACTACACGGCCGGCAGTTAGTTCCACAGGGGCGGAACCACAACGTTGAACATCCGTTGCACTGACCGTGGGTCAGGAGGACGCAACAGATGGCGCACAAGAGGACGAGCGACACGAGCCGAGTTAAGAAGGGTGCAGAACTCGAAGTTGAGCACCTGGCGGAGGTGACAGATGTGACGCCCAAACAGGCGCGGGCATTGCTTCGCAAGCACGGCGCGGACTGGCAGCGGCTGAAGCACGAAGCTGAAGAGTTGAAGAAAGACGAATAGTCGGGTTCCCGATCTCCGGCCCCTTTGCCGCGGAAGTGTGGGCGACCTGTGAAGTGTACGCCTTTTGAGACCGGTCGTGACTCAAATAGGCCGGCCCGGCAGTGATCATTGCACTCCTCGACCTTGGCGTGTTGTCGGCGGCGATCGGCCGGAGCGAGCGCATGATCTCCCGACGTACCCGTCCGGCATCCAGCATGCAGTCGACGATCGCATGACAGCCTGGCTCCACGTCTCTTGGCGCGATGTGTTTTCGCTCGCTTTAACAAATGAGCATGCACTCTGGTCCGGACAGGCTTATGAACTGATTGCCGTGGTGTCAGCGCACATCGTGCTCCTGCCCAGCAAGGAGGAGCACATGAGAAAGCCTCTAGCACTTATTGTTGAGGACGAGCCGATGATCGTCGTTGACATTGAGGCGTCCCTTAAACAGGCCGGATTTGCGGTAGCCTCAGAGCCGAGTTGCGTTCGTGCAAGACAAATTTTGGCCCTGGTTGAGCCGGACGTCGTTATACTGGACGTGCTCTTGCAGGACGGCGTCAGCTCTTCGGTTGCTGAAGAACTGGTGGCCCGCAACATCCCCTTTGTGATTTATAGTGCCACGGACATCGAGGGCCGAGGTGAGGCCTTCAAGGCCGGAACTTTTGTCGAGAAACCTGCCGACGATTCCGTGCTCGTAGCTTTGGCGAGTTCGATGGCCAGGGCATCCGCGGCTGGCGAGCACGCTTCCATCTGGATAAAATCTAGGCAAGTCGGTACAGTGTGAGATCGCCAGCCACACACAATGGGCGCTGACGCTTGGGAGCGACCATCGGACTCCTGCCCCAAACGTAAGGCATTGTCCGATGGCAGAAGAAGCAGGGCGGGCCCGCCTGACAGACGACTATGTACGCTCACTTGCGCAGGAAACAGGTGCCACCGAGCAGCAAATACGCGACATTGTATCGCTGATCGGACTTGATCGTGCCTCGATCCTGAGAGAAGCGCGTCTCATGCGCCGTGATCTAGGGCCGAAGCTTTAAGGCTTTCCTGCAGACGGTCCGCGAGTCATCGACGGGCGTCAGCCTTCTCGGCTCAGGTTGCAACTTTAAAGGCAACATCGGCGTGAACTCTGGTGAGCATATCTACCGTGTACCAGGCCAAGAATATTACAATGAGACGCTGATTACCTCGAGCAAAGGTGAACGGTGGTTTTGCAGCGAGGCCGGGGCGCGATCGGCCGCTGGCGGAAGGCGACGCGATGAAAACAAAGCTGACGAGCGCCGCCTTTGACAGACCCAATTAGCAGATACCCGACAAGCCGTGCTACATGGGCGAAATTTACCCATTTAACGAGATCGAGCTAGCGCGGGTTCTGCGTGCCAGCCTTACGCATCATCGGGTGCGAATGGTCGTCTTGCGCGGTGAGATCGCCCTACTCCGAATGGAGATCAGAGACGCCACTGCCATCCGCGCTCATGTACGAGCTGCTACCGCTATGAGGCAATGACGCCAGAACCGCGATCCCATGTATTGCCGCCTATCGCAATCTCGTTGAGACCAAAAGCACCCAGATCGTGCTTGGCGCACTGCATCGGCGTCAGAGTTCATCGTTCGCATTTCAGCGGCCGAGCTCAGCGCGAAGTTCTCGCCTACCGCGCGCAGGACGCTTGGCTCCAGCTATTCGGCAGCGATCTGGAGAGTGTTTCAACATGGATCCTGCAGTGCTGTTGGCCACTGTCTGCGTCCACTGAGGTGGGCGAACAGCTAGCGCTCGATTCCTGCAATTGATTGAATTTCCCGCCTATAGGAACGGAAGCTTGCCGCGCCAAAATGTTCGCACGTTCGACGCCTGCCATCATCGGTTATTACGCGCTGTTCGAACCCAGCGGCTGTTCATTTACGCGGGATTTCAAATTGGCCGTGAGTTCGGCCGCACCAGGCATCCAGATTCCACCCGACGATCGTCGCTGGACGCCTGGAACGGGACAGAGTTCGGCGAGCGGAGCTAGGGGTTTTGCTAGATTCCTTAAGCTGCGCTATCTACGCGACATTGGCGCGAGCAAAACCAGTTACTCCTCGTCGCCGAAACCCCAACAAGGACGCAGCCTGCCTCGGAACTAATGCCGGGGCGATGTGGTTTTGTAGAATGCCTAGCGAAAACGACCAACCCCGTCCTAACCGGTATTAAGGGGCGTTGCCCCCGCTGACAACAGGAGCATCTGTTCAGCAGCTATCTCAAGCTGGCGCACCATTGCGATGTATGCGGTTTGGATTTCTCGTTCGCCGATCCGGCTGACGGCCCGGCCTTCTTTTCCATGTCGATTGTGGCATTCCCGGCGCTGGCTTTCGCACTATGGTTTCAGCTCACGTATGAGCCGTCCTACTGGATGCATGCGCTCACAACCTTACCCCTCACCGTTGGAGCGTGTGTTGCATTGCTAAGGCCGCTCAAAGGCTGGCTAGTTTGCTCGCAGTACTTCCACAAGGCTGAGGAAGGCTCCATCGACCGAGAATGGCATGCAGCCGAAGCTGAGCGCCATCGGCAGCAGCCGCCGAATACGTGAAGCTATGGGCCAAGGACGTATGTAGAGCTGCCGCACCTTTTCAGCCAGCCAATGCTCCCAACTACCTCGGTTCCCATTCGTCGCTGATTCCCAGCACGGAACCGTGTCGGATATAACCCTGCTCGCCGCGGAGGTGCTCGATATGCAGCTTCACCGCCTCTGGCCGACTGCTTCGCCGGCCGTTTCCTCAACTCTTTGGGCAGTGGACCGGCGTGTTCCTGAAGCCTTGCCGTCGATGATCGCATTCTCGACCTCAAGCTCTCTGGCGGCTTCGATGAGCCCAGTGTATTTGCGCGTCCAATCCGCACCGGTTTTTTGTGAAGACGCGGATAGGCACGTTCGGAACAAATCCGCCATCCGCCGCTTAGAGAAGTCTAGGGCCATTGGGATGGACTGGCGAGGACCAAACGTGGCGAATTATCTGACACTGCCTACGACTACATCGAAGGGTCGGATCAGGGTAGTCGTGGAAACACCGCGTGGCACCGAAGCAAAGTTGACTTACAAACCCAAGAAGAAGCTTTTCGAATTTACGCGGCCGCTTCCAGCAGGCCTAGCCTACCCCTACGACTGGGGCTTTCTGCCTTCTACGCTCGGCGACGATGGCGACGCCCTCGACGGTCTAGTCATCCATGAGGCAGCCAGCGCTCCCGGTGTTGTCATCAAGTGCGATCTGCTGGCGGCCCTTCGTGTCATGCAAACGGAGAACGGCGAGACCGTGAGAAACGATCGCTATGTATTTTGCCCGCACAAGCAAGATGCGCATAGCGAGTCTCTCCTTGGCGAGAATATTCCGGATCGTTTGCGATCCGAGATCGAGCAGTTTTTCCTGGCGTCGGTGTCCGGCACCGACAAGCAGATCGAATTCGAAGGGTGGCACGATTCCAGCCAAGCTCTCCGGAACATCCATCGGGCCATGAGAACTTTCGAGCGGAAACAACGAGCCGCCGGTCTCTGAGCGCTCCCACAATATTGATAAGAATGTAACTTGAGAACACAAGGCTGCCTGGACGCCGGATGGGCACCTTCTCGGGTCCAACTTCGGCGAAGTGCACACGCAAACTGCCGCTGGGTAGCGAAGTCCCAGATCATGCAAGTGCCGGTTCGCGAAAGCGATTTATGCCGTGAAGAATATGGATGGCGAAAGGGTTAGGCGGTGGGGAGCGCCAGCGCGAGGCGTCGTTTGAATTGCCGACAATGGTGGCGCTCGTCGCTAACGTGACTTTCGCCGAAGCCCCCGATCATAGCGGCTTGTCGATTGTCCCCAGCAACCGATCATATTCCCGCTCCGGCTCGCTGTAGGTGCCATCGGCCAACTGGAACAGACCATCACGATCCCTGATGACGATCTCACCCCGCGTGGCTTTGATTAGGCCCCTGCCCTCAAGCTCCTGGATAGCAACCGTGACACCCGGTCGCCGCACACCCAGCATGACGGACATGAATTCGTGGGTGATTGCAAGCCGGTCGTTGCGGACGCGATCGTGGCACATCAAAAGCCAGCGAGCCAAACGTTCGTCCAACTTCGACCGTGCGTTTACCAGGGCGGTGTAGCTGGTCTGAATATAGAGGGTCTGGACATAGAGAAGCAGAAGGGCCTTCAGCGTAGTGCTCTCAGACAGAGCAGACGACAGTGCCGAGGCTGGAATTCGCAAGCCGCTTCCCGCCAGTTGCATATAGGTGTCATGTGCGGCGCGATCGCCGCCTAGGGCCACTAACGCTCCGGTCATGCCTTCCATGCCGATCAGGCCGACCTCGGTATCCCGGCCCTTAGGTAGTTTGGCGACGACCGACGCGATGCCGTCTTCCAGGAAATACACGTTTTTCGATAACGGACTTCGTCGACTCAAGCTGGGTCCGCATCTGCAGCGCTACCCGTTCCATGTTGGGTTCGAGCGATGCCAGATCGCCAGGGGAAAGTCGCCGTAATAAAGCATTCTGATAGGGAATACTGGGCTGGTTAAACATAGCTCCACCCTCGGTAGGGCAAGAGCTTTCTGATCTCCCAGCCGTTCGCGCCCGTGACAACGTGCGAACGATGAAACTACATATGGGGTGCTAAAGTCCGAAAGCCAGTCACTTAGGCATTAAGGGCGGGCACCGGGCTTTGTAGCGGCATCCGAGAAAGGAAATCGCAACACCAATGCGTGTTTTTCGTTGCATATCTCAAAGACTGCGCCTGTCAGCACTGGCTTCCCGCTGAGCAGTCCTTCCGCCAGGATCTCCTTGGCGGAGGCCATCGCGTTCTCCTCAGCCTGCGCCATATCCGCGAATTCCTGCCCCTCGAGGTCCTCCACGAGGTGCCCGTCCTCGCTCCGGATATGGAAAAAATATCTCGGCATGCTCACTCCACCTCCATGGCTATCTAGATGCATGGAGGCTCATGGATAGTGTCGGAAACGTACCAACCGGGGGATATATGAACCGGACACTCGACGTGTCGGACTGCTTGAGCGCCTTCGCAGGCCAGCGGATCAGCTGACGCTGTCGGTGATTTCTGACCTGTCGAACAGCACGCCGAGGCCATGCTCGACGGCACAGGCGGCGATCATGTCATCAAGGGCTTTGCCGGACACAGGGCAATTGGGGAGGACTTCCCGTATGGCGGTTTCAGCTCTCGATGTTGAAACCACATCGTGCCGCCTTTTCCTGGTCTCCATATAGTGGTCGACCAGGGATTTCAGACGCCTTGCCGCAATCTCATCTGCAAACATTGTTGTTCACTCCTGTCAGTCAGGTCGCCCCGAAACAATGGCCCGCCCCTGTGCGAGGGCGGGCCCAATCCGATCGAGTGACCGGTGATCCGAGTGAGGGACCTGGATCGCCCAAGTAAGCTTGAGCCGGATTATTCGTTCCAAGGCGGCTACGGCTTGGTAATTCCCGTACATTAATTCCTATGCTGAGGTCTGAGGCGGCAAAGCTTGCGTGAGCTGCACCAAGCCCTTCTTTTTGCGCACGCCGAATCTCGCCGCCGGCCAAGCGGCGCAGGAAGCCGGCGCCTTCCGGCACCGCCGCGGATGATTGGAGAGCGCCACGTGCAGCGTAACTACTACCACCTCTTCACCTTCCAATCCCTCTTCGGTTGCGGTGCCGGTGCCCCAGCAAGAGCGGTTTTTGCCGGAGCCGAGCCGTCTTTGCATTTCGTGCCGCGCGCTCGACCTCGATCAATTCCCGCGCAGCATCCGACGTGCGCTCCTTTCTGTCTTGTTTTTCTTTGTCGGTGAATGCTTGCCTTTTGCCGCATTGTTCTCCCCGATCCGACAGCACAGCGCGTGTCGCCGCACTGAAATTGTCGCCAAATCAGGTTCCAACAGCACAGCACAAAAATTGCCACATTCTTCGGCACGGCGGGCTGCATCGGCTCCCCAAAGCGCACGCCGCTCCTCTGGAACGCTTCGACCACTTTGCCCGTTGTTCAAGGCACCTGCAGGAGGCTGGGCATGAAAACACTCCCCCACCGATTATTGCTGCCGGCTGTGATTACATGGCTGCTCTTTACCGTTCAGACATTTGCTCAGACTGGGCAGCAAGACGATCTACCCGGGCAAGGCGCATCGCCGACGACGGAAGATTCTCAGGACCCGCAAGACGTCGGCGTTGACGTTTCGCTCGGTAGGCAAGAGGTGAAACAGAAAATCGCAGCCAAGCTCGGAATCTCTGAGACTGAGGTGCCTCTGGCTGTACATGTTCCCATCGAGCTCGCTGAGCGGGTCTGCGAAAAAGAGGTGTTCGATGCGCGCTCGAACACGAACCGAAGCTGCACCGCGACCAAATACATCCCCGAGATTGCCGAGGCCGCGCGAAATCATCCGCAGACCTCCGCGGTTCCGGAGCAATAGGCTCGTAGCAGGTGAAGGGCTCGCCATTCCCCCGCGTATGGGTCGCGACAGCTCGCCCTTAAGCGCAAATAGAGCGGCGCCTCTGCACGTCACCGTTTCGCGGTGTCAGAGTCCCGCTCGTCGCGTCTGAGAAACTCGCTGGTGACTGTGCCGAGCCTGTTTTCCAACCAGTCGGCCATCGCCTCTTCTTCGCGCAAATTTGCTTTGCACGCGCTTTGGGTCTCGAGGTCGCCGACCTCGTCGGCTGCGGCAATGAGCATCTTGTAGCTGGCGATTTCCATATGCTCGAACGTGTAGCTGGCTAGCGATCCTTTCATCACCTCGTCGCCTGCAAAAATGCCGCTGATATTCTGTCCGAAGGCGATTATCTTACCCCCGGCATCCTTCAGGGTCGAAGATCCATCGCCAATCCGGTCGAGGCATTGTTCGAGACGTTTCGCCTGTTGCCTCGTTTCTTCGAGATGCGTGTTCATCCGGTCACGAATCTCGGGATAGTTTTCCAGACGCTCGATTTGGCCGCTCAAAATGGTCTCGGCCTGTTCTTCCATGGCGTGAGCGTCGCGAAGCCACTGCACCAGACGTTCCTTGGGCTCTGTCATGTTGGTCTCCGTTGGGTCAGCATTAGTTTTACTGCCATCGCAACGTCGCCACCCACCGTTGGTTCCGATCGCCCGCCAAGTGCAGTCGATACTCGTGGCCCGTGCTCTCTCCCAAGAAGCGCGGGATTTGCATTGTCAATCCGATACTCCGGATATCGCCGCGGATATCTCGCCTGAACGGCTATGCTAGCGCAGCAGATCTGCGACTATCCCCAGGTCGAGGGCCTCTTCAGAGTGGATGTAGGAATTCGTTGTCGCTCGGCGGTAGAGTTCGTCAATGCTAAGCGAACTGCCCTCAACGAGTTCCTTAAAACCCTCCATTTCCAGTCGCTCCGCTGTCTCAAGTAGCGCAAGCTGCTCGCGCACGATCTGAATGGAAGATTTCATCGGGCCATTCAGTTCGACACTCGTCTGCATACACCGCTCATGCACCAGGAGAACCGCGTCCGTGGTGAGGAAGCGGAACGGCTTCGGGAAGCCGCGAAGATAGTCACCCCCGCCGAATACACTTTCGTCTTGCCGACGCAGTACGCATTCCGGCCTGAATGCTGCCCAAACAGCCGAATTTCGAGGGCAATCCGCGGGGCCGCATCGGCATCCCCGCCGTTGGTGTTGAGCTCCATGATGAGGTCGTCGCCGCTCTGGCGTACGGCTTCCAGGCGACCAAGAAAGAAGACGACAGTGCCGTCGTCGATCAGACCGTTGACCGAGATGTTAGGCTCGAACAGGAGTTGCCGCAGGCTTGGCGCCTGGCCGGCCGGCACCGGCGACAAAGGCGCGCCACCGTCGTCCGGAGGCGCGGTCTCTCTATTGTTCATGACGTGCTCATTGATTCCGTCGAAGCGCCGATTACCTAGGCAGCTTCCTGCATCGCTCTCTCGTTGACGCTGGTCTCTCCAAGCTGCGTCAGCGCCTCGTCAGTCGCCTTTTCCTCTTCGAGCGTCTCCTCGAGCAGCGGCACGGCATCCTTTAGGCCGAGCAATCCGGCCCAGGTGACCAGGGTGCCGTAGCGGGCGATCTCATAGTGTTCAACCTCTTGCGCCGCCGCCACAAGACCAGCGTCCAGAGCCGGAGCTTGCTTGAATTCCTCAAGTATCTCCTGCCCTTCCTCAATGATGCCATCGATCGCGGGACATGTCTTTCCTTGTGGCCGTTTGCCGAACATCTCGAAGACCTGCTGCAGCCGTTCGATCTGAGCCTCCGTCTCGTCGCGGTGCTTTTCGAATGCGGCGGTCAGTTGGTCGGATTCGGCACCCCTCGCCATCTTCTTCAGCGCAACCAGGATTTTGCGCTCAGCGTAGTAGACGTCCTTCAGTCCGTCGTGGAAAAGATCTTCGAGGCCCTTGGCCTTGCTTTGCGATTCCTTTTTCGTAGCCATCGTCGTCTCCGAATGTGAGAAACGCGTGTCTGGTGGCACGCGCAGCATTAACCAAAGTGGGTGCTGTTTGTTCCTTTGGCCCGATCGGATCCACGGTCATCACATAGATCTGGTTCGGTTTCATCGCGGTCTTTCGAAGCATCCGGCGAGGCCGGATCAGTTTTGTTTCGCGATCGGGCCATCCTCTGCCACTGTACCCCGCCTGCTTTCGAGAATTCGTTCGATCACTTCGGCGTCCGCTTCATATTCTCTCGACCGTTCCTGCAGCTTTGCCGCCATGTCAACGCGAGCCAACTCACTTTCCCGGTCGGCCATTCGCCGGGTGAATGCCGCCCGCTGCTGATGCGCGCGCAGCAAGCTCCACAATATCTGGTCAGTCTCGGCCGACTGAGCCTCGAGCATCGCGTCCGAGGTGAAGGCATGCCCAGTGTGGCATCGGTAGCGAAGCATGTCGCCGTCCTCGATCTCCCAGAGAGGACCGTGGCACTCCGGACAAACAAACAACGAAAGTTCGCCGAGACGATCTTCATTCGACATAGCGGAGTGCTCCTGAGCTGCGACTGCCGCCTCCAGCCGGACTCCCGGTGGAACAGGAAGCGTCTCGCCGGCGGGCTCGGAGGCCAACCGGGCCAACAGATCGCCCAGTCCGACGATCGGCACGCAATGGTCGATTTCGACATGGCGCTGGGCGCTCCGAACCATGTCTGGTACGGCCGCGTCTTGCGGGTCCTGGATCACTGTTACTCCCCCGACGGTCTTGATTGCCCGGAGACCCGAGGTGCCGTCGGACAAGCTGCCGGAGAGGAGGACGCCAATGACCCGAGCTCCATAGCTACACGCGGCCGATCGGAAGAGAGGATCGATCGCCGGCCGGGCAAGGTTCTCGCGAGGGCCGCGCCGGAGCAGCATGTGATCGTGGTGCAGCAGCAGATGGAAACCGGGTGAAGCCACATAGACGCGCCCCCGCTCGAACTGCTCCCCACTCTTCGCCTTGGTCGCCCTGAGAGGGCCAGCCCGATCCAGGATCTCCGGGAGATAGCTCGTCTGGCCCACGTGGAGCACCACGAAGACAGCAGCGGCAAGATCGGGCGGTAGATAGGTCGCGAGCCGCTTCAGTGCCTCGACGCCGCCGGCCGAGGCTCCGACAACGATGATGCAGCGATTTCGAGAGCTGATCCTTTCGCTTTCATTGGGCAAGTCCAAAACGCGGCCCTGATCGTTCGAAGCTTGGCCCGACCTATGTCCAACATTGCTCATGCATTGCAACGAATCCGAGAGCGGCTGCGTTCCCTCGCGGCGTAAAGGAACAGGCCTTCATGAGCAGTTGCCTGAGGCTAAATTCGAATTCTTGGCAAAGCAGGTTCGGGGTCCCTACGCCATTCTGATCTGGTCCGCTACTTCGCGCAGTTTCAACGCTACCGACGGTGCAGACAGCTTCGTCATCCGCAACAGCAAGATTGTGTTCCAATCCATTCACTAGAGGTTGGAAGCGGTGGCTGGGCACGTGCTCAAAGGGCACGCGACGATCAAGGGGAGTGACGCCCAACAGCCTTCGTCCAGTACTGGCGCCAGCGGCCGGCAAACTTCGTGAGGGGACACACTTGCCATCAAGTTGCCATCGTGCGGTTGTTCGGCGTTTTCCTGAAACTGTAGACGTGGCCCCACAACAGCGACTATCCATTCCACCAGTGATGGCGCAACCCGGCAGCCAAATTCCAACACGAATGCAAAGCCGCCAACCCTGATCTCGCGTCGAGGATGGCTCGCTGCGCCGACAATTGCAGAGGCGGCCCGCTCGGCGGAGTAAACAGGGACAATGGATCGCGCCTTGCGGCCGAACAGATTCGCCGCTTTCTGGTAGATAGGGGTGTCCATGGCTGCAGGAAGGATAGCACACACATGAATGTCTGGCGTGGTGCGCAACTCCTGCCGGATGGACGCTGTGAGCCCGCGTATGAAAAACTTGCTCGCGACATATATACTGACAAAAGGCTCTGGAGCGACACCGAGCATTGAACTGACGTTGATCAGCACTCCACGGTCTCCTTGAGAGCGGAATTGCTTGAGGGCGACCTGAGATCCGTTGATGTAGCCAAACACATTCGTGTCGACCAGACGGTGGAACAGCGGAGGCGGAACTTCCTCAAAACGCCCGAAAATCAGCACTGCGGCGCAATTCACCCAGACGTCAATCCGGCCGAAATGCGATACTGCAAAACCACGGATTTCCTCGACCGCGCTGTAGTCTGCCACATCGGCGGGAAAGGTCAGTGCCTCACCGCCTGAGTCGACGCATTCCTTAGCGATGTTGTCGAGCGCGTCGTCGTTTCTAGAAACCAGTACCAGCCGCGCCCCTTGTCGCGAGAACCCAAGAGCAGCCGCTCTGCCGAGGCCGCTCGAAGCGCCGGTGACCACGACAACGCGTCCCCGCAGGTCGGCCATGCCAAGACCTCATCAAAATCGTCCCGCACGAGAACTGGTGCCCTCACCCTCCTCAGGATGCACTCCTACCCTGTGCTCGTAGACGAGCGTTCCGCCCTTCCAGCCAGTGTAAACAAGAAGCAGGACAACAAGCGTAGACAGGGCCAATCCCCAAGGCAGAGTCGCCTCGACTGCGCCTGTACTGAGCCGCAAAACGAAATTAGCCAAGGCGAGTACCACTGCGATGACATTGCCTATCATGTGGTGCCACGCGGCGCCGAAAGAGCGTACGACTGCATTTCCAAGGAAATCGGCAAAGCCGGCCAGCGCCGCTGCGGCGCTCATAAGCAAGGCAAACCCGAGCAGCCAAAAAGAAGCCTCGGCCCAGAAAGCATTCTCGGTCGACCAAAACACCAGGTCTGAGAGGAACACCGACACAAACAATGCGATCGGAAAAGGAATCAACATGGGATGGATCGGATGACCGCCGATTTTCGCAGTGGTGGCGACGCCCAGCAGACGGTTGGCTCGATCGTGAGGCATGTCATAGAACGCTGAAAAGCCTGAATAAGTTCCAAAAACCCGAGCCGGTAATCACTGTCAAGCATCTCCACTCGCGGCGCCCAGTGACGGCTGGTGATGGGATTCCAAAATATTGTTGATAGCAAGGATCACACTATATGACGGCAGACAACAGGGCCTGAAGGCGAGGGATTGAGGCAGCGCGCAAGCGGCCATTTCGCTGCAAGCCGGCGAAATGTGCACCGCCCCGGTGTTCCGTGCAGAAAGAAAGCCCGCGCCCTTCGGGAAAAAAGGACGCGGGCCGTCGGGAGTCATCCATGTCGCAGCTGCACGAATCAAACTTTCAGCCCGCGCCGAAGTTCCACACGGAAACAAAAAAGGCCCGCTACGCCTTCAGCCGCGCCGCTCCAGCACGCCAAACAAAATAGGGGCCCGCACCCCGAGGGGATGGGAAGGACGTGGGCTGATCGGAAGGGGGGAGTCCGATCTTTCAGCCCTAGGGCAAGTGCTGCACGACCCGAACGCCTTTGGCTCGGCCAGGGTTCCGGAAGGAAGACA
Organism: Mesorhizobium sp. WSM4815; assembly: GCF_055811575.1. Taxonomy (NCBI): domain Bacteria; kingdom Pseudomonadati; phylum Pseudomonadota; class Alphaproteobacteria; order Hyphomicrobiales; family Phyllobacteriaceae; genus Mesorhizobium; species Mesorhizobium sp. WSM4815. The sequence continues at coordinate 12,967 of NZ_JBVVQS010000071.1, read as the reverse complement.
AACCGCCTGCTGACGAGCCACTAGATCATCTCGAAGCCCAACGAAGTTCTACTCGTCCGTCCTCCCGCCGGTATAATTTGCAACAATCCGAGACGCGAGCACTTCAGGTCGTTTCTCCAGATTGAGCCTCCGTGTCACCCCCAGCGGGCTTGGCGTGCCGTTCAGGAACAACAACGCCCAAGCCAAGTTTGGTGGTCCAGGAGGTTACGACAATGCGCATACTGAGAACATTGTTTGAACACTTGTGGCGCTCGAACAGCAAGTCGCCGCCCGAGCTTGCACCGCCCGTCGACGCGATCGTTCGGCTGCTGAAAGAAAAACAAAATCTCGCTACAAAGAAAGGACTTGGTCGACCAGATCAGAGTGCTAGCGGCTGACCGGGCTGCACGCGGGGTACGGCATCGCAGCTTGGGACGGATCGGTATCATGCCCGGCTAGTCCTGGGTCGCTGGCGCATGGACCACGGCTTCTTCACGCCCGACTGGAAGGCAGCCGAAGCCCCGGTTCGAAGCTTGGCTGTGCAGGAGCCGGAGCTTGCCATCGGGACTGTGCCCGGCGGCAGGCACGGGCATGCGGAAAGACCGTCTCCTGAGGTCAGCCACCGCTCAATTCTGGCTGGCGGGTGACATGTCTTTACGCGCAAGGCCCCGCACAGCTTCGAGACCCCGCGGGAAGCCGCTGCGGTCACCGAAATCCTGCGGTTGGCGGCGGCCGCGAGCGTGCCGGGCGCTTACGTTTTGCACGGTCAATAAATCGATGAGTGTCACACCGGCAACGAGCACCAATGCAAGTCCGACGTTGTCACGCTTTGGGTTGTCGTGCCGGAGCGCCCATAGGAGCGTTGCGATGTCGAGCCCATCACCGGCCACACGGCTCCAAAGCCCCGGCTTTTTGTCTGCCGACAAGGACAGAATGCCGCTGCTGATTTCCCGCGCTCCGTAGGCACGGATCAAGCCTTCCTTACCAGGCATGCCGAGTGCGCGGGCGATGCGCTCGGAGCTTATAAGTTCGGCCATGCCAAGCGCGATGCTAAACCATCCAAGTTTGCGCGCTACCATATCGGAGGGCGCAAGCGCCTTTGGGCCAGATTTTACGACCCTTGGGTCGCTTGGCCATCTGCTGAGATTGCCGAATTTGCTAAGCATGTTCATGACACTGGTCCTATGGCTTCAGTACGACTTTGACGCAACTGTCCTGCTTGTCGCGAAAGATCTGGTACATCTCGGGTCCTTGTTCGAGCCCGGCAGTGTGGGTGATGACAAACGACGGGTCGACCTGACCTTCTTCGATGCGACGCAGTAGGTCGTCGGTCCAGCGGTTCACATGCGTCTGGCCCATCCTGAAGGTCAGGCCCTTGTTCATGGCTTGGCCAATCGGGATCTTGTCGACGAACCCGCTATACACGCCCGCGATTGAGATGACGCCGGCTGGCCTGCAGACATAGATCATTTCACGCAGCACGTGGGGCCGATCGCTCTCCATCAGCATCATCTGCTTCGCGCGGTCATAAACGGTGTCTGGTTGACGAAAAGACACGTGACTTTCCATCCCGATGGCGTCGATGCATTTATCTGGCCCCTTGCCGCCTGTAAGCTCGTTCAGCCTTTCAACAACGCTCTCCTCCAGGAAGTTGATGGTGATCGCGCCGCCCGCTCCGGCCATGGAAAGGCGTTCGGGCAGGCAATCTATGCCCACGACCTGCTTGGCACCGAGAAGAATGGCGCTGCGGATTGCCATCTGCCCCACCGGGCCACAGCCCCAGATCGCGACGGTATCGGAGGGCTCGATCTCGCACTGAACAGCAGCCTGCCAGCCAGTTGGCAATATGTCGCCAAGGAAGAGGACCTGCTCATCGGAGAGCCCGACCGGTACCTTGATGTGCGTTGCATCGGCAAATGGTACGCGAACATACTCGGCTTGTCCGCCCGGGTAACCGCCGGTCAGATGGGTATACCCAAACAGCCCAGCCGTCGTGTGACCGAACGCCTTGTCGGCGATGTTCTTGTTGCGGTTGGTACGTTCGCAGACCGAAAAGTTCTTGCGCTTGCACTGGTCACATTCCCCGCAAATTATGGTGAAGGGAACGACGATGCGGTCTCCCTTCCTAAGCGCGCCGTTTATCTCGGATCCAACTTCCACCACCTCACCCATCATTTCGTGGCCCATAATGTCGCCGGGCAGAATTGCCGGAATGAGGTTGTGATAGAGGTGCAGATCCGAGCCGCAGATCGCGCAGCTCGTCACCTTGACGATGACGTCGCGCGGGTCTTCGATTTCGGGGTCGGTAACCTCGTCGCAACGTATGTCTTCTTTTCCATGCCAAACCAGCGCTCGCATGCGTAATCTCCTATAGGAGCTGTTCGCGGCGTCGCGAGAGCGAGCTCGGCCGCTTTCCTTCAGGCTGCGAATTAGCTTTCCGAGGTCCAACCGCGAGGCAGCATCCATGTTCCCCGCCTCCGTTAAAAAACTCAGGCAGGCTCTTGAAAGGTGGGGCTGATGGCGTGTCGGAGCGTCGAGAAGGCGGTGGCCGCCCTGCCGGACATCATAAGAAGGTCAAGGAAGCATCTACGTTTCGCGGCTTCGCCGTTGCGGTGGTGCATGGCGGCAGATGATCCTTGACCAAGGCTATGGCCTTCGCAGCAACCGGGATGACGCCCTCTAAGGTCAGCAGCACCACCATCTTCCAGGTCTCCTCGGTGTCGAAGGCGATCTCGGCCACGGTGGCCGCCATCGCATGACGAAGGACCACAGCTTCGACTGGGCCACCTCGGTCGGCAAGGCCTGGGACCGCTTCCGCCCCAATCTCGACTACGTATCGGGCGACGCCACCATCGGCGAGTCTTCGTTCCTCGCTCCGGCCTGCGTCCGGCGGCGGGCAGCGAGCTCGAGGATCTCGGTCCAGCGCAAGCAGATCGTCGTGCCGCGGCTGATCGGTCGGCTCGTGCTGATCTGGGGCTTTCCGCTGTCGCTGTGGCTGCCGACCGACGCAGGGTTCGAGCGATAGAGTGAAGCCCTGGGCAAGTCCTTGGGGGTCTATGGCGGGCGAGGGTTACCAGGCACGTCCGGATCGGTGCGAAGACTCGATGCGGATGCATATCGCCAATGGTAGCGCCAACCTGTTGATTGCCGATTTTGTGACGGGATGCTTGGAGTCTAGCACGCCGACGGTGTGCATGAGCTTTTGGACAGCAACCGTCGAATGATTGCTGAGCCTGAGAACTTGGGTCCATCTGATAGCGAGTCATTTGGCCAAGTCTAGCAACGGGCAATTGGAATGCCGACCACAGATGCCTAAGCCGCTATCGACCAGCCGCTGCCGTTTCGTCCCAGAAAGAATCCACAAAGCCGTAGCGCCCCCGGATTCGCGACTTGCTCAGGAAACCTCGCAATGCACGCATTGCTAGACAGTGCGGCACTCTATTCTCATGGCGCACGATCCGATCACACGCTGGGCAAGGCAACGGTTGCCGCTTTGCGACGTTGCTGAAGGCCGAGCGTCGGCAACTGTGCCGCCCAACGGAACACCGGGCGCCTCGCGGCCGTTTTGTCCCAGGATCGGAAGGTGAGACGTGGATAGAGAGACCAATGCCGGAAAGGCTGAGCAGTGCGAACTTGCATCAGGAGGAGAAGGCGACACACCGCCAGCTGCCGCAGTAGCTGCGGCATTGGTCAGCGCGTTGGAAACCACTCGAAATGGGGACATGCTCCATATCGCGAGTTCCGAACGCAGTGCCGCTGACATCACAAAGGCATTGCGCCACTTCCTCCCAAAAGCTGATATCCTGTACATGCCGCCGTGGGATTGCCTGCCATACGACAGGGTGTGGCCCACTCGCGCCACTATGGGGCGGCGGGTCAGCGTTGTTCATGCTGTTGCGGCCGCTACGAAAAGACCCCGCATCACGGTTACTTCGGTCGAATCTGCCCTGCAGCGGGTACCGCCTCCCTCCGCAATCGGCCAGGGTTTCGCGACCCTGCAGATCGGACAGGAGGTGGACCCGAGGGCACTTCGTGTATTGGCTGAGAGAACTGGCTATGTTGTCGACGATCGGGTCGACGAACCAGGCGAGATGGCCGTCCGCGGCGATCTTATCGACATTTTTCCTGCCGACCGTGACCACCCTATTCGTGTTGTACTGGGCCCTGGCGGCACCATCTCCGAACTTAAGGCATACGACCAAATCACTCAACGAAGCGAGCGATCGCTGCACAGAGTCGTAGTCGGCCCGGCGTCTGAGCTTATGTTGGAATCCGGCAACGAGTTCGACCCTGCAGCGATGCGCACCATCCCGATGGAGGAACGCCTGGTCTCGCACTACTCCGACTTGCCGGCGCTCTTCGATGTCGCATCAACAGCTAACATCTGCTTCCTGGATGGATTGGAAGAAATTTCGCTCGCACGCGTCTTGGACCTCATAGAGGAGGCGTGGCGCGGCAGGCGGCAAATATCCGCGAAGGGGCGGTCCGCGGCGAAACAGTTTTATTTGTCGCGTGAGGAATGGGACGACTCGCTACGGGGTCGCCATTGCTTGCGTCTTATGGTCCCGGTTGGCCGAATTCCCAAATTCTTCCACCTGCCGCGAGCCGGGCACGAATTCGCCGAGTTCGCCCAGGCGCGCGCAAGCTCGGGGTTTAGTGTGGTGGTCACAGGCGAAGCTTCGGAACTGCGCCGAGCAGAGCGGCTGTGCGACCGTAAGTTCGGTCGCAAAATGGACCCAGTCGCCGATTGGCCGCAAATCCTCTCTGTCGAAAGAGGCTCCCTTCTCAAGGCGGAATTTGATCTCACAGAGGGCTTTGTCGACGAACCATCCCGAATTGCGGTCATTGCGGCAGCGGATATATTCGGCCCCTCAATGAATGGAAACGCGAGGCCCGGCAGCGGCATTGTCGAACCCGACCTGCAGCTCGGTGATCTGGTGGTCCACGAAGACCATGGCATAGGCGTGCTTGCCGCGATCGAACAAATTGAAGTGGCTGGCCTGCAACAGGATGTCGTAAAGCTTGAATATCATGGCGGCGCTTTCTTGCTGGCCCCAGTGGAGGAGTTTGGCCGTATATGGCGCTATGGATCCGAGCCAGAAGCGATAGCCTTGGACCGACTAGAAAGCGAAGGCTGGAAGAAGCGGCGCCAGTCTGTAGTCCGCGATATCGAGAAGGTAGCCAAGCGGCTTGTCGCCATTGCGAAGGCCAGGTCCTGCCAGTCCGCCGAAATGATCAAGCCGCCGCGTGCTGATCTTGCTCGCTTCGCGGCGCGATTCCCCTATACCGCGACCCCCGACCAAGCCGCCGCAATCCGAGCCGTGATGGATGACCTGTCGTCGGGTAAAACGATGAACCGGCTGGTCTGCGGCGACGTCGGGTTTGGAAAGACGGAGGTGGCGCTTCGGGCGTGTGCTGCGGCCGCATTCTGCGGCAAGCAGGTTGCTATCGTTGCGCCCACCACGGTGCTCGCGCGTCAGCATTACGAAACGTTCTGCCGGCGTTTCGCAGAGTTCAACATCCAAGTTTCTCACCTGTCCAGGGTGGTCGGATCGACAGAGACAAGGAAAGTGAAGGATGGTCTGAGAAGCGGTAACATCGCAGTCGTCGTCGGGACCCATGCTGTTGCGGCCAAAGGAGTGGCCTTTAGCGATCTCGGGCTGCTCGTAATCGACGAAGAGCATCGGTTCGGGGCCAAGCTGAAGCAATCACTGCGAGGGTTGGCGCCATGCCTCCACACTCTGACCATGAGCGCCACGCCGATACCCCGCACGCTTCAATTGGCGATGGCGGGCGTGCAGGAAGTCAGCGTCCTGAACACACCACCTGCCAAGCGGCGTCCGGTTCGCACCATCTTGGCTCCTTTCGATGCCGGTTCGGCCAAAGCTGCTCTATTGCGCGAATACCGCCGCGGAGGACAAAGCTTCTTTGTCGTACCACGCATAGATGACATCGAGAATGTCGTTGAACAACTGGGCAGGCTGGTTCCGCAGCTATCGGTGAAGATCGCGCATGGCGAAATGAAAGGGCGCAAGCTGGACGAGATAGTTGTCCGGTTCGCCGCAGGCGAAGGCGACATTTTGTTGGCCACTGACATCATCGAAAGCGGACTTGATATACCGCGGGCAAACACCATTCTCGTTTGGCGGGCCGACCATTTCGGACTTGCACAGCTCCACCAGCTTCGGGGTCGTGTAGGCAGAGGAAGGGCGCAAGGCATTGCACTTCTCTTGACCGAGCCCGGCAAGGAATTGGCTGAAGGCACAAGGTCCCGACTTTCGGCTCTTGTAGCTCTCGACCGGCTTGGCTCTGGCCTGGCCATCAGCCAAAGGGACCTCGACCTGCGCGGCGCCGGCGATCTTTTCGGCGAAGAACAGGCGGGCCACGTAAAGTTGATCGGAGTCGGGCTCTATCATCGACTGCTCGAGCGTGCCTCATTGGTTGCTCGAGGCTGGCCCGGCGCTGACACGCACCTCCCAGACATCAACTTGCAGGCCGGAGGGTCATTCCCAGAAAGCTATGTGCCGGAGCCAGCCATACGCCTCAGCCTGTATTCGCGGTTGTTCCGCATGAGCACGCATTTGGACATCAACGCATTTGCCGACGAAGTGGAGGACCGCTTTGGAGCCATGCCGAGCGAAGTGGCTACGCTGCTGGAGGTAACTCGATTGCGAATGGATGCGGCAGCGTTAGGCCTGAGCCAGATCGACACAGGACCCGAAGCGATTGCGATCACCTTCCGCACAAAGCCCTCCGCCTCGGTCCGGCAGAACATTTTAAGGCTGGACGGGTTCGAATTTCGACAAGGCCGCTTGATCTGTAGGCCGTCAAACAAACCAGGCATCGCAAAACTCGAGGTTTTACGAAGCGTGATCGGTTCCATTCGCTCGGCACATTCGGCACGTGAGCTGAACGCGAGACCGAATGGTCAAAGCACAACCTGCAATGGCCCCTAGCGGTTCTCAAGCTCCGGGTCTGAGATTGAAGGCATCCGAAACGACCTGCCCCAGCGCTCTCAACGCGAGCCCTGTCGATTCTTGCCGCAGCCTGTATGCTCGCACGTAGGTGCCGAATGGTGCCCACACAGGCTCGAATTTCCCCGTCGACTGTTTTCCCGGGGGTGGGCATTCAGCGCGGCCTACCACACCAACATCAACCAGCGGCGCAGCAGGTCTAGATAAACGTCGGTGAGGTCAGGTCCCGTAGGGAGGCTGTGGTGAGTGACAATTTCCCCAGATGACCCAAGACCGTTTCGTACCCGCCTCCTTGCAGACGCCTTGTGCCACCCACAGCCACGTCAACCACGGTGATGTCTCTATCAGCCGGTCAGCGGACCTCCTTGCAGAACGGTTTTCAATTGCTTTGCAGCGGCTGTCAAAGCGTCGCGGTCATTCCCGGTGGCTTTTATTAGCTCGCGGACCTGCTCTGGCGTGATGCCGTTCTCGCGGGCGAAATGTTCCACCTCATAATCCTCGTCGACGGCTACGCGGTTACGGTCGCGGAAATCACGCTTCGTCTTGTCATCGGCCATTTCGTCCTCCTGCGGCTTCGATCAACGGCAACGCTGGCAAGTGACTTTCGTTGCGCCGGCGCGCCTGGGGAGGGCCGGTCATGACTACTTTGCCTCCCGGGGAAGGTTGTACGGCTGACGCCTATGGACATCTCTCAAGGGCGCTTCATGGCGGGCAGATGGGGAGCGACTGACAGCGCGTTGGTCTAGGAATGCCAGAAAGGCACCGGTTGATGACAGCGAGCATGCTGACCACGTTGTCACCGAGGGATGGCAGGAACGTCATCAGATTTCGCAGGAACAATCGTCAATCGAGCGGGTTGGAGGGCCCGTTGGCGAAAACATGAAGGAGGACGAGATGAACATCATGAGAACGGCCATTGCGGCCGCTGCGGTCGGACTGATGGGCTCGATCGCACTTGCTCAGACGGCAAAGATATCGCCGCAGGAGTTCGCGACGATGGCGGCCAGCTCCGATTTGTTGGAAATCCGTTCAAGCGAGCTGGCGATGCAAAAGTCGCAAACAGCCGCCATCCAGGAGTTCGCGCAGATGATGATCAACGATCATACGAAAGCGTCCAAGGACCTGATGGCTGCCGCGCAGAAAGACGGCGTCACCGTCCCGGCTGAAATGACAAAGAAGCACGCCAGCAAGGTCGAGGCACTAAAGACCGCTGACAACGAAGCTTTCGATGAAGCTTATGTTGACGCTCAGGTGGCTGCTCATCGGGAAGCGCTTGCGCTGATGAGCTCCTATGCCGAAAGCGGAGACGCCGCGGCGTTAAAGGTACACGCGCAAAAGACCGCTCCCATTGTCCAGAGGCATTTCGAGCACGCTCAGCAACTGGATGAGGCTAAGTGACACGGCCAAAGACGCGGCATGGGACTCTTCGGACCATGAAAAGGGATGTAGCGGGGTGGCCATGCTGGCCCCCTCGCTGCTGGTCGTCCGGCATACAAACACGTCCGAGCCGAGCACCCGCCTAAGCGAAGTTCCACGCACGATCTGTCTTCTCTTCGCGATTCGATCTCTCTAGGCGTCGTTTAGCGGGAGCCAACGCTTTGCCCTCCTACACGAACGGGCGCATGAGATTCTGCCGCCAGGACCGATCGCCGCGTCCGGCGAGCGAGTCGAGATAGGCCGTCCGGTTCGCAAGCGGAAGATCAGGCCGAACGGGCGAGACGAGTTCCGCCAGGCGCGCAATGCGCTCGCTTGTGCTCGGATGCGTCCGGAACCAGTGCAGCCACCGTGCCCCGCGCGAGTCGAAACGCTCCCAATCATCTCCCTGTATGGCTTCGATCCGTCGCAGAGCAAGGGCCAATGCCTGCGGATCGCCCGTGAGCTCCACGGCCCCTGCGTCGGCCAGGAACTCCCGCCGCCTTGAAAGCGAGAGCTGGAGAAGATCGCTAACAGTGGGCGAAAAGGTCAGGAGCAGAATGCCGAAGGGCGACAGAAACTCGCCCGTCGCCCAGAGCACCGGCAGCAGCGCGAAAAGCAGGAATAAGCCGACGCTTGACATCACCTGCGTCATGGCTCCAGCCGTCGCCGCGAGCCGCATGATGAAGATGTCGCCGTGGCGGATATGGGCGATCTCATGCGCCAGAACAGCAGCGAGTTCACGCGGCGGCAGCGTCTGAAGGAGACCGCTGGTGACGGCGATGGCGGGATCTTGCCGATCGCCGGCAGCCATGGCCTGCAGGACGGGCGACGGCAGCAGGTGGAGAGTCGGCGCGCGAGGCAGGCCGGCGCGGCGCGCGAGCTCTGCGATCAGTATGACGAGTCCAGGATCGCTGTGCCGGTCCACGACGATGGCCCCATAGGCCTGCCGGAACAGGGCGCCGCCGGAGGTGGAGCCGACCAGGAGGGCGATACCGGACAGGATGAGGCCGAGAACGATGCCGTCGGACCCGCTGATCACGTACCCTGTCCATGCGGCGAGTGCCATAAGGCCGATGAGAATGATGACCGAATGAAGCCTGTTTAGCGCGCGCTGCTGCCTCAAGGCTTCGCTGTCAAGCAGGTACACTGTAGGACCGGGAGTTTGTTTTCGGCGCTGGCCCACTCTTCACCTCTTTTGCTGCGATTTCACAGCGCTCGTTTTCAGATCGAGCTTTGGACACAGTATAAAGCTCGGCACACCATTGCCCCTCCGATCGGAATGCGGATGCCAACAGACCGACAGTAAGGCGAGTACCACCCGGCCCTGGTTAAGCTAACGCGCAAGGAAGAGGATGCGAGATGGCAGGCAAAGATTGCGAGCAGTTTATCGACGATTCCGTCTACGCGGCGAACGTGGAGTCACGCGCGGAAGCGCTCGCAGTTTCGGTGCCATCCGGGGCGGGATGCGGATCGTCGAAGTGCGGCTGCTTCTGAAAATACAAATTCGACATAGGAGGGCGGCCTAGGAGCCCCCTTTCTGAATCACTCGGCTAGCGCCTTGATAATCGGCGTGGACCATAGGATCAGTATGAACCCGATACCCGACCAAAAGCATCACAGTATCCCAGTTGCGATAATCCCGGCGCATCTCAGGCGTCCCTGACAATACATCTATCTGTTACAGAATCCCGCGCTCAAAGCCAGATCCTCCGAAGTGCACGAAGGAGGGCTGTATCTGTCCCGCCGTCTGTACCGCCGGGTGACGCGCCCAGCAAAAAAGTTGGTGAAAGCTGGATCGAATTCAAGAGTTTCTGTTGCCGAGCAGTAGAAAAACCGCCGTCCCCGTAGCCATATAAGGCGCAATCACTTGCCGCCAAATCATGTTGCTCCTCCGAAGCCGCAGGCTCGCCCTCGTTTACTCCGCGACCTGTGTCGCCCTCCGCTGAAGCTCATGCAGGTGATTGAGCCGCCCGCTGGGCATGCGCTGCCGCGGCGAAGATGAAGCGGTTCTCGTTGCTGAGAATTTCGAGCCAGTTCGCAAGATAGCTTGCGTGGTCGTGCCTAGGCTCGAGCTCCGGAACGATGCCGAGAAAGCAACCGCCCAGATCGGCCAACGAGTTCTTCGTGGACCCTGAAGGAGGGATCCTTATGAAAACGGGAGAGGTTGCGATCAAGCCGTTTCTCTGAGCGCAGGTTGCGTAAAGCCGCCGGCCAAGCGGGCGGCAAGCTGCGGCATAGTAAGGATTTGAACGCCGGTTTCGCCGTGGCGCGCGGCAGCGATTCTACGCATTCGAAAGGCGAGAGGGCCTTCGACGACGATGGTCCAGCGTTTCATCGCGTGCCCTTTGTTCCTCGAACGGGTAGTCGGGTATCGAAAATCTGGTCCGCGACCTCATTCCGTGCCCAAGCGACCCTTTTAGGCGCGCAATGTACATGTTGCCCCCGAACAAACACTATGAAGGTTACAATGGCGCTCGTGATGAGCTCGGCTTTATTAGGGCAACGACGTCTGTGAAGAGGTTGGGCATCGCTGGAAGAAGCGGACTTATTTTGTATCGGCCGGTAGTCCGAGCTAAAAGGCTAGTGCTGCCTGAGCGCCACCGTCCTACGATTGAGTTCCAGGCTGCAATCTTATGCGACTTTCGCAGCACAGATAGAGAACATCTACTGTTGCGACCGCCCATGACATGGGCGTTGGACCGTGGATTGATCCCCAAGGCGGTCATTTGCACCAACGGAAAACGAGCACAACTATCCGAGCTCATGGATCGTCACGCTGGGAATAACTGCCTTGGCGATATCGCACGACCGGCACATCCTATCTCCCCAAACAGCTTGAAGACCTCCTCGGATAGGACGTGATCGAAGGATTCAATTAGATCGTCGGCGATAAAGGGCACAGAGGGTCCAACCGACTCGACTCGCTGTGGCTTTCGCCACATCATGTTCACGGGGGGCGCTTGGGGATGGTATTCCGATTTCGAAAATCTGTAAGGATTGCGCCGGGAGTCCGGATAAATCTCAACGCGAAAAGTGCCAGCGTGCGGGTTGGACCGAAAGGGCTTGGATATACAGTTAGCACAACAGGCAAAAAGCGCCTCAGCACGAGCATCCCGGGCACCGGACTTTCTTATTCAGAGGTTGTTTCGTCGAAGCGACAGCCCGTGCCTCGCGCGCCGTCGCAATTAGTTGCTTCTCAAATTAAGCCGTCTTCGAAGGGCCCGCTCGCCCTTGTGCTACTCGCCATTGGCGCTGGACTGGTTTGGTGCAGCACGCCGTATAATGAAACCAAGATTACCGGAGAACGGTTATTAACCACCGGATTCGTGCAGCCGAATCTAAAGCCCGCGACAGTAGAACCGGACCCCCGGGCCTCCCAGGGTACAGACGCTTATGCCGGGCCCGCCCCTTCCGTTCAAAAGACACTTTATAGCACCGCAAATGTTCGCCTACGGACATCCCCATCGGCTGAGTCCCAGATTGTACTCACCGTCCCAGTTGGATCTGCAGTGTTGTCATCGAAGCGCGAAGGCTCTTGGCATCACGTTTCATACGGGAACTATTCGGGCTGGATTTTAGGCGATTATCTCGCGGAGCCTGGCACTGAACCAGCGGCAACTTCTTCGCCGGTAGCACCGCTGGTTTCAAGCGAACAGCCGGCCTCTGACAGCAACACAATCTCAGGCCGCGCGACCATCATCGACGGAGACACGATCGACATTGCCGGCACGCGCGTGCGTCTCAATAGCATCGATGCGCCTGAGAGTGCTCAGCTCTGCCGGAATTCAAAGGGCAAGAACTACCGCTGCGGCCAGTCTTCTGCGAAAGCGCTTGATGCCTGGCTGGCGAAATCCCGGCCCGTAACCTGCACATTCATAGATTGGGATCGCTACGGCCGCTTCGTCGGCGACTGCTATCGTTCCGACGGCACGGCGGTGGCAGGATGGCTGGTCACAGCCGGCCACGCAATGGACTGGCCGCAGCATTCGGGCGGCGCCTACGCGGGGCACCAGGACGAAGCTCGGCTGGCCAGGCGCGGGATCTGGCAAGGCGAGTTTCAGCCTCCTTGGGAATGGCGTGCCGCACAGCAGGCCCCTAAGCCTGAAACCACGAATCCAGTTCGACTGCTCTCCGGCTCATGCGACATCAAGGGCAACATCAGCAACAAGGGCGTTCGCATCTACCACCTCCCCGGCCAGCGTTTCTATGACGAGACAGTGATCAGCCCTGCCAAGGGTGAGCGAATGTTCTGTTCAGAAGATGAGGCGCGCGCGGATGGTTGGCGCCGGTCGAAAAGGTGACTATAGCTGCAACTTCGTTGGACTTTGTATAGTCCGAGCCGCTGCAGGTCGATGCTTTCAAGCGTAGCGGGTTCTGTCGACGTCCAGATGGGAAGCCGTTCGCGCCATGCACGTCACTTACGTCGTAGCGTGAAGTACAGGTTGAGAGAAGCGCGTCGGAAGGTCCAGAAATGGCGAAGTTGTGTGCGTCAAGTTCTGCAAAAATGGCGTGGCATTCAGCGGTGACGTTGGCGTGTCCGCCGCGCAGCCCCCGTGTTTAGCGGAGCGGCGGACATGGCGGCCGCGTCTCAGGCGGCC
>NZ_JBVVQS010000070.1:0-57308 GCF_055811575.1 Mesorhizobium sp. WSM4815 | reverse complement strand
TTCGGCATAAACTTTTTCGGCGGTGCCTGCTTCAAACTTTGTGGTGACAATAGCATTGTCGGTGATCTGCGGGCGCATAGAGTATATTACAATTATTCGAAGGATCTGTTGCAACCCGCCGTTACCCAGTGAAGTGCACCCCTCGGGTGAGACAGAGATCAGTAACAGTTCTCCGTCTCTGAGATTGCCGCAGGGGCTTCCCGCCGCAACCGCATCAGGCCGGCTTCATATTCATCCGGCGATTGATAATCAATCGCGGAATGTAGGCGCTGCTTGTTATACACGGCGTCGATGAATTCGCCGATCCTGTTCCTTGCATCGCCGATGTCGCGATAGGCTCGGCCGTCGGCTTCCTCCTCCTTCAGCGTTCGCATGAAGCGCTCGGCCTTGGCATTGTCGTAGGGATTGCCCACCCGGCTCAGTGCTCGGCTGGATGTCGTGTGCCGCAAGTCGTGCGGCGTACTCGGCGCAGGCATACTGGGCGGATTCAAGCGATCGTCGCAACACCGATTGTGTTCACTCATGGCAGCAACTCGTCAAGCGCTTCTGCCGGCGTTTCCAACGCAGGGTCTTTCTCGGCCGGCCCGCTGCCACGGCGGCGATCTCGCCGGCGCTGTGAATGCTCAGGTCGGTGCCTTTCGGGAAGTACTGACGCAGCATCCCATTGGTGTTCTCGTTGTTGCCGCGCTGCCATGGGCTTTGCGGATCGCAGAAGTAGACCTGGACACCCGCATCGATTGTGAGACGATCGTGCTGGGCCATTTCGGCTCCCTGATCCCAGGTCAGCGAACGGCGTAGCTCTTCGGGCAAGGTGATGATGGTGCGCGTAATCGCGTCACGCACGGCCTCAGCTCCATGTCCCGCGAGCGCAGGTCCGTTCTTCGTGCGCGGAGCTTTGCCATGCCCCACCAGCCGGGGAAGGTGCAGTAGCATCGTGAAGCGCGTCGTGCGCTCGACCAACGTGCCGATCGCCGAGCTGCCAAGACCGAGGATGAGGTCTCCCGCCCAATGTCCCGGCACCGCTCGATCAGCCGCTTCGGCGGGACGCTGACTGATCATGATCTCCGGTGAGACAAAGCCCTTGCCTCGCCTACGTACGCGCGCCCTGGCGACCCGTAATACACGTCCTGTTCGCAAGCAGGCCGTCAGCTCGCGGCGCAGCACTCCGCGGCCCTGAACGAAGAGGGCCTGATAGATGGCTTCGTGGCTGATGCGCATCGTCTTGTCGTCCGGGAAGTCGATCGGCAAGCGTCGGGCAATCTGCTCCGGGCTCCAGGCCCTGGCCCATCGCCGATCCTTTCGCGGGCCATGCCGGCGGCCCTTCCACGGAACGGTGGGATCATGAAAAGAGCGCCGCTCGGGGCCACGACAACGCCAGCAAGTCTCTCCTCCACATAAGTGCGCAAGGTTGCGTTGAACACAAGCTTGGGAGGCTTGGGCCGACGGGCCGATCGATCCGCATGCCACTGAGCAGTCGTCGCCCGATACTCCAACCCGCCGCTGCGGGTGGCCGCGTTGCGCCGCAGTTCACGGGAAATTGTCGAGGCGGACCGACCGATCCGGCGCCCAATCTCCTGCATGGAATGGCCCTGTACCCTGAGAAGTGCGATCTCTTCGCGCTCCACCAATGACAGGTACCGCCCAGAGAGCGGCTTCGCCGAGGATTTGAACATCGCTGGTGGCATACCGCTCGCCTTTCGGAACCATCTGGTTCCTACAGGCTGCGACACTCCGGCTTCGAGCGCAGCATCTTCGCTGCTCAGCCCCGCGGCGATCGCCCGCCAGAATCTAATCTGTTCATCGCGCCCCACCACAGGCGGCCGTCCTAATGAAGGTAATGGCGCTCGTCCAGACCGGGCCGATCGCCGCTTTCGAATGCTCATCGCAACCCCCAACTTCAGAGTGTTGCGACGACCCCTTGAATCCGCCCTGCACACTGCGATCGCTGTGATGGATGATGGATCCCGGCGCCGGCCTGCGCACCGCAATCGCTTGGTCGAGCGTCTCGATCGCCACTTCAGCCCTGAGATGGATCCCCAGGGCCCAACCGATGACTTTGCGGCTGAACGCATCGAGCACGACAGCCAGATAGGCGAATTCCTCGGCGAGGTGGACATAGGTGATGTCGGCGACCCAGAGTTGGTCGATGTCCGCCAGTTCGAGGCCTCTTGCCAGATTGGGCACGATCCGCCAGCCATGCCTGGAATTCGTCGTCATCGGCACGAAAGCGGCCCGGCGCAGGCAAAGCAAGTTGTCCTCCCGCATCAGGCGCAGCACGCGCTTGTGGTTCACATGCCAGGCTTCCCGGCCCAGCAGCACGGCAATCCGGCGATAGCCGTAGTGTGGGTTCGCCAGCGCCAGACGTTGAATGGCATCGCGCAAGCCTGCTTCCTCGCGGCGTGGCGACGAGGCCTGCCAGTACCGGTAATAGCCTGACCGGCTCACGCCAGCCAGCCCGCACATCCGCTCAACCGCGATCATCTGACAGCTTCCGAGGAGGTTAGGAGCCCAAACTGAATCTGTGCGGGAGGAGATCGACGAACAAATGGCTTAGCCGCTGTCTCTGCCTCCGGCTGGGGGTGATACGAATTCCACGGACGTTGTTCGTTCCAGCAACAAAACCGGCTTTGGCGACCAGGCGGAGGTGTCGCACCACAAGCTCGCGACGCAGCCCAGAAACGGCCCCTTCCCGCCCAGCCAGCGCCAGCGGCCGAGTGGCCGCGCTCGCCGCCATTCCACTAGGCGCTCGGCAGGAAAACCAGCATCTCAGGGTGCAGTAACTGGCAGCGGCGGTCTGCTCCGCAACGCGCGCACGCTCGTCATTTCGTCGGTCATGAGTGGTCCTCCGGATTCGCATTGGCTGCTTAGCAACCAAACCCTTATCGAAGCGGATGACCGGTGTGCTGTCGAATTTCTCTATGCCAGCAGTATTCCGTGGAAGACGTTGCTGTTGGGAATCCGACACAATGAGGCGCAAGCATTCCGCGGTTGCGGCGCAAAACACTGTTTTGCCCGTCTTGCTCGCCCATCTTCCTCGGTGGCACGCCAATTGCATGGCCGCGGTGGAGGACCCTTGCGGCCACAGCGGTGTCGCGTTCTCCGACCGAGGAGGTCTACATGAAACTTGCTCGAACAATCCAAATCAACGCAAGAGACCATTTCCTGAGGCCGATCCCGGCAATCGCAACTTTGCCGCGTCCGTCCAGGATCCCGCTGTCGTTTCCCCAGCAACGGCTTTGGGCCTTGTCGTGTCTGGAAGGTGACAGTGAGGTCAGGCACATACAAACAGGGGTTCGGCTTCGCGGCGAGCTGGACGAGGCAGCCATGCAATCAGCCTTGGACGGGTTGATGGCGCGTCATGAGGTGCTCCGCACCACTTTCGGGAAAGAGGACGGCGAGCCGTTTCAGCAGATCGGGCCGGCGGACGTCGGCCTGCCGCTGAAGCTGGATGATCTGACGGCGGCAGCGGACGTACAGGCGGCCCTCTCGGAGCTGGTGCGCCACGAAGGGCAGGCGGAATTTCATATGGAAGCGGGGCCGCTGATCCGCACACGACTGGCGCGCTTGGCAGAGGACGATCATATGCTGCTGATCACCATGCACCACATGGTCTCAGACGACCGATCGCGGGAGATTCTGATACGCGAGCTCGGCGAGCTCTACGCCGCAGCCCACGAGGGCCGCGCGGATCGACTGACGCCATTGCCCGTGCAGTATGCCGACTACGCGATTTGGCAGCGACGTTGGCTGACGGGCGAGGTCTTGGAGCGGCAGTCAGAATACTGGCTCCGAATGCTGGATGGCGCTCCATTGGAGCTGGAGCTGCCGACAGACCGGCCTCGTCCGGCGCAGCAGGAATACAGCGGCAGTTACGTCGAGTTCGTGTTGCACGAGACACTGAGTGCACAGCTGAAGGTGCTGAGCCGGCGTCATGGGGCGACACTGTTCGTGACCCTGCTGACCGGATGGGCGTTGGTACTGGCGCGGCTGACAGGTCAGAACGATCTGGTGATTGGCACACCGTTTAACAACCGGGCTCGCTCGGGACTCGAGGGGCTGATCGGCTGCTTCGCTCACACCTTGCCGCTGCGGATCGATTTGTCGGGGAATCCAACGCTGGAGACACTGTTGAGCCGGGTCAATGCCGCCACGTTTGGCGCACAGAGCCATCAGGAATTGCCGTTTGACCGGACGGTAGAATTCATCGGCCCAACGCTAAACTCGGACCAAGGCCCGATTTTCCAGGTTATACTCACATGGCGAAACAATGCTCCGGAGGCTGTGGAACTGCCAGGGCTCGAAATTGACTACGCCGATGTTGGTGATCGTGTCGCACCATATGATCTTGCGCTCAATCTTTCCGCGGTCGGTAAAACGGTTTGCGGGAGGCTGATCTATCCGATTTCGCTTTTTGAACGGCGCACAGTGGAACGGTTTGTGAGCTATTTGCAGCAGGCACTGAGCCAGATCGCGGACGACCCCGGGCAGCGAGTCTGGTCTGCACCGCTTCCGTTGGCGGAGCAACGTCGATTTCCGGTTGAGTCCAATTCGAGGGAAGCTGCCTCCCTCCAAGACCGCTGGGTTCACGAGCTGATTGAGGCCCAGACGGATCCGGATCCGGAAGCGAGCGGGGTCATCTACAAGGGCCTGAGTCTGAGCGATCGTGAGTTGTCCGCGCGGACAACCTCCGCGGCGCCCCTCACTTACCCGCCCGAAGCACCACCCGCCAACTCGGACCCGCGGCCCGACACCGCGGTCATGAATTTCATCGAGGGGACGCGCGTCGTTACCGAGGGTGAACTGCAAGCCAATAGCATCATGCGTTATCATGTCACAAACTTTTATCGTGAGCAGATCACCAGCAGCGGTTATTATGAACAGCTCAAGTACATTGTGCAGCCCTCATTCGAAGAGTTCGAGAGTCCAGGCAACCTGGATACGAGCGGCGAGCAAGATAACACGGTCCTTCCCGGCTTTCAGCACAAGTATGCCCAAACCGGGTTGTTGCTGTTGACGAACCGTTGCGCTTCGTATTGCCGTTATTGCCTGCGAAAACGCATGGTAGGCAAAGATTCCGATGAAGTAGCCGTGGATTTCGCGGAAATTGCGCGATATATTCGCATCCATCCCGAGATTACGAACGTGCTGCTAACAGGGGGCGACCCGTTCGTCCTGAGTACGGCCAAGCTCGACAAAATTCTTGATCATCTGCTGCCAATCCCGCATCTCGATTCGATTCGAATCGGCACAAAAATACTGGCTTATCAGCCCAAGCGTTTCGAGGATCCGGGCTTGCCGGGCTTCTTTCAACGGATCCATCAAGCGGGCAAGGCCGCTGTGATCGTAACACACTTCGATCACATCGGTGAGATCTCCGTCGATGCGGAGCGGAACATTTGCTCCCTGCGCGCACTGGGGGTGCAGTTCCTGAACCAAACCGTGCTTCTTGCGAACGTCAACGATGATGCCGAGATATTGGCTGCCACTTTCGCCAAGTGTCACAGAATGGGTGTGGGTCCTTATTATCTCTTTCAGGCTAGACCGGTGAAAGGCGCATCGCACTTTCAGGTTTCGCTGTCTCGCGGAATAGAGATTACGCGCGGAATTAACCAGCGTCTCGGGGGCATTCAAAAGACATTCAGATACATCATGTCCCATCACACAGGAAAGATCGAGATCCTCGACCTCGCAGCCGATGGTCGCGTGTACATGCGGTATCATCAAAACAAGAGTCCCGAAAAGATCGGAAAGGTCTTTTCTCGGCCGCACCTTGAGGGGGCCTGCTGGTTAGACGATATGCCCGAAGCATGAGGTCCGAAGCCGCGCAAGAGATATGGCGTGCTCAACGTCGGCTTAGAAATTGGCCCGCCTTAGGCTGGGGGGGTCTTCGACAGTTCTCTTGGCGTACGATCGCTACAGATCCGCAGAAGGAGTGACCCCACGGTAACGCCGACAGTCACGGAAGTTCCCACGCGGCAACAGTTCCTCGAAAGAAGGAGCCGCAAAATTCAGTCGCTGAGCGTAGCCCTCGGCTGGTCACCAAGGAGTTCTAGAATGTTTTCCATCGGTATCGATTCGCATATCGCCCGCTTAAAAAAGATAAATCCGGTGGCCTTCAGCGCCATCGAACCCCGAATAGCCAGAGAATCATTCGACTGTCTTGCCAATCCGTCGCGCAATGAGTTCACCTCGGACGGGCGTGGGTCGGATTATCTCGATAGCATCCAACTGTCGCCGCTCGCACGATCGGAGGGTGTGATGGATCTCTTGGGCAGGATGCATCCCAACGGTCGCGACGGACTTTGTTCATCACTGATCATCTGCGATCTTCTCGCCGGTGACGGATACGTTAACAAGGTAGCGCACCGGCTTTTGGGTGCGGCGCGCTGCCCGAGTTTCATCAACTCTGACCTCTCTCAGTTCATGGTAGACCGTTGCATCCGCGACGGGATGTTTGCGATATGGCAAAGCGCGACCGATCCGTTCTGGATCAAGGACGGATCAGTGGATGGTGTGCTTATGGCTTACGGCACGCACCACATCCCGCGCTCTCAGCGCGCCACCGCTGTTCGCGCGGCTGCGCGAATTCTCCGGCCGGGTGGGGTCTTTGTTCTTCATGACTTCGAAGAGGGCTCGCCTACTGCACGCTGGTTCGCTGACGTGGTGTCAACTCATTCCGTCACTCCACATGACTATCCTCATTTTACCGCGGGCGAGGTACTCGATCTGTTCGCGGCTGCCCAGTTCGATGAGGTAACCGTGCAGCGTATCAACGACCCATTCGTCTTCCACAGCGGGGACGAAGAGAGCGCTCTCCAATTATTGGCCGAATACGTCGTGAAGATGTACGGCCTGGAGAGCCTCCGGAGCGACACGCAGCGCGTGCTCGCGCTTCTTGATGAGTATTTCGGGCTCATCGTGTCACAAACCTCTCACGGTGAGTTCGAAGCACGCATAATACGCAATGCCTTGGTCGGGAGCGGGCGACGCCTGTGAAACACATTGCCGCTGTGGCTGGGGCTTGCTTCCTCGGCGTGTCTTAGCGGTCTGCCTGCGCCTAGTAAACCGGACCCGGCGCTGCCTCGAAGGCTTAATCGCGGGCAAGACGGGGCCGGCTCTTCTTGCATCAAGGGGCCTGGGAGTTTCAACGCTTCAACGATCCAGCCGCCGCGTACAGCTTGTGCGCGGTGACTGCTTGCGGCGTAATACCGTATGTCCGCCTCTGCCGGTGAGGTGGCCCGCCCTGCACTGCGCCTCCGAGGGTTGCTCGGGCGGTCCGAGCCGATCCTCATCACAGGAGGGCGAGCCCTGGCAGACTATAGGAAGCATTTGCCGGAATTTATGTCGCGGAGCTGAGGAACGCCATCGCGATTGCGGACGCTGGCCGGGAGCGCATGGACCTGTAGGGATCTGCCAAGGGTCGCCGCGAAGAAGCCCTACTGTCTGGAGGAGGCATTGCCAAAGGTGCGGGAGATCGCCTGGAAGGCACAGACCCCCTGACCGCCCGCTATCGAATGTTGAGTGGACGGGGCAAGAGGACAACAGTGGTCTGGACCGCGATCGCCTGCGAACTGGTCGGCTTCATATGGGCCGTTGACCGGGGAGGCGCAAGCAACCTGATCGCGTCGCCGCCGCGACACACATCATTCGCGCATTGGCGGAGGTACCGCTTTGGCCATACCGTCATCGGCCGGTTCTGCTGCTCCTCGCTTTCAACGAGGTCAGGGCATTGCCGTTCCGAAATAGCGCGTGTGAGCGACGTCCAGAATGCGATTGACCAGCCTTGAGAAGCTGTATCCAGCGGTGATCGCCGCCGAGGCGTAAGCACTTCCCGTATCGAACCCCGGCATAGTGTTGATCTCCAGGACAAGCGGCTGGCCGGAGCGGTCGATCCGGAAGTCGATGCGAGCGTAATCCCGGCATTGGCAGGCTTGGAAAGCCGCAACCGAAATATCCCGCAGCACCGTCGCAAGGCTGCTTTCGATCTGAGCCGGGCAAACCTTCGGCGGCGGCGCGGCTGCCATGTGCTTTGCTTCCCAAGTCACAATGCGGGTTTCGCGATCGCCGAAGTCCTGCTCCACCAGAGGCAGGATTTCGGGGTCTTCGTTTCCCAGCAGCGCGACGCAGATCTCTCTCCCTTCGATATACTCTTCCACGAGCGCATCCTGGGCATATTGCGTGACGATCACTTCTACAGCCTGCCTTAACTGAGCGGGTTCATGTACAAGTTGCACTCCGCAGCTGTCGGATTCGTGGCGCGGCTTCACGACCAATGGGAATTGGATGAGCTGCTTTGTGATAACCTTGTCGAGCGCCAGCCCATGCCCGAGCGGGCCCGATCCGGTGTACGGACGCCGGCCATCTCGAGCTTGGCTGGGACGTGGGTGAGACGGCACTCGCCCTGAATTCCGTATGCCATGTTGAAAACGATTCCCGAGGGGCGGCCTTGGGACTCAGGTGGCATGAATCGCTGGAGCGTCACGAGAAGTCCCTTATCGCCTTCGCACAGCAGCGTCTCGTGCCCGCCCTCTTGCAGTGCCGCCGCCACGCTTTTGCTCGTCTCACAGCCGAACTTGCCGGGGCAAGGCTGACCAAACCGGTCGATCACGCCGGTATTATCATCGTTCCGCACGATAGCTATCCGCACGAGCTGCTCCTTGGATGTTTGTCCCGGTGTCAGACCTCCTCCGTCGGAGACTGCGACACCGTTATCGTTACATTAGATCCGTTCACAGTGTGCGACGCAATCCGCGTGCCACCGCGGAGATTGTGCGAGCGAGAGGAGCAAGACCATATGTTTCGTGCCGCGCTACGGAACACTTGCACCTCTTCGTGTCGGGTTCCGAACACCGGCGGCTTCAACAGGATGCGCGGACGTACGGTAATGCGGACATTGAATGGCGGTTGGCCGGCGCTTTATCCTTCTTCGTCCCTGGATGGTGGGATGATCCCGTGGCCGACGAAATATTTCGCACAGGGTGTCATGCGCCAATGGTGTCGAGCCAACTGGAGCGGCCGCGCTGCGAACGCCCGCTCAAATCGCGCGTGGGCCGCCGGGCGGTCGGATCACGGCGCAGGTTCAGTCCACCTGTCGCCGCCACATCCCCCAGCAAGCAAACTCCCGCCGGCGGCGCCGTAATCACTTACCCTGCCGATAATCTCCCGCCCGCCAATTCCGCGCATCACTCGCCGTTGCCGCAGGCCCGGAGATGACGCGAGTTTACCCCTAGGAACACCGGGGGCGGGGACGTCCGCCACCGCCGGACTCTTGAGCGCGAAAGCCGAATGGCTGAGCGACTCGACCCCGCCGGCACCAATTGTC
Source organism: Mesorhizobium sp. WSM4815 (assembly GCF_055811575.1). Taxonomy (NCBI): domain Bacteria; kingdom Pseudomonadati; phylum Pseudomonadota; class Alphaproteobacteria; order Hyphomicrobiales; family Phyllobacteriaceae; genus Mesorhizobium; species Mesorhizobium sp. WSM4815. Next base: position 47,986 of record NZ_JBVVQS010000070.1, on the reverse strand, counting down.
AGCTTTGTCGAGCCCGTGACATGGCAGCGTTCGACTTACGTGTTCATCGACCTTTGGTAAGCCATTGAATAATTTTGCAGGAACACATTTCTTACGCTCCTTCTGGTCAGTTGGCACGGCTTTTGATGCTTGCTTGCAGCTAGGCCAGCAGGAGCTGCCGGCGGCGGTGGCTTTGCGGAGCACCTGGCTAGAGGAAGCTTAATAGACGAGAGGACCCCTTCCCGGTGAATGGCGAAACTAAGGCGTTCCACGCGGAGCGGCGGGAGAACCGGTTGGCATGCTCCCAGCCGTATGACGCGCGCGAACGGCGGGAAGTATATGGCATGACCAGGTTCGCCGGCAAGGTTGCCTTGGTAACCGGCGCCAGCAGCGGCATCGGGGCGGCAATCGCCGACAGACTTGCCAGCGAGGGCGCTAGGGTCTTTGCGGTCCAGCTCGAGGAGTCTGCTCATATAGAAACGATAGTCGCAGACCTTTGCGACCCCGATATTCCGGCCGTGATCATTGACAGTGTCGTTCAACGGGGCGGCCGCTTGGACATCCTCGTCAACAACGCTGGGCGAATGGTTGAAGCGAGCGTGGATGAGACGGGGCTGGACGAGTGGCGACGCACAATGGCGCTCAACCTTGATGCTCCTTTCCTGCTAATCCGTCACGCCATGCCTCATCTTTGCAGAAGCGGCGGTACCATCGTCAATATCGGCTCAATAGAGGCGTTGGCGTCGAACCCCCGGCACGCGGCGTATTCTGCCTCCAAGGCGGGGCTGCATGGCTTGACGCGTGCCGTCGCGGTCGATGGCGGGCCAGAGGGGGTGCGTTGCAACGGGGTTGCTCCTGGCTGGATCGATACGGACCTCAATCTCAATTTCGTCGCCAGTATGCCCGAGTGGGCACGCGGACGGCTGGGTGCCATTCATCCCTTGGGTAGAACCGGGCGTGCCGAGGAAGTCGCGGCTATGGTCGCATGGATTGCCTCCGACGAGGCTGCATTCGTCACGGGCCAGATTTTTGTCGTCGATGGGGGCCGCACTGCCAAGCTAAGTCTTCCCTAGAGGCAAGTTATTTTCCGCTAAACAGGTCTTAAACTCATTTAACAAAACCTTTGCGACGTCATGTTGGCCAAAATGGTAACTTCGCAGTAAAATCAGAGCTCAGGCGCGGCCGAGAATTTATGTCTCTTCAAGCTCGCATCGTCGCACTACATCCAACGGAAAATCACGCCATGGGAAAAAGAGCGCTCGTCATGGTTGAAGGGAATTCGTATAGTGGTCCGCTATTCGTCCAAGCAGCTCGTCGTCTGGGTCTTCATCCAATTACCTTGTCAGCGGATCCAGCTCAGTACGCTTATGTTGCCGCGGGAGACTGCAAGGCAATCCGTTGCCAGACAGACGATCTCGATTCACTGATCCGAGAATGTTCCCGCCTCGGGGCGACTTACGACATCGCGGGCATTACGGGCGCCTTGGACGCTTTCTACGCGACAGTTGGCAAGCTCTGCCGGCATTTCGATCTGCCGGGACCGAACCCCGCATCCATTGAGCGATGCTGCGACAAATTCCTTCAACGTCAGCTGCTCGCGGAGGCCGGCGTTCCAATACCTGCTTATCGCCTTGCAGTGAATGCCGCGGAGGTGGAAAGCGCTGCCGCGGAGATTGGCCTGCCCTTAGTTATCAAGCCGGCCATGGGCGCAGGCAGCAGCGGTGTCCGATTGTGCCGCGACGCCGATGAGGTGGCCGAACATACGGCCTCTCTGTTGGGCGGAAATCACATATGGCAATGTTCGCCCAAGATATTGGTCGAAGAGTTTGCACAGGGCTCCCATTATACGGCTCACACAATGGGAAATGCGATTGTTGGGTTTTCCGTCGATGACTTCGGTCCCCCGCCGCATTTCGTCTTTCGCGAGACAATGTTTCCAGCGCAGCTTACAGATGACGAGCATGCGCGTATCACGGGTATTTCGCTGGGCTGTTTGCGAGCTCTCGGCCTTGGCTGGGGGCCTACGAACATTCAATTCCGTTGGACCAAGCGTGGTCCAGTCGTCATTGAGGTCAATCCGCGTCTCGCTGGCGCGCCCGATCCTCAGCTGGTTCAGCTGGCTTACGGGGTCGATCTCGTTACCGAGCATATTAAGCTCGTCATCGGCGACGAATGGGATTTGCGCAAAAGCCGTTCGCAGACTGCGGCCGCGCGATTCCTAATTCCTGAACGTGATGGCATCCTCGATTGGATAGAGGGCGGCAGTCGGGCGGCTGCTTTGCCGGGCGTCGTCGAGGTCAAACTGTATGCTAAACCCAAGATGCCGATCGTCAGGAAGGGCGACTACCGGGACTGTATCGGACGTGTCATCGCAGCTTCATCCAGTCGTGCAGAGACAGAGGCAATACTTCAGCGTGCCGCCGACTCAATCGACTGGTCAATCAAACCATTTTGAGCGCCCACGTACCAAACTGCAAAGTTGCGGATTCCCGGAATTGACTACGATCGGGAGAGAGACAGGATTACCGGTGACAAGGCTCACGCGTGATCGCGGCCTACCTTTGTATCAGTGAATAACTTACTTCGCCGAGAGGAAGATCCAGCGCACGCCAGGCGATCAATCCGTCCACAGAATCGCAGCGTCACCAATCAACTTAGGATGAAGGTGCGGATCGGCCGGTGCATGGCGTCGCCGAGCACGCTCCCGATCCGGCGATGGTGCGCTCGCGATGGAGTTCGTAGTGGCGCCTGTCGAAGACATCAAAGTCGCTGCCCTGCCCTACCGACCTTTGATCCGTCACCTGACCAGCGGTCACCGATACCGATGATGCGCACACCTCCGGCGAAGCCTCCGCCGAATGGACACGTATCGAACTCACTTATTGGAAGGGTGCCGTCAAAGTCCATGGGAGCGACCAGTAATCCGCCCTCGCTAATTCAGATGAGCGGGCGAAATAACATCAATCGCGGGCTTACTTTTTCGCCTACTTTCGATGCAGGCAGTCATGCTAAACCTTCCTAGGCGGAAGCTGGTCCCCAAAGCCTCTTAGGGTCCGTGGCTAAAGGCCTCCCGACGTCGAGTCGCAGTTGTGCATGCTGATCATGCGCTTGTCGTATGCTTCTGCAACTGGTGCTCGCTATCTATTCAACAAGAGCCGAACGTTTCATCGGATAGAGCATAGGAGCATAACTTTGGAAGAACGCAACCATCAGGATGGCTATAAACTCCTTCAGCGAGCTGATTTTGATTCCGTCGGGTCAACAGCCACTAGCGTTGCGGACGGCTTCACAATGATAACAGTTGGGGACCTTATCGTGTCACGGGCCTTGACTAAATTGGATGATCCTGGGTTCAGCGCTGTTGTCAAGATACTGAGGGATGCGGACGTCACATTCGGCAATCTTGAGACGAATATCTTTGACATTCGTTCATTCGAAGGGTCGCCTCAGGCTGAGCACGGTGGTGCATATCATGTTAGCCTGCCAGAGCTCGGTCCCGACCTAAAGAAAATGGGCTTCGACATGCTGAGCTACGCCAATAATCACACATTTGATTGGGGCGTGGAAGGTATGCGCGAGACATGCCGAATACTCGACGAGAATGAAATCATCTACTCGGGAGTAGGCGAGACTTTGGCGCAAGCGGGATCTGCGCGCTTTTTTGACACTCCACGTGGTCGCACCGCGCTACTCTCTTTTTCTTCAACATTCCTGGCTATGTCCCGTGCCGGTGCCCCGGCTGGTGAAGCACCCGGCAGACCGGGGGTCAACGCTCTGCGTTTGTCCCGAAAGATTGTGCTTCCTCGAGAGATGCTTGAGAGCGTAAGGCGAATTCGCGATGCACTTCCCGGCTTCAAGTTCATGCCTGATAATGCAGACGAAGTTACTGTTGCTGAGATAACCTATAAATTAGGTGCTCAGGCTGGTTATAGCTACGAACCCAATGCGCGAGATGTCGCAGAAATCCTGAGAAATGTCCGGAGAGGCAAGCAGTTTTCTGACTTCTGCCTTGTCACGAACCACGGGCATGAACCGGGCAATTGGAGTCAGGATCCGCCTGACTACGAACGAGCGTTCGCGCACAAGGTAATAGACGCTGGGGCCGACGCGTACGTGGTACATGGGCCACACCAGCTAAGGGGCATTGAGATCTATAAGGGACGTCCAATTCTTTACAGCCTGGGTAACTTCATAATCGACGACCTCCGCACGCCTGTAGGAGCGGATATGTTTGAAGAACGAGGAATGGATCCGCGGATTCATACCGATGCCGAAGTATCGGTCCACGAGATGGCAGAAGGATATCACGACGATGTCGCATTCACAGACCCTGTCTTCTATGAAAGCGTGATTGCGATCAGCAAATTCGAGCAGAACCACCTTGCTGAACTGTTCCTCTATCCAGTTGAACTTGGTTATTCTCAAAGATTTGCGAACCGAGGTATTCCCCGGCTTGCCGCCGAAGGACAAGCGAAAGCCATATTGGAGCGTCTGCAGAAGCTATCAGAGCCGTTCGGGACCAAAATCGTCATCAGGAACAATATCGGGATAATCGAGATGGGCTCTGCCTTGCCATCACGCGGCTTAAACGCGCCATAACATTCGCTCGATAAAATCTGGAGTTGCGGCACGCTCGGGCGCCATGTTGCAGATGGCTGGGCGTCGGGGAGACGGGGGACCAGTCAGCTAGACGCTCGAACACGCCGCGATCAAACATCTTCTAGGTGGCCACCACTCCCGCGACTATGTCATGTTCGAACCCCACTCAGTAGATTGTCACTACCGCGACAATGGCGTAATCGACCAATGGATTAAGTCGACCGCTCGCTGAAGGATCGTCTCGGCCTCAGCAGGACAGGACCCAACTGCGATTACGTGTCCAATACAGTCCCGGGCATCACCTTTCCTAGTTATCCGCGTCGGCAACTTCGAATACAATTTGACGTCGGCGACCCCTGGCACAGCGGCCGCCCGAATGTGCCCACCGATCCAGTCGAGGATGCCATCGCGATCGGGGACCAGGATCCGCGCGGCCGCAGTCCGCGAATGGCTTTTCCGCAAATCCAATCGCTCGCCGATCACAAGCTTAATGTGCTCCCTAATGAGATCTATCCCGTAGGCCGCATGGACCATTTGAGGATCGGGGGCGCCAGCGATACGCGGATTGACTTCTATGACAACCGGGCCACGGTGGGTCCAGCGGAGTTCAATGTTTGTCGGCCCCCAGCCAAGGTCGAGGGCTCGCAAACTCTTCAGGGAAACATCGGCGATACGTTTTTGCTGATCGTCGTTCAGCAGGGCCGGCATGGTGAATTGACGATAAACAAATTGTGGTAGAGGGCCATATTCTGCCGCGACAATCCCGACAATCTGATCTCCCATCATCTCGACCGTGTATTGGGGGCCTTCTACAAACTCTTCAACCAGGATTCTCGGGGAAGACCGCCATATGTGCTTGCCTCCGAAGAAATGACTCGTGTGTTCGGCCAACTCCTTGAAGTCGCGGCACAACCGGACACCGATGCTGCCGTTGCTCGCGGCTGGCTTAACAATTACCGGCAGGCCGATTTCGGCAGCATTTCGTTCGACCTCTCTCGCATCATGTGCCAAACGAAAAGCAGGTATTGGGACGCTGCCATCGGCAAGGCACTGACGTTGAGTGAATTTGTCGCAGCATCGTTCAATAGCTGCGGGGTTCGGCCCTGATAGATGGAAGTAGCGGCAGAGCCTGCTAACTGTGACATAGACCGACTCGTCGTCGCCCACCAAGCCGGTAATGCCAGCAATATCATAATTTGCACGCAGACGGGAAATTTCGTGGATGACCGCGTCCAGATTGTCTGTATCGACCCGGATGGACGTAATACCTTCTACAAGATAGTCATACTGAGTCGGGGCCGTGGACAGCGTAATTGGATGAACACCCAGACGCTCGGCAGCTTCGACGAACAGCTGACCCATGCCCCTGTGGCCTTCAACAATGATGAGCGCTCTTTTTGCCATTTAGTCCCTCTTGTGCGCTGGTCCGAGCAAGACGGTCGTCATCCGTGACAGCATGCGAGGTCTTGGACCTGAACTGACCGTAACATCGTCAGCGACTCTCCGTTGCAAAGAGTTTGTGAATGGTTTTTGAAGACCCTGTCTCAAAACTTGGGAAAACCTGCGGCTGCGGCCTAAGGAACTCCCCCGCCCCGCGTTGATGGTGGAACGACATGTTCGAGCGTGATCGCGCGCTCCGTACCTGCTCTTTCAGCGGCCGTCGAGGAGGCAAGGTGATCCAGCATGGCGGCCATGTGCCTTCCGGAATTGCCCATTATTCCGGTTAATCCGAGATCTAGGAGATGCCGATTCCGAAATATCGCGTGTGAGCGACTTCGAGGAGGCGATTGATCAAGCTCGAGTAGCTCCGTCCGGCGGCCCTCGCGGCCATAGCATAGGCGCTGCGCTCGCCGATCGACGGCATAGCGTTGATTTCTAGGACAAAGGGCTGGCCGGAGCGATCGACCCGGAGGTCGACGCGCGCATAGTCCCGGCACTGGCAAGCACGGAACGTCTCAACCGAAATATCCTGCAGCTCCCTCGCTAGCCTGCTCCCGATTTGCGCCGGGCAAATCGTCGTGAGCCCCGCGACCGTCGTGTACTTCGCTTCCCAAGTCATTATACGCGTTTCATGGTCGCCGAAGTCATGCTCCACCAAGGGCAAAACCTCGGGTTCTCCGTTCCCGAGCAGCGCGACATGGATTTCTCGCCCTTCGACGTATTCTTCCACGAGCGCATCCTGCGCATATCGCGTGACGATACCTTCCACAGCCTGCTTCAGCTGAGCGGGGTTGTGTACGAGCTGCAAGCCGAAGCTGTTGTCTTCGTGACGCGGCTTCACAATCATTGGGAATCGCAGGTCGCCGGTACTCTCGGTGCCGCGGCGCATAACGCAATAGTTCGGCGTCGCCAAGCCCCTACTGCGGATGAGCGTCTTGCTGATGACCTTGTCGTCCATGAGTCCATGCCCGAGTGGGCTCGATCCGGTGTATGGAACGCCGGCCATCTCGAGCATAGCCGGAACGTGAGTAAAGCGATATTCCCCCTGAATTCCCTCTGCCAAGTTGAAGACCAATCCGGAAGGGCGGCCGTCCGGATCGGGAGGAATGAACCCTTCGAGCGTAGCAAACAGTCCTTTGTCGCCTTCGCAAAGCAGCGTCTCGTGACCGCCCTCTTGCAGTGCCGCCAACACGCTTTCGGCTGTTCCTGCCGGCGGCCAGGGCTGCGGGGCCTGCGGATACGGTTGACCGAACTGGTTGATCACGCCCGTAGAGTCAATGTTCCTCACAATGGCTACCCGCATGAGCTACTCCTTTGGTATTTGCCTGCCGTCACGATCATGCGCTCGGACTTAGTTCCTTGTGCGGAACAGCCCGTCTGGTCCCAACGTGCTTACACGGAGTCATGCAAAGGGTGTGCCACTGACGAGTTGTGCGAACCAAGGTTGAATCCATTTGTTTACGCCCGCGCCGGCGGAATACTCACCCCTCGGATATCCGGTTTCGCACATAGACGTCTTCAATCGGACACAGCTGAACACCAGAACGTGCAACATCGAATTGCGACGGTCGGCGTCTCGTGCCTCCCAACGGGAGATCTCACTTATTATCTGAATTGAAGTTCATCAGATCATTTGGCCTAGTGTGCCGCCACTGGAGCGGCCTGTTAGGGATTGAGGAGCTGTCAACGGGGTGTGGCCCCAGTTTTGATCTGTGCGCGGCGGTGACAAATTAGGCCGTGGAGCGCTGGCCAAACGCGGGTGCCGGCGGAGTAAAAATCGCGGCCCCACAGGTGGTGTGGTGTAGCGCGGCTGTAGCGAAGCCACTCGCGAGCGCGCCCTTTATAGCGCTGTAGCGAGCGAGCGGCTTAGCGGTGGTCATCGACACCTCGCCGGTAAGGCCGGGTTGCTGACACCAACCTGATTCGAAGGAACCATCGATGACCGACGAGATGATGAACCTGCGCACGTTCGTGGAGAAGACCCCAGGTTCCGATCTCTTGCGCGAGATGATTGGCTTTGCCGCCGAGCGGCTGATGGAGCTGGAGGTTGGGGCCGCCCACCGGCGCCGCCTATGGCGAGAAGAACCCGTTGCGCACGGCCCAGCGCAACGGCTATCGCGAGCGCGACTGGGAGACGCGCGCCGGCACCGTCGAGCTGCGGATCCCCAAGCTCAGGAAGGGCTCCTATTTCCCCGGTTTCCTCGAACCACGCCGCAGGGCCGAGAAGGCGTCATCCAGGAGGCCTACGTCCAGGGTATCCCGACCCGCTCGGTCGACGACCTGGTCAAGGCCATGGGCATGAGCGGCATCTCCAAAAGCCAGGTCAGCCGGCTAGGCGAAGAGATCGACGGCAAGGTCAAAGCGTTCCGGCCATATCTGTGGATCGACGCCACCTACCTGAGGGTGCGCCGCGGCGGCCGCATCGTCTCGGTCGCCGTCATCATCGCTGTCGGCGTCAACGCGGACGGCCGGCGCGAGGGGCATGGAGGTCGGCACGTTTGAGACCGAGCCGGTCTGGACGGAGTTCCTGCGCAAGCTGACCCGATAGCCCCGGCCCCATGCCGGATAGAGCGGCGACCAAGGCGTCAGTTACACCACTCCCTAGGAGACCATCGGAGTAAAAAAATGTCCAGTGGTTAGGCTGGGAATATTTGCCGTGGAATTCTACGGCGCCGTCCGGGCATTTCGTCTTCGTGGGGCAACAGCCGTCGTGAGGAATACGGCCCGAAAAGGCTTAAGAAAGCAGCGGCAAAGGAGCCCGCCAGAATTTATTCAGCAGTTCCCGGCCTTGACCTCGGCCGACGTGCTCGACCGCATCCACGATCACAGGATCAATCGTCTCGGTGAGTTAGCCTTCACATATCCGAACATATTCGGGCGGCATCAGCCGGATCGTGTCACCGGAAGCTCCGAGTAGCCGGCCCAAATAGCGCGCCGCAGCATGCTTGCATAGCCACAACGCAAGGCTCCATATTCCCGACCGTGTCCGCAACGCCGATACGACGAAGGCGCAGAACAACAGCGCCAGTCTCCTCCAGCGCGACGAGGCTGAATAAATTCAACCAAAAAATCTTCCAAGCACAAATGTCGATATCGTCCGTTCTCTCTCGTTCCAAACAACGCAAGCCTAACGGATCGCTCCAGAGAGCAGCAGGCCATCCCCTAATCATAGCGAATCCGCTTGCGGAATCCTCAATCCAATACCTGAGTCAAGTCGTCGTCCACACCGCCTAAAGAACGTTTGGTATCGCCGCAGAGTGTCTGTTCGCAGCGCGCAGGATCATGCCGAAGAGATCGCGGGGCTCGTCGGGATCGGCGAGCAGATCGAGCTCCTCGTAGAGACCAGTGTCCTTGATACGGTCGCGGACATATCGAAGAGCGGAGAAGTCTTCGATTGCGAAACCGACGGAATCGAACAACGTGATTTGGCGTTCATCGGAGCGACCGGCCGCCTTGCCCACGATGACCCGCCAGAGCTCGATAACCGGGTGATCCGGTTTGAGTTGCTGGATCTCTCCTTCAATGCGCGTCTGGGGCGGGTATTCCACAAAGATCTCTGAGCGCAGCAGGATGTCGTGATGAAGCTCCGTCTTGCCGGGGCAGTCACCACCAACAGCGTTGATGTGAATGCCGGGGCCCACCATGTTGTCGGTCAGGATCGTTGCATACTGCTTGTCAGCGGTGACGGTGGTGATGACCTCGGCCCCTTCCACAGCCTCCTGCGAGGAAGAGCAGGCCTTGATCTGGAAGCCCATACCGGCAAGGTTCTTCTGACAGCGAGCCGTGGCAGACCGATCAACGTCGTAGAGACGGAGCTTGTCGACGCCGAGGAGAGCTTTGAAGGCGATCGCCTGAAACTCCGACTGGGCACCATTGCCAATGATCGCCATAGTGCGCGCGCCTTTGGGTGCAAGATATTTCGCGGCAACGGTCGACATGGCCGCGGTCCTGAGCGCCGTCAGGATCGTCATTTCGGTTAACAGCATCGGATAGCCATTGCCGACATCAGCGAGCACACCAAAAGCCGTTACCGTCTGGCGGCCGGAACGGGTGTTCTTTGGATGACCGTTGACGTATTTAAAGCCGTAGGTCTCACCATCGCTGGTCGGCATCAGCTCGATAACGCCGTCCGCACTGTGCGAGGCGGCACGCGGCGTCTTTTCGAAACACTCCCAGCGCCGGAAGTCTTCTTCAATATAGGCAGCTAATTCAATAAGGAATCGCTCGACGCCAGTTAGGAGTACCAGCTTCATCATATGGTCGACACTTACGAATGGGACGGTATTAAGCTTAACTTGCATTTTGTTGACTACCTATAATGCGTGACTAATGACGATTGCAGCAATATCAACTATAATGACCGAAATGTGACTGAGGCAGCGCGCACTGAAATGCATTGAAACTATTCTTTCTGTCAATACCTCGGGCAATCGAGGAATGGACATGCATGGCGGAGGTTCTGGTCGATGCTTGCCAGAAAACAAACGGAGTTGGTTGCATCATCACGCACTGACAGTTACGGAGCCCTCCCCCACATCGCTCCAACAAAATGGGCATGCCCACACCCATGCCGCCAGCGATGCAAAGTGTGGCCCCGCCTGGCCAAGCGGCCTTTCATTTCGAAGAGGAGCGGATTGGGGATCGGGCTGTGTCCTTCGCAAACAGGGCGCACTGGCGAAAGGCCTATCATTTGTGCCAGGCATCGACTCCACGACCTCATAGAACTTGACTGTATCAGAGGCCTCGCGCCTGGCCTGCTTAGCTCTGCTGATGTGACTTCGCGTTTTCGAACCAGCTCCCGCGAATCCTTTATTATCTTGAGCAGCATATTCGAACAACTTCATGCTGACTTCTACATTGTGCTCACCTGTGAGCGTTCATGAATTGCTCCGACATCGATATGGAGTGCGAAGCCTTGGGACACGCTGGACGACTACCGAGAAACCACAGGAAGGCCAAATGCAAAAAAGTTATCCCGGTGTTGACAAAAACTTTGGCGGCAATGTCGACACCCGCCTTGGCGTACCTGCTGCGGTTAGCCGATGTTTCGTGGATCGACGCCGATCAGGCAGGGCAGATTTCTCGGAGTGCCTAGCGCCCAACGTATGCTAGGTTGAGACACTCGTCCGTCGGATGCAAACGCCTGCCGAAATATAATCAACTCGCACGTTATTTTTTGCACCGAGTCTCCGCTGATGTCCTAGTCAAGGGCTAACGGGTGGCCTTCCAAGACCTGACAACGTCTTGCTGACAGCCTTTGCCGCCAGCCTCTTTGTCGATGTGGAGCCGCTCCAGCAAGGACTGCTCCTAAAGCTTGCTGTTTGAGGTGCCGACGCCGAGCTACTAATCGAGTGGTGCTGCGTCCCCCACTGGCCGGGCTGAACGTTGGGACATTCCTGGTCTTGGCGCTACGGCTGGGGTGGCCGGGCGAAGCTGGTCCGGGTTCCGCAGCCGGCCGCTGGGTCAGGAGCGCATGGCTGGGATGCTGCCGCAGAATGGCCAAGGACTAGAAGAAATCCATCGCTTCCGAGGAAGCCTGGAATATACTTCGCCCACATTCGTCTGCTCACACGCAGGCTCGCAAGAGCTTGATATTAAAAACGTCTTTTTGATTCGGCTCTAAAAATCGGGAGCCTTAGTAGAAAAGCTTACGCTGCATCCCAGTCAATCGCTTTCCCCCTCCCTGCGTGACGAGGATGGTTTCGCTGAACGCCATGCCTGCTGCCCAGGTATACATGTGAAAAACCTGGTTTTCCTGTAGTGTCCAGTCGCTGCTTGCCCGGAAGACGCGGGTAAAATCTGTAGTACGGGGTGGGTGCTTCAACCCTAAGGTGTAGCCGGTTACATTGGTATAACTGTCACGGACTCGAGCAGACAACATCCCCTCCCGAACGATCCGGTCCACCTCCTTTGCGTTCGCCCCGGGCGTCATGGCACGGAATTGTTCATCCTGAATCCCGACCATGGTTTCTGCTATTCGCATCTGTTCATCAGTTGGGCTACCAATTGATTTCGGGCGCATCATTCTCGAAGTGTAGCCGCGAAAGAATGGAATGGGTTCCACATGCAGGATGTCCCCTTCGGCTAACGTGCGGCCGGCTAGTGGGGCATGTAGTATTCCCGAGCGAGGTCCCGACGCCACCACGGCGACTTGCGCATTGTCCGCACCATTGCGCCACGCTTCGCCTGTCATGGCGACGAAGACCTCGCGCTCGTTCACACCTGGCCGAGCTACTGCAAAGCCTGCCTCGGCTGCGCGATCGCAGATTTCCGCAGCGACCTTGAGGCAAGCAACTTCAAGTAGGGTTTTGACCTGGCGCAATTCCCACATAACGGAGGAGAAGTCGACGAACCCGGCCTCCGGCAGCAGTCTTTCGAACTCTAGCGCACGGTTCACAGTAAGAAAATAGCTGTCGCGCTCGACGCCGATGACTGAAGCTCCATATCCGCGGGCTCTGATCGTCTCGGCCACCACTTTGACCGGGTTGTCGTCGTCCACAAACGCCACGTATCCAGTAAGCCAGCTCGATTCGCTGAACGCAGAAGCGTCCAGTGCGCGGATGACAGCGACTGGCTCGCCTTCAAGTGGGACAAGTACGGCTTGATACATCGCCGCGGTGGGTGCGTAACCGCAGAAATAGTCCATATGCTCGTGTTGGTCGACGATGAGCAGATCAATGCGCCGTTCAGCCATGACCGTGCGCAATACCAGAAGTCGCGCCTGATATTCGTCGACAGGAAAGGGCGGGGGAAAGAGAGGAGGCAGAGCCATTCGAAGGGTCTCCATAGCGTATGCAAAGTCAGGTGTTGCGACACCAACTTGCCGTTGTGGCATCGGGAGTTGAAATCCATGAGCACAGTGCGTGCACTTGCCAAAATCCGCCCCCGGCCGACATGCGCGCCGAGCTAGGCGCGTAAGCGGCCGTGCAAAATCCGGGCCGTTGCGAGTGTACCGTCACGGGCAATCTTCATTCTTTAAGATCGCGACCTGACGAGCAAACGGCACCCCGCGACTCTGCCCATGACTCAACTCTAGCGAAGTTGGAATGACGAACTATACGAGCCGTTCGCGGCGCCCGCCTCACCTCGATATAGTGGGATGGGCGTTCGAACCGGAGCCCGGGTTCAACAATCCAGGAAAACCTGTCCAAGCGTGGATCTATATCACCGCTCAGCCTCACTTCAGCCGCCGCTTTCATTCTTGATACATGAGTGGAGCCCGCCATACGTCATTATCGGGCTTTTCTGGTAAATGGCCTTGCTAACTGCAACAGCGACGCCGCCCCTTTCGCTGTGCAGCGGAAAATGGCACTTGAAGCTGTGCCCATCTGGATTTCTTGCAAGTTCGGGGAAGATGTGGCTGCAAATCTCCTGGGCGTAGCGACAGCGCGTGTGGAACTCGCAGCCGGATGGCCGCCGACGCAGGCTCGGCACCTCACCCTTGAGCTCTATCCGGTTCAGCACCGCATCCGGATCAGGCTCGGGATTGGCCGCAAGCAGCGCCTCGGTGTAGGGATGACGTGGGTGCCCAAAGATACGCTCGGTCGAGCCGACCTCAATAAAGCGCCCCAGGTACATGATCGCCATACGGTCGGTCATGTGGCGCACAACGTTAAGATTGTGCGTGATAATCAGGATGGACATGCCGAGTTCGTTCTGAAGCCGCGCGAGAAGATTGAGCACCTCGCCCTGCACCGAGACGTCGAGGCCGGCGGTCGGCTCATCAGCAATAATCAGGTCCGGATTCAGTGCAAGAGCACGCGCTATACCCACGCGCCTGGCCTGACCTCCGGAGAGTTGATGGGGATAGCGGCGAGCGAAATCCGCCGGCAAGCCGACGATTCGAAGCAGACGCTCGGCTTCTGCTCCGATATCGCGACCCTCTAGTCCATGGATCCGAAAAGGCTCCGACAAGAGCGATCGGACAGTCAGTCGCGGCGACAGCGAGCCGATCGGATCCTGAAACATCATCGCCATCCGACGCAAGTAGGGCTTGCGCTCAATCCCGCTAAGTCCCTCAATTTCCTGTCCGTCGAAGGTGATCCTGCCGCTCAGAGCCCGCTGCAAGCCGATTATCGTGCGCGCAACAGTCGATTTCCCTGAGCCGCTTTCCCCGACAAGGGCGAGTGTCTCGCCCTTGCGGATTTCAAAGGACACACCGCATACTGCGTCGATGAAAGGGGCATTCGTCTTGGTTGCGAGCGCCTTCAGCGGACTCATGGTGCGAAAGCGGACGCGCAGGTCCTCAACCCGAAGCAGCTCGCTCATGCCGAGACCAACCGCTGTTCTTCGAGGAGATGGCATCGGGCGACTTGGTCCACGCCAATGCGATACTCGACCGGGTTCTCTTGCACGCAGCGGTCAAATGCCTGGGTGCACCGGGCGCGGAATATGCATCCTTTTCTGCTGCCGAGGAGAGTTGGCACCTCACCGGGGATGGTTGGCAGAGTGCGCGTGCTTTTTTTGATACGCCCTGGATCGCACTCAAGCAGCGCCCGGGTGTAGGGGTGAGCAGGATTGTGAAAGATGTCCCGGACTGGTCCCTCCTCCACCACTTCGCCCGCATACATGACGGCGACCCGGTCGCACAACTCAGCCACCGCTCCGAGGTGATGGGAGACAAACAAGACCGAGCAGCCGATCTCCTTTTGCAGTTCTTTGAGAAGACGGATGATCTGCACTTCCAGCGTTGCATCGAGCGCGGTGGTTGGCTCGTCAGCGACGAGGAGAGCTGGTTTCACAAGAAGCGCCATGGCAATGCAAACGCGCTGACGCATGCCACCTGAAAAGTGATGCGGGTAGCCACCGATGCGGCTTTGGGGGTCGGGAATGCCAACTCTGTGAAGCATGTCGATGGCACGAGTGCGCTTTTCGCTCCGGCTCCCTAGTTCGTGGTGCTGGATATCGATCATCTGGCTCTCGATGGTCCGCACCGGATTGAGTGCGGTCATGGGGTCCTGAAAGATCATGGAGAGACGATCGCCGAGCAGGCTCCGTCGCGCCTGAGCGGGCATTTGGAGCAGATCTCTACGTTCGAACACGATGCTGCCGGCCGTCACATCTGCATTTTCTGGAAGTAGGCCCATCACTGTATAGGCGAGCGTCGACTTTCCAGACCCACTTTCCCCGACAATGCCAACCACCTGTCCGGGTGGCACATCGAGCGACACATTGCGCAGCGCGTGGACGCGCCCGCGCGGTGTGCCGAAATCGAGATCTAGATCATGGATCTCAAGAAGCGGGTGACTGGATGAGAGCGGCGGTCCGTCGTGTCTCATAGGTCTTTCCGCAATTTGGGATCGAATATGTCGCGCAGCGCCTCACCGAGAAATGTGAAGCCTAGCGTTGCGAGGACGATGGGAATGCCGCCCGCGATGACAAGCCATGGGGTCTGGTTGATGTAGCTATAGCCATCGTTGAGGATCGCTCCCCAGTCAGGCGTCGGAGGCCGCACGCCCATTCCGAGGAAGCTGAGACCTGCTTCCCAAGCGATGACCGCCGGCACGTCCATGCTCACGAGGATAAGAAGGGGGCCTATCACATTGGGCAGAACATGCACGCCAAGGATACGCGTCGTGCCTGCACCCATGCTGCGCTCTGCGGCTATGTACTCACTGCTACACAGCGCCTCGGCCTGGGTACGCACGACGCGCGCATAGATCGGTACCGATGATATTGCGATGACAAAAATAACACTACCCAGACTTGGTCCCAAAAGCGCGATGATGGCCAGTGCGAAAATGATCCCGGGAAACGAGCGGATGGTATCGAAGAAAAGCAAGAGCAAATTGTCGAGCCAGCGAGGACCGAACCCTGCAATCAGACCAAGCACGACGCCGACCGCCAGCGCACTGCCGAGGGAGGCGAAAGCGACAAGGAGCGGGATGCGGCCGCCCATGATGATGCGCGAGAATGTGTCCCGGCCCAGTTGGTCCGTGCCCAGCAGAAAATCCAGTGAAGGATCCGCCAGACGCGGCCCGACCATAATCCGGGTCGGATCATGCGTGATAATCAGCGGAGCGAAGATTGCGGTTCCTGCTATGAGGATGACGAGCACTGCTCCGAGCACGCCCAGACGGTTTCTGCGAAATTGCCGCAGGAAGGTACGAAGGGCGCCTCTGTCGATGGCATCGCTGGCTCGAGGAGCCATAGCTTCAACGCTTATCATGTCAGAGCTTTTCCCGGGTTCGCGGATCAAGGAATGCATTGATTAGATCCGAGATCGTCGTGGCCGCCACGATCAGGACCGTGGTGACGAGCACGATGCCCATCACTATCGGATAGTTGCGCGTATTGACCGCGTTTACGATCAACGCGCCGATGCCAGGCCTTGCGAAGACGACTTCGATAAATACCGCGGACGAAAGAAGCCACCCGATGCCCACCCCCAATATGGTCACCGTCGGTGGGATCGCGAGCGGCAGCGCATATCGCGTAACGATACGCCATTCGGAGATCCCGAAGGACCGGGCCATACGCACGTGGTTTTCTCCCGAGATCTCAAGCATGGCTGCCCTTACTAGACGAGAAATATAGCCAACCCAGCCAATCCCTATGGCAAAACCTGGGAGGATGAGATGGCTAAGTCCACCCCAGAAGCCATTTCCGGCTCCAATCGCTGGCAACCAGCGCAGATTTACCGCAAAAATCAGCAGCGCGTAGACCGCCATAACGAAGGAAGGAATTGCTATCGCGGCGACGGTGACGACGCCGGCCACCTTGTCGACCCAGGAGTTGCGCCGCATCGCCGAGTAGCAGCCGAGCGGCACGGCTATCACGACCGCCCAGAAGATCGACACGAATATCAGTTGGACCGTATACGGCAATTGCTCGAAGACAATGTCGGCAACAGGTTTGCGGCTGAATACGTCGAAGCCGAGATCGCCATGGAGCAGCCCGCCGAAGAAAGTTGCGATCTGCACGATGAACGGCTTGTCCAGCCCCATCTCCTCGTGGAGTTGCGCCCTCATTTCGGGAGTAGCCCGCGGTCCGAGCAGAACCGCGGCAGGATCGCCCGGCACGGCACGGATCATCAGGAACAGAAGTGTCACCGCGACCACAACGATTGAAATCGCGAGGGCGATCCGCTTAAGCAGATAAAGCCACACCTTACCACACTCTAAGCTGGCTCGAAGTCGATATACAACGGATATCCGTCGGGGCGCGTTGCGGGCCGCATTTTTGTGGCGCGATACAAGACTGGGCTAGCCCCATGAGTCAGGAATCGGTAGGCGCCGGAGTGCTCCATGAGATCCTCCATTTGCTGGTAGAGCTTCGCCCGTGCATCTGAGTCTTCTATTGTGGACGCCTCGGCGAACAGATCGTCAAACCGCTGGCTGCGGAAGCGCTCCCAGTTCCAGATACCCACCTGATCCTGCACGAACCACGCCGTCGCGTAATGAGGGTCCGGGAGACTTGAGAAGTCATTGATGATGAGCTGCAAATTTTTCCAACGCTCACCTTCCGACTCCATGCCGGTTGTCCAAAAGGAGCCAGAATTCTGGGCATTGACCTGAACCCCGATGCCGATCTGAGATAATTGCGCCTGCACCGTCTGGGCTATCGCCATGTAGGTGCTGTCATTGACGCAATCGATCGTCATGGCCAGATCGCTTACACCGGCCTTCTCCAGGAATTCCCTGGCCTTGACCAGATCGCCTTCTGGCGGTACAAGCGCCTTTTTGCGGTGCCCAATGATACCCGGAGCGATGGGGCCTGTAGATACCTCTGCCTGGCCAGAATAGGCAACTTCCAAAATCTGTGGCACGTTGATTGCCCATTGGATCGCCTTCCGGACGTTGATGTCCTTCAGGTTGGGGTGATCCATGTTCATGCCGATCCAGACGTAGCGGAGCGAGCGCTTTTCCTCGATCTTACTGTCGGCGGGCGGATTGCTCTTAAAGTTCCCCAGCGAATCCAGACTGATGCCAGTCATATCAATGTCGCCCGCCTGGTAAGCACGCTCCGCCGCCTTGCTATCGCTGATCAGCGCGAGACGAATTTCGTCAAATCCTGGCTTCGGACCCGACCAGTCCGGATTACGCGTCAAGATCAGATGCTGGTTTGGCTTCCAATCGGCGAGCACATAGGGGCCGGAGAAAGCCGGCGGATTTGCGCCGAAATCACCGCCGTCCTTGGTTGCCTTCATCACCGCTTCCTCGGAAACGATATGGCCAACTCCGTAAGGGAACGCGATGTTCCAAACCGGCACGAACGGTGCTTTGAATACGATCACTCCCGTGTAGTCATCCTCCACATCGACATGGTCGAACGTACCCCAATCCACGGTGTCGGGCGATTTGTGCCTGAAGACGCGCTCGAAGGAGAATTTGACGTCCTTGGCGGTCAGCTCGCCGTAGTCGCCGGTAAACTTGATGCCTTTCTTTAAACGAAAGCGGATGTGGGTGGCGTCGACCTGCTCCATTTTCTCGGCCGCCTCTAACTCCCAGCCCCATTCGGAGCCCGGCTTGAATCGCGTGAGTTTGGAATAGATACAGTTCATCACGTCCACTTCGGAGACTGCGGAATAGAACCCGGGGTCAAGCTTCGAAATATTACCGCTTGAAGCAGCAGTGAGGACCTTTCCCTCCGCAGCCCAAATCGCGCTTGAGAGCGGCATCCCAGCAGCGGCGATGCCCCCCGCAACCACGGAGCTGGTTTTGAGGAAAGCCCTACGGCTTATGCTACGATTATGATCATTCATGGTTGTTCCCCTTCATAATGAGCAACTCGGAGCTGGCTGCTTTCGTGTGGTTTAGTGATCCATAGCAAGCGCCTGCCTGCTTAGCAGTCGAAATAATCTCAACTGCGGGGCTATTTTTTTTCGGCCGATAGGAAGGATAGCCCATGGTATCCCGACATAGCGGGCTCATGCCACCGGTATTCGCGAGAGAGCGTGCCATACTCCTCTTTCGAAGCAGAAACGGTTCGTCGATGGCGATAAAAATTTAGCAACAGGGGTACCCCTTGGTGTATTTTGCGGCTGACCCAACACCAATTAAACTGCTTGAAAATCTCTGGATTCCGCTCGCGGACGGAACACGCTTAGCTGCGAAAATCTGGTTGCCGGAAAACGTGGCTTCCAATCCAGTTCCAGCAATCCTCTGCTACATCCCCTATCGAAAGCGCGATGGGACGGCACTGGGAGACGCACAGATGTTTCCCTATTTCGCGTCGCGTGGTTACGCGTGCATCCGTCTGGATATCCGTGGCACAGGCGATTCCGATGGTTTGTTCGAAGATGAATACGTCAAACAGGAGCAGGACGATGCTGTAGAGGCCATCGAATGGATTACCCGACAGGCCTGGTGCAGTGGCAATGTGGGAATGATCGGCATCTCTTGGGGTGGAATCAGCGCGTTGCAGGTTGCTGCGCGGCGGCCAAAGGGCTTAATGGCCATCATTACGCACTGCTCGACTGACGACCGCTACGCCGACGACGCGCACTACAAGGGCGGCTGCGTCCTGAATGATACATTGGTTTGGGGGACGCATTGCTTCGCGCAAATGGCTCAGTCGCCAGATCCTGACATCGTCGGAGACGATCGTTGGCGCGATATGTGGATGGCACGACTGGATAACGCTCGGCCTACACTAATTGATTGGCTTTCTCATCAGCGCCGAGATGAATACTGGAAGCATGGCTCAGTCTGCGAAAATTACGATGCGATTGATTGTGCTGTTTTCACTGTCGGTGGATGGGCGGATGGGTATCCCAATACCGTGTTGCGGCTACTTTCAAACCTGAAAGCACCACGCCGGGGGCTGATCGGACCTTGGGGGCACAAATATCCTCATGTGGGCGTTCCTGGTCCCGCGATCGGATTTCTTCAGGAATGCGTTCGCTGGTGGGATCATTGGTTAAAAGGTAGGGACACCGGTATAATGCAGGAACCGATGCTCCGCAGCTGGATGCTGGACTGGGTAGAGCCGAGGGCACATTATGACGAGCGGCCGGGGCACTGGATCGCAGACCCAAGCTGGCCGTCTCCGCATGTAACCTCTCGGATCTTAAGGCTTGGATCCGGCACGCTGTCGGAACACGAGCTGTCGGAAGCTAGTCTTGAGATTAGCTCCCCCGAGATGGTCGGGATAGCAGGCGGAGAATGGTGCCCCTATTCACTTGGGGGACCTGGTTCACCAAGCCCGGACATGCCGCTCGATCAACGGTGGGATGACGGTGGTTCCTTGAAATTCGACGGCGAGATTCTGGACGAGGCTTTGCCGATCTTTGGCGCGCCTCTAGTTGAGCTGGCGCTCACCTCCGATAGATCGACTGGCGTGCTAGCTGTGCGTCTTTGTGATGTGAGCCCGTCAGGCGAAGTCACACGTGTGACTTACGGATTGCTTAATCTATCTCACCGCAACGGTCACCACGATCCCCAGCCTATGGACGCTGGAAAGTTGTACATTGTCCGAATTGCGATGAACGGCATCGGGTACACTTTTCCGCGGGGGCATCGGATCCGACTGTCTGTCTCCACTGCTTATTGGCCAATCGCGTTTCCGGCACCGGCGCGCGCTACATTGACCATAAAGGCCGAAGCAAGCGCTCTGCATCTGCCGATCCGGATGCCTCAACCCGGCGATGAGCACCTGCAACCTTTCGCGCCGGTGGAAATTTCTTCGCCCATGCCGAGCACGGTGCTGGAGCCGGGCAAAGTTGAACGGTTCGTCCAGATTGACCCGGTGGTAAAGCAGGTCACTGTCACG
Organism: Mesorhizobium sp. WSM4815; assembly: GCF_055811575.1. Classification (NCBI taxonomy): domain Bacteria; kingdom Pseudomonadati; phylum Pseudomonadota; class Alphaproteobacteria; order Hyphomicrobiales; family Phyllobacteriaceae; genus Mesorhizobium; species Mesorhizobium sp. WSM4815. Next base: position 27,256 of record NZ_JBVVQS010000070.1, on the reverse strand, counting down.
TTGAAGCGCGACATTGGCTCGATACGCCTTGATGGCATCGGTACGATCGTTGGCCTGAAAAAGCATATAACCTATACGGTCGCCGAAAACGATCCGACGACAGCCCGAACTGAAGTTTACTACCGGTTTGAGTTGGGGCGCGGCGAATGGCAGACAGCGGTCGCGGCGCGGACAGTTATGACAGCTAGCAAATCGACCTTTCACCTACAGGTTGACTTGGACGCGTACGCAAAACGTGAGCGCATTTTCTGCAGATCGTGGTCGAAGGACATTCCGCGCGATCTTGTCTAATCCAAATGAACGAGATGAACGGCCAAGAAGGCACCAGGAGAAGCGTCCGTTGGCGCGCCAAACTCCACGTCAAGCGTTTCCTATGAGTCATCTCTCAAGCTGCAGATGGACCCAGAGCTTTGCGCGGCCGCCATGATGAGGATGCCAACCGAGATGAGTCAGGGGAGCACGTGTTTCTTGGACAGACTTGCCACCGGGCAATATGAAATCTCAGCAGTAGAGAGGCTCGGATGGCAACCTGGTAAACTCATGGAAAGTTCTCGATCACGGCGCCAAAATGTCACCGGCCGGCGGCATCAGACGTCGCGCTTCCGACCAAACGTTGACGCAATCGTAAACGAGCAAAGCTTGTTGAGCAGGAAGTCCTAAGGATGAAAATAATACCCGAAATAGCAGCTGCGCAAAACGAAATCCGGGCGATTCGCCACTGGATGCATGCCCATCCAGAACTTGGTTTTGAAGAAGCGGAAACAGGTGATTTGATCGCCAAAACGCTGGCGGGCTGGGGAATCGAGATTCACCGAGGGCTTGGGCGCACCGGCGTAGTCGGAGTGCTGCGAGCGGGTAACGGAGGGCGCTCAATCGGATTGCGTGCCGATATGGACGCGTTGCCGATTGAGGAACTGAACACGTTCTCTCACCGCTCTCAGAGCCCCGGCAAGATGCATGCATGCGGCCACGACGGCCACATGGCTATGCTACTGGGCGCGGCGCGCTATCTCTCGCAGACAAGAGATTTCAATGGGACAATTGTGTTTATATTTTCTCCCGCAGAGGAAGCTGGCAATGGCGCTAAACTGATGGTGGATCAAGGACTCTTCGACTTCTTTCCAGTAGATGCGGTCTTCGGTCTCCACAATTTTCCGGGGATGCCGGCAGGTAGTTTTGGTATCAGGCCCGGGTCGATTTTAGGGGCAAGTTGCGATTTACGCATTGTCGTGAAAGGCGTCGATGGTCACGCCTGCTATCCGCATGAGTGCAAGGATCCGATATTCACGGCAGTGCAAGTCTACAACGCACTTCAAGGAATAATAACACGAAATAAACCTCCACTCGACCCGGCAATAATATCCCTGACGCAGTTTCAGGCGGGAGGCATTGCGAACAATGTTGTTCCCGCTGTTGCAACACTCGGAGGTACGGTGCGAGCGATGACGGTCGCCACGCTGGAGATGATCGGAGCTCGACTGCGTACCGTCGTAGATAGTATTGCAGCTGCGCAAGACTGCGCCACCGAACTCCACTTCGATATTGAGTGCCCACCGACCGTCAACACGCCGGATGAGGTGCGTTTCGCGGCGAACGTTATGAGATCGATCGTTGGCGATCCCAATGTGAATGAAGACGTTGAACCAGACCTAGGGGTTGAGGACTTTGCATTTATGCTGCAAGCTCGGCCCGGAGCCTACGCATATTTGGGCAACGGCAACGGAGAGCACCGTGGGTCCGGAGCTGGGCCTGGCCCCTGCGTAGTCCACAATGCCAGTTTTGACTTCAACGATAACATACTCGGAATTGGATCGACATACTGGGCAGAATTGGCGCGACGGTGGCTCAGATCCAATGCAGGTGCCGAGAACCGACTAGACTAAACGGCTCCAAGAAGGGTTTCACGAATGCTTGTCCCTCTTAGCGCTTCTTGCGCAGATCCTCGCTCGCCGGCTTGCGGACGAAGCGCCCCACGGCGGCCGTCGGCGGCTCCATCTCACCGAAATACCGGATCTCTCCATCCCGTCCTTCTTCGACAATCGCAGGAGCATGCTTGGCTTTGGACGCATCGACACCGAAGTTAGAAAATGTTGCCTTCCGTCGCGGCCAATCCTCCCTTTGCCTTGGGGCTCGGCTCGGCACTCCGAGCAACCCGTTTGCTTACAGCCGCAAAGACTAAGGGCAGGGCACCACTCAGACCAGGGCCAACACGTCTAGTCGCGTCGCGTGAGATGAATGCCCGCAATCGTGCATCGTACAGAACCGCCCGCCCGCTCGACGGTTGGAATTGCCAACGGTAACAGTTTCGCGCTCTCACTGATGACGTCAATCTGTTCCGGCGTTAATGTCAAGAATGCGGTGGTCGACAGGGCTAGGATGCGCCCGTTTCTGCCCTGGAGCTCAATCGCGTTGCCTGCGAAACTCTGGATCTGGCGGTTTGTAAGGCCGATCACCCGGCGCCCGGCCTGTTCAAAACGATGGACGATCTCGTGCTGTGTCACTGGGTCAGTGATCATGTCGAGCCCGATCATGGCGAAATCGGTCGCGACGCACATCAGTACATTCGTATGATAAATGTCTGCCCCACTGGGGTCTTTCGCCGAAAAGAGCATGGGCTCAAAGCTGAATTGGTTGCAGAACCTCTCCAGCACGATCGGATTCGTCCGCTCGGATCTTACCGCATAAACGACGCGGTGGATATGATCTAGCACCATCGCACCCGTGCCTTCCAAGAAGAGCCCGTCCGGTTCAAGGCCAGAATAGTCGATTACCGCCTGCACTCTATAGCACCTCTTCAGCATCTGGATAACGTCGCTCCGGCGCTCTCGTCGGCGGCTCAGAGCCTTCATCGGATACACCGCTACATAGCCGCCCGGGTGGGTTGAAAACCAGTTGTTCGGAAATACTGAATCCGGAGTGTCGCTGGCCTCGTCCTCGAATAGATGTACAGCGACACCCTCTTCTTGAAGCATAGCAGCAGCGCGGGTGATCTCCTCGTACGCGAGCGGCGACAGATCATTCACATTATGTTCCGCTACCTGAAATCGATTGTCAGCCGCAGTCTCGGCATTGACCATGAAATGATGCGGACGGACCATAACCACGGCGGAAGGAGCCTGAACGGAGAATTCTGAACGTGGTGCCATGAGGAAGACTCCGATCGGATTGGTGAGCGCGGATGTCGAGGAGACCTCTCAGGTCATCCCCGAGGCGGTGAACAAAATCCGGGTTGCAACAGAGCGATCTCGTACCTGGTGTCGCAGTGACGCGCTCCAGTTCGGTTGCCGGATCCCCCCTCGATCCTGAGCGTATCGGCGCATTAAAACCAACGCCGGCAAATCGGTGCATTAGGGCAATCCCACCGATCGCGTCATGTGCACCGGCTGTGCTTCGCCGTGGACGCAACATCACCGCCAATATCGAGAGATGCTCATACGCGGATTCCCGTGTGATTGGAATATGGGTGAAGATTTCAGTTAAAAACCGCATTGCCGGAAAATCCGGTTCTGTTGTTGGTTAGATATGCTGGCGCACCAGTGGACAAGTCATGCAATGTCCGCCGCCGCGGCCGCGACTGAGTTCTGAACCGCCGATAGTGATTACCTCTACACCGGCGCTCTTCAGCAACGTATTCGTGTATGCGTTACGGTCGTAGGCAATCACAACACCCGGCTCGACGGCGAGCACATTATTGGCGCCATTCCACTGCTCCCGCTCCGCGGCGAAACTATCGCCGCCAGTCGCGACATTACGGAGAGCCTTCAGCCCAAGCGCCTCGGCCACTACAGACAAGAAGGGTCTTGCCTCCTTTGTGACGTGGAGCGCCCCCTCGGGATTGCTCGGTCTCAGGGAAAAAGTCTGCAATTCCTCAACAACCTGAGGGTATGTCGTCACTAGGTCGCGGTCGCAGAACGTGAAGACTGTGTCGAGATGCATAAAGCTGCGATTCCGCGGCATCAGTGCTGCGATAACGTGCGTCACTTTTTCTGCCCTGAACAAGCGGCGCGTAAGCCCCTCGACCGCTTGGGGCGTGGTTCGTTCGCCCATCCCAATCAGCACGACGCCGCCGCCAATCGGCATCACATCACCACCTTCTAGGCTGGGGATTAGACCTGTCCCGTCGGGCGACAGGTACGCAAAGCCGGCGTCGCGAAACCGCGGATGGAAGCGGTAGACGGCCTCGACATTCGCAGCTTCAGGCTGTCGCGCGGGCGAAAACATAGTGTTGACCGAGACGTCGCCATAAATCCAACAGGAGCTGTCACGTGTGAAAAGCTGGTTCGGCAATGGCGGCAGGACGAAATCCTCCGGCATCACTGTTTGCGCTCGCAGCCCGCGTGGCAGGAACGGGATTTCCGCAGCGAGAATTCCACGAACCAGAGAGGTGGCGAGCTGATCAGGCCGCATCTCTTCAAGCCAACCGCGCAACTCATCGGCCATATCTTGGCCCAACGAGGAGGCATCAAGACGGCGGTCGAGCAGCCAGCGGCGCGCTTCCTGTGAAGCCACAGTTTCCGAAAGCAGTTCGTCGAATGAGTGAACTAACACGCCAAGATCGCGCAAGGCCTCTATGAAGATGTCATGCTCTTCTCTGGCGCGTTTCACCCAAGGCACATCGTCAAAAAGGAGGCTCTTGCAGTTCTGCGGGGTGATGCGGTCGAGGCCAAGGCCTGGCCGGTGCACCAGCACTTCTCGCAGCGGTGCGACCTCAGAATGGACACCCAAGCTCATCATTGAAAGTTACCTCAGAAGGGCGGAGCAGGTCCGCTCTCGTAGACAGCTAGGCATGTGTGTCGAAACGGCACTAATGGCTGCCTCGGTGCTCGATGCGCGACGCCCAGAGTTCGAAGGGACACCGCGCAGGCCAGCGACGAGAGAGCGTAGCGGAATGAATGATGTTTGGCGCGTTGCCCGCGAGCCGCCGGAGGATGCGCAGCCACCGGATTTTACAGTCGCGAAGAAATGTCCGAAGAATGTCGTTTCGGTGGGGCTCTCAAGCAAAAACTTCGATACGGACATCGATCGGGCTCCGTCGGTGCTGAATGGTCACCTTCAAACCGCAAGCGCCATACCAAATCGAAAAGCCATTTTATTCCCATGCGTCGTCTTTGCGCGCCCGATTTCTGGCTGTCCCGCCTGTCCTCTACCGGCAAAATTTTGTCCGGCTTGCAACAATATGAGTGCTCTTTGGTTGGGGACGCCGTCGTTTCCCAGACAAACCCCGCACAAATAGGCGGCTTCGGCCGGCCTGATCCAGCCAAACGATATGAGCGTGATGTGTTTGTAGGACCCCGCCAGTGTAGCGGCTGTATAGCATGCGGGGGTTGCCCGGGAGTGCCGAGGCGAGCCCCAAGCAAGAAGAGGTTCGGAATGTCGGCGAGATCGAGGCTACGCTGGCGGCCTGGCGCGCTTTGTGAGCAAGCTGGAGAAGGGGCAGTATGGCCTGTTCCATGAAGCCGGCAGTGCTTGATCGGGTGCGGGTTCGGACTGCACCGAGCGAGGATCTGCGCAAAAATGCCAGCAGCTTCTTCGTACTTCTGCCATCGCCTGCTCGCTGGCTCGCGGCGCAGAAGTTCGGCCATCTGGCCCCAGCAGATCGGGTCCAAGACCAGGTCGACGTGATCAGCGAAGATCGTGGGGTCGATGTTAACAATCTGCTACGAGCTCAAGTTCTATGGCCGCGCGCGTTGGCGGCCCCGCGTCAGCAAGCTTTCGTAGTCAACCATAAAAGATCCGACGACCGATGCGGAGGCTACAAGATAAGGTGGCGTTTCATTATCACCACAGAGGATGACCCGATCTCCCTGGCGAGGCTAGCGCCACCTTTGCTGGTGCTCCGTGGTTAGGAGCGTACATCTTTTCTATTCGTCAAGGGTCTGAAGCGGTTTTATCGACCAGTCGATTAAATCGACGGCGCGCTGAAGTATCGCTGTGGTCCGAGCACGGGTGGGCGAAGCGGCAATGACATGCCCGATCTTATCTCGCTCGTCGCCCTTCCTAACGAGCGGCGTCTTAGGTGGCAGATGAAGCTTGACCTCGGCGACTCCTGATAGGGCAGCCGCTCGACTGTGGTCGATCCAATCGAGGATGCCGTCGCGATCAGGAACAAGAATCCGGGCGGCTGAGATATGCGAATGCCTTCTGCGCAAATTGCAGTCCTCCCCGATGACAAGCTTGATGTGCTCAGCGACGAGATCGACACCATAAGCTGCCTGAATGAGTTGAGGGGTGGGCGACCCAGCAAGACGCGGATTGACCTCAATGACGGTTGGACCAAGGTTGGTCCATCGCAGATCGATGTTGCTTGGCCCCCAGCCGAGGCCGAGAGCTCGCAAACAGCTCAGCGAAACATCGGCAATACGCCTATGCTCGTCATCGGTGAGCCGAGCTGGTTGGATGTACTCCCGACAGACGAAATGCGGCGGGGGACCGAAGTCGGCGGCGGCAATACCAATGACCTCGCCTCCCATTATGTCGATGCTGTAGTGGGGGCCGTTTGCGAATTCCTCGACCAGTACCCTCGGGGAAGACCGCCATATATACTTGCCCCCCAACAGATGATTCGTATGCTCGGCCAACTCATCGACATTGCGGCACAATCGGACACCGCTGCTGCCCATACCCACCGCTGGCTTTACAATCACCGGCAGGCCAATTTCCGCCGCGGAGTTTTCTACGTCCGTCACATTCGCTGCTACACGATAGGCAGGCACTGGAACGCCAGCGTCCGCGAGGTGCTGGCGTTGAACGGATTTGTCGCAGCACCGTTCAATCGCCGCGGGGTTCGGCCCCGGTAGATCGAAGTGCTGGCAGAGCCTGCCAACCGCCGCATAAACCATCTCCTGGGGGCTCGTAATACCAGCTATGTCATAAATCGCACGTAGCCGGGAACATTCTCGGATCAGCGCATCGGTATCGCCTCTGTCGAGCCGGATCGCCTCAATTCCTGCTGCCGCGAGATAGTCGTGTAGAACTGGATCGGCCGACAGTGTAATTGGGTAAAGATTAAGACGCCGTGCCGCTTTGATGTATAGGAGACTATTACTTGCCCCTTCAAGTAAAATCAGAGCCCTTCTAGCCATGTACCACGCCCCTACATTCTTTGGCGCCCGTCCTTGCGGCACCCCCCGCGGCCACAGGGCGTATACTTTTACCAGCGCCTAACCTACTCCTCTCCAGTAACTTGCCATCGCAGAAACGCGGCTTAGCAACGAATCCGATAATCTTATCTAGAATTTTTCTGCAGGGCTCGATCCCGCTCGAGGCTCGGTGATGAAGCGGCGTTGCGGGCCTGCTACAGAACGAACCGCGCCAGGCAGTTTCATCGAGTATGTACCAGTCCGCTCTCATCATGCTTTGCCCAAGTGAGTATAACTTGCAGCGAAACGCCCGAATTTGTGCTCGCCGCAAGCCACCGGGTTGTAGTGAAGTGGGTTGCTGTCCGTGACACATGAGGGCAATGGTTCGATCACCGCATTGAAATCAGCGTCGACAAAGAAGGGGATCGAGTATCGCTCGCGGCCCGAGCTATTTATCACGCGGTGCATGTTGGCCAGGTAGAGATCGTTCGTGAGCCGCTGAATCAGATCGCCAATATTGATTACGAATGTGCCGTGGATCGGAATGCCCTCGATCCAATCGCCATCTCGGTTCATGACCTGAAGACCACCCACGTCGTCCTGCGCCAAGATGGTCAGGTTGCCGTAATCGGTGTGGGCACCAATACCGATGACCTCTTCGCTAATATAGCCACTCTGCGGCGGGTAATGGAGCAGGCGCTGAATGCTGATCGGGTTCCGCATGAGGGTTTCGAAATAGCTTTCCGACAGGTCCAGACTGAGCGCAATGCCCTTCAAGAGTTTTCTCGCGAGATCCAACATCTTCTGATGGTATCCGTATGTCAGGTCCCGAAACTCGGGCAGACTTGAGGGCCATTGGTTGGGGCCAAAGAACGGACCCTCCAGGGTCGAACGTTCAGGTCCGAAGTCAAAGCACTCCTTCAGGTCTTTCGTTTTGCCCGGATCGGTGTTCTCCCCGAACGGCTCAATGTATCCGCGGAGGGCCACATCGGATTTGCTAATGTGCAATGTCATCTTCTGCGACATGGGGAGATCAAAGAACCGACGGCTCACATCGAATACCGAATCCACGAGATCCTGAGGAATACCGTGGTTCTTCACATACATGAACCCGGCGTTTGACAAGGCCCAATGTATCTCCTTGGCCACCCTCTGTTTGTTGCTGCCATCGAGAAGCGGCGCTATATCAACCAGGGGGATCTTGTCAAAGTTTTCGCGTTTCGCGCGCAGCTTGTCATCCAGTCTGACCACTAGATCCTTAGACATGATTACACCTTTGTTTGACAATGGGAGTCGCAACTTCGGGGCATTTCTTATTTAGCTGGCAGCGTGACGAACCGTCGGGAAGCCTGAAAGGCCGTGCCGAGAATTCTTTCGGGTTGCCGTGCTCAACAAAGCGGATGAACCCGACTCCTGGCAGCATGCGGAGGCTCTCGCGCTCTTCGTTGTCGCCTTGCATCGCTTGCCAGCTTCGTCAGCGAGATTCGATAGCGTAGTCATGGCCCCTGTTCCTCTGACAGGCTGGCCTTCTCGAGCACCTGGAAGACCCAGTAATGCGCGTCCTCCTCGGCGGTATATCTGCCGTCATTTAGACGGTGTGCCGGCACAAGGACGCCCGCATCCTGCAGACGCCCCACCTCGTCATTAAAGGATGTGGTCTCCGCGTAGCTCTTGCGGGTGCTTGCGATGATGAACCCGTTTGGGCGCGTGAGGCGGGCCAGTTCGCGCAGCCCCGCCGGTCGGACATGCCCGAGCGTGAAGACGCCGCAGCAGACCGTGATGTCGTAGCTCGCGCTGGAGTAATCGGAGAGCGGCCCGTTAAGGTCGACATCGCCTTGGACATGGCGGTAGGCGCGGGTTTGGCGGGCCTTTTCAGCCATCTCCTCGGAGAGGTCGATCCCGTCGATCACCCGGAAGCCCAAGCGTTCCAGTTCCACGCCGACGAGACCTGTTCCGCAGCCGGCGTCCAGGATTGCGATGCCATTTCGCTGCCTGGCCAAAAAGGCCGTCTGCACGACACCCGCCAGTTCCGCCACGATCATCGGCCCGCAGTACTCGTCGCGGCAGACATCCAACTCGTAGGAACTGGCCCATCCGCGATAGAAATGGGCCAAGCGACCGACGTCCCCGTCGAGGGCGTGGGAATCCTTGATGCGCTCTCGTGCGGCTCGCTCCTGTGCCGTCTGCTGATCGCGGGTGTTCATGACATTTCCTTCCTATTGGGCAGATGGTCAACGGCTGGGCCCGGTCGGCACCTGCTGCCGTCTCGCAATCAGGGCTTCAAAACTCGTGCCAATGTGCCCGAAGGCGGAAAAAAGCATCGTTGTGGCTGTTCTCGGTCTGAGGCAATGAAATTGGCTGAGCGAACCTGTGTCGTGGCTTCGACAAAACGACAAAATGTCGAACTCCGCCCTTGAGACTGTTTATGTGAGATCGCCGGAGAGCCGCAAAGGCAGGCGACCCTCCCGCGCATGGCAGCTCTGCGGGGAAACTGCTTGGGAGTGGCGAGCCGCGGGCCCATGCCCGCAGGACGGCAACTTAGGGACGAGGCACGCAATTCACGCTCTACTGGCTGAACTAGTAATTGACCACGCTTGCAGGAATACGGATGAACACGACGGGTCCTTCAGCAGAAACGGCCACCCTAGTGGATTGAATCGCCAACGTCTGGTATCCTCGGCCTGCGGCTGCGATAAGCTCCGAACGGGTCGGACGTTTGATGCAGGTATCAGTGCTAACGAAGGACCTCTCCAAAGTTTGTGACAATGAGTTCTGCAAAATGCGGACCGTAATGTGGAGGGGACAGCGGCTCAGTTTTCGCCTGTCGATGTGACGGATCGTGCGTTCAAGAGGTGCGAACAGGGCAGCATCGGCTTCAGGATCGTGGAAGGGCTGACCGGGCGCATCGATCGCAGAGACACCTTGTTCCGGGATGAGGCGAACCGGCACCTCACAGAGGCCCGCATCAGGGTAACTGTAATACCGTATGTCCGCTTCTGCCGGTGAGGTGGCTCGTCCTCCTGTGATGAGGATCGGCTTGGCCCGCCCGAGCAACCCTCGGACGCGCAGTGTAGGGCGAGCCACCTCACCGGCAGAAGCGGACATACGGTCTTAAGGGTAACCTGCGGATTATGGACATGTACCGGAAAGAGCGAAAATGACTCGGGACCGCATCTATGGCACCAAAGTTGACCATGTCGAGCGCGCCGCAGGAGCCCAAATTAGGCAGCCCGGGCGAAGGCCCCGAAGCGATCGGGCGTACAGGGGAAAACGCCTCCAACCAGATAGTCGCACGCTTCGGTGGTAGACACATCAATCCCGCCGACAGCAGGCCAGAGTCGGCGAGCTTCTCAAGGACTGCTCGAAGTTCGGCTCCAACGCCCGGGTTACCGCCTGGACACTGGGCGTCGTGACACCAAACATTGTTAGGCCGATTGCCTGCCTTTGGTCAGCCGCGGTGCCGACTTTGTTAAGTACCATCCCGGCAATGGAATGGGCAGCGTTGGCGAGGACCACACGCGAGATGCGGTTTAGTCCCGGCACGTCCGTCACGGAATACATCATGCTGACGTCGGTTGGCCCCACGTAAGGGTGACATTGCCGGAGGCGACAGTCGAAACGAGCACCTTCGGGGACGCCGCTCGGGAGTGCACGCATAGCAGGCGATCAGAGCGGTTCCACCTGATCCGCCGGCGCCGATGATGCCGTCGACGTCCGCGCGTGATCGAATGAACTGCACCAGCGCCTGCGACATCGCGGCGACTGCCTTGCCCCGGTCCTTGAGTTCCTCGGCCTTCGGCGAGTTTGGATGGAAGCTCGCCACTTCTGACGGTAGGACGTCGAAATCTGAGGGGTCGCTGTGAAACTCCGATAACGAAACGTCGACCTGGACGACGTTACAGCCTGCACCACGGGTAAGGTCTCGGAGCTAGCGCAGTTCGCTGCTCTTGGTATCGTAGATGTCTACCACGTAGACTGCTCTCATAATTCTCCTCCTGCCCGTCCCTCAGCCGCTGTCCTCGCCTGCACAACACCTAGACGCCACGCCTGGAGCAAATCATTTAGCGCAAACCGATGTTTGGATGAAATTGGGCAAGGCCTCGGTCCGCCCCCATTGACCTGCTTGTGAAGGCTAGGGCCTATGACAGCGTTGTGCTGCTTCGGATCTATGTCGCGCTCGCAGTCGGGTTACCCTAGTGCGCATTCCGCCGGCCACGGCACACTAAGAAGCGCCGATGCAACGCTCTGGCAGCTTGGGCCAAGTTTCAGATATCCGAGAGAGCCTTGATTCGCGCGAAAATTCATCATGTACTCCCCCCGACAGATTTAAAGCAGCCCGCGCGGAATGGTTTCGGACCATTCTCTTGCGAACACCTCGATTTCCTCCGGGCCTTCGGTGGCGCGCACCTGGCGGTGTAGGTAAAAGTGTTGACGGTCGCAGCTCATGCTGTGTTTGGTTTGGATTGCAACCTGCCACCGGTCGCGTTTGAAGGTGAAATTCCATTGGCTTTCGAAGCGAGCCGTTGCTGGATCGTCCGGATGGATGGCGTAGTGCATCCGAACATCGCTGCCTACGGCCATTCCGTGATGCGGATTGACCTTCTGGCCGAAGTCGTCGAACGTATCCAGCACTATCGCGCCATCCTCCAACGCATGCGGCTTTGAGGTGCTATTGGCCGGACGCAGCTGCTGGGCTTGTAGCTTGGGATACTCCCGCGGCGGACCGGGGTTCAATGGCGGGATTTCCTCGATAACTGTTCGAATTGGCAGGTGCAGCGCGCTATTTTCCAGGTGCAGCGTGACCACGGCATTCTCAGGCGCTGGCCAGACGATCGGCCAGTAAGATGTCGACAGCGCCAGCCGCATGACATGTCCGGCTTTTAGCCGATGGGCGCACTCGTTCAGCTCTATCTCGGCTTCGTAGACCTGCCCCGGTACGAGCGCTTGCGGTCTCTCATGGCTGGCAAAATGGGTCAGATTCAGCGCCCGATAGGTGATCCGCTGAGACACGCCCTGGGGTGAGACGTCGCACAGGCGCGCCACGATCTGAGCCACAGGTTTATCAACTGAAAAGGCGAACTTCACCTTGGGACGACCAAGCAGTTCCATCCTTTCTGTCAGCAGTGCAGTGTCAAAGCAGGTCGACAGGCCATCATCCGCTGCCTGATCCTCGGCCAGTTCGTTGTCGATGCGCATGCCGGGGCAGTAGTACCCTCCTGCCTGGCCGACGTGCGCGGGGCTTGAGACAGCTATCGTCCCACCGGTCGCATTGTCCTTCAAACCATCTGACGTCAAGAAAAGAACACGGACATTCACGTGGGGCGAGGGCCAGCTCTGCTCCGCCACCCAACGTCCAGCCCGCGGGCCGTACTCCTTGCTCGGATTGAAATGCTCCTGCATGTAAACACGATACGCGGGCAGATCGTCCGCCCCGTTCTGTTCTCTCTTCAGCCAACGGTCGAACCAGCGAAGCGCTTCTGAATGGAAATCTGCAGGATCGAGTTGTGACAGGTGGGGATAGCTGTGTTCCCAGGGCCCGATCATGACTTTGCACGGAACCCGGAGGTTCGCTGCCAACGCCGGCGGCGCATTGACATACGCGTCCGCCCAACCGGTGATTGCCAGAACCGGCGTCTCTATGCGCGACCAATCCTCGCAAACTGAGCCGTGCTTCCAGAATTCATCCCGCGTGGGATGACGCATCCAGTCAACGGCAGAGAAGGGAACATTTTCTAGCCGTGCGATCCAGTCCTCACGCCAGTCCTGGCGAAATTGAGGATCCGAAGGACGGGTGAGATAGGCACATAGTTGAGTAGCCCAGTTAACATTCTCACTGAGCAGACAGCCGCCCATGAAGTGGATGTCATCGGCGTAGCGATCGACTGTCGAGGCCATGCTGATCACCGCCTTCAGCGCGGGTGGACGGCGATAGGCCAGCTGCAAACCGTTGAACCCGCCCCAAGAGATGCCTACCATTCCAACGTTGCCGTCGCACCATTCCTGTGCTGCGATCCAGGCCAGAACCGCCTCGCCGTCGCTCAACTCCTGCTCGGAATACTCGTCGTCGAACTGCCCCTCGCTGTCGCCCGTTCCGGCAATGTCGACGCGTACGCACGCATAGCCCGCTTCAGCAAAAACGCGATGCGTCGATTCATCCCGCCCCGCCGTCCCATCGCGCTTGCGGTAGGGCAGGTATTCAAAAATGGCAGGCGCCGGCCCTTCAGAGGCGGGAAGCCAAATCCTGGCCGCCAATTTGCGCCCGTCCGGCATCCGTATCCATTCGTTCTCAATGACTTTAATTGACATATCGCCGCTGACCTTCGCCTTGCGTGAAACCTTGGTGCGATGAGACGCTAGCACGAGCGTTCTCGCTGGAAATCGCGCAAAAAAGTAACCTGTCGCATGATCTATTTCGCTGTGCGGATTCGTCCGACCGCCGGTCAAATGGTCGAAAAATCGTGTGTCCGCTCCCGGTGCCGCCTCGGAGCAGGCCGCGCCGGCACCATGACCCAAAATTACAAGCGGCACGGACCCACTTCCCTCCTGCAGCTCTCGACGTGCTGGAGGGCACGGTGGTGGCCGGTGCATGCAGCGCCATCGCCATCAGCAATTCATCCGCTTCTTTTCCCGTCATCCGCGCGGCGTCTCGCCCCGCGATTCGGCCAGCGTCAGGGCGACGATCCGTCCGGCCCCTTCCGGCCGAAGGGCTTGACACGCGAGGGCCGGATCTTGTCGCGCAGAAGCCCATCGACGCCTTCGTCGCAAGACCGCTTCCTGCCAACGCCAGACCGCCGTCTTGCTCATCGTGCCGAGCCCACCTGCTGTGGCCAGCACAATCCTGTCGCTCCAGACGTGCCTCTGAGGGATCCGAAACAATGGCTTACAGCCGGTCACGGTCCGCGGTGGTAACTGGGACAACGATCCCGATGCGCACCCTCAAGACTCGCATGCAAAACCGCCGACGGAAGTCACATTCTGACCCGGCCGTCACACTCCCACTAAATCTAGCATGTTCATCCAACTCTTCTTTTCGAAAGTTCACAGAACCTTCGCAACACCAAGCCCCTTGTCGTAATACGCTCGCCACGAGACATTGAAGTCAGGCAAGACTCAGAGCTGATCCCGATTAAGGGCAGGCCGCGGCACCGCACGCAATGGAGGGACAATGGCAAGAAGAACTCTTATCCTTCTTGAGGGCACAAGGAGTAATGGTCCGCTATACGTCCAAGAAGCCCAGCTCCTTGGCCTTCGCCCAGTTACTTTGTCGTCGGATCCGGATCGGCATGAATACATCTCGACAGACGGCATTGAGGCAATCTGTGTCGATACAGATAACCTCGATGCGCTAATCCACGAATGTTCACAGCTATGCGCGACCGATCATATTGCTGGTATTACAACCACCGACGAGTCGGTTTACGCAACAGTTGGTAAGCTCTGTCGGCATTTCAACCTACCGGGGCCGAACCCCGCATCCATCGAACGATGTTGCGATAAATTTACTCAACGTCAGCTTCTAGCTGCGGCCGACGTGCCAATACCTGCCTACCGGCTCGCTACGGATCCGACGGAGGTGGAGAACTCCGCCCTGCAGATTGGCTTTCCGGTGATTGTTAAGCCAGCCGTAGGCAGCGGCAGCATGGGCGTCAGATTGTGCCGCAACCTCGATGAGTTAACGGAACACACGAATTATCTGCTGGGAGGCGAGCATATATGGTACTCTTCGCCGAGCATTCTCGTCGAAGAGTTCGTAGATGGCCCTCAGTATACCGTCCAGATAATGGGAAACTCGACTGTCGGAATTGTCGCCGCTGGCTATGGCCCTTTGCCTCACTTCGTTTATCGTCAATTCGCCTTCCCAGCCCTACTGGATGATGACCGTCGTAAGCGGATTGCCGACGCCTCGCGGAGCTGTTTGCGAGCCCTCGATCTTGGATGGGGCCCAACGAACATCGAGCTCCGCTGGACTAAGCGCGGCCCGTTTATTATTGAAGTCAATCCGCGTCTTGCTGGCGCTCCCGATCCTCAATTGGTCCAGGCTGCTTATGGTATCGATCTTATTGCGGAGCACATCAAGCTCGTCGTCGGCGAGGAATGGAATTTGCGCAGAAGGCATTCGCGGACTGCGATTGCTCGTTTCCTCGTGGCTGATCGCGATGGCATCCTGGATTGGATCGCTGGCCACAATCAGGCGGCTGCTGTGCCAGGCGTAGCCGAGGTCAGATTCCATGTGAGACCCAAGTCGTCGATCGCCAGGAAGGGTGATTACCGAGACTGTATCGGGCATGTCATCGCGGCCGCATTTAGCCTTGCTGACACCGAGGCGATACTTCAACGTGCCGTCGACTTAATCGATTGGTCGATCTCGCCCTTTCCAATCCTTGGCGAGCGGGAACAATCACCGCCCCCCCCTTAACTCCCCGCACCGGCCAAGTGGTGCAAAGATCGTTCGTCCGCTGATCGATCAATCATTGTCAAGCGAATTAGTGGGTTTCACGAATTTTGGGCGATGCGGAGGGCCCTGAGAGGCGATCTTCGGGTCCCGTGTTTTTGCGGTCCTGGGTGGAGCCAAAGTGCCCTGGCAGGCTGCATCAAGGTTCGCGGTTGAAGATCGGGGTACGAATTGCGCTCACAAGGTCGGCGGCAAGACTCATGTCTCGATGCGCATGAGGCCTTCCTCGTCGGCGTAATGGAGGAACGGGAGGACATCACGCTGAACGAGATGGTGGAGGCCGGCGGCTGAACCGCCGAGAGGAAATGGCGCTATCGGTGATAGAAGTAGCCTGAAGGCCAAGGTAGTGATGCGCTAGGTCGAGCGCTAAGGCCGAAGGTCGGGGCGGCATGGTACATCGTTCCTCGAAACCTGCCAACATGCCACAGGACGCCGCTACGTCGACCGCCGAGCGCGTCGGGCGTGCGGCGGCAAGGTTGGACCGGCAAGGACATCGCCCACAGGTCGGCGTCTCGCTCACCACCGTCAGCCGGGTTCTCAAAGCGTGCCGGACTATCGCGGCTAACTGATATTGACCTGGCCGAACCGGTCCGACGCTACGAGCGCGAGCATCACAGCGAGATAATCGTACCCATACGGCCAAGCACGGCCAAGGCCGCATTGGCTATGGACTAGGAAGGATTTCCTGCCGCAGGTTTGGACCTAGCGTCACCAGTAGCCCTAGCCCACCGAATGGCAGCCGGGACGCTTCTCTTCGGCCATAGAAGGAGCGTTCCCCTACCTTTCTGGTTTTATGCGCCGCCGCCACGTAAAACGTCTGGCGCCGCGCGATATCCTCAGCACGCGCGGAAGCGTCGGAACAGGATCGCACGCCGGGTGCTCTGGTCACGGGCTGTTCCGAGGTTCATGAGCGCCAAAATGACTATTGATCTAAGCACCTTGCTTCACATGCGCAGGCAACTTGCCCGAGTTTTTAACCTGAGAAGCTGCCAACGAGAATGGCCGATCGACGCAGTCCATGTTTCTCGCCTCTGCTGCCGAGACGTTCCAACCGGGTCGAGCCAGCCTAGTCGGTAGATGGACTGTCGGTGAATTGTTATTCCGGTGGTAGCCAGCCTTACATTATGAAAGCGTGGCCGATACGATCAAGTGACTGGGGTTAGCCCTTGGACGTGGCGGCACCGGACCGGCGCTCGATGCGAGTATTGACGCCTGTTAACCGACCCACCGCATCACCCGCGAGTCGAATCGAACCAGCGCTGCACGGCGCCGATTGTCTCCAGCGACACCACAAATCACCAATATCACACTCTCGCTTGCGCCTGATCGCAACATCAGACCATCATGTTCGCCGTTTGACAGCACTCTCCGGCTGCGCAAAAGAGACTTCGTATGTTCGGCCAACTCGTCGACGCTGTGGCACAATCGAACACCGCTGCTGCCATTGCCTATAGATAACAACCGGCAGGCCAATAGCCATCGCACAATTTTTGACGTCCGCCACATTCTCCGCGACGCGATAAGCAGGTGTTGGAACGCCGGCCTCCGCGAGGAGCTGACGTTGATTGGATTTCTCGCAGCATCTTTCGACCGACGTTGGGTTTGATCCCGGCAGGTCGAAATACCGGCAGAGATGGCCAACTGTCGCATAGGCCTCTTCCTCGGAAGCTGATAATTCCAGCGATGTCGTAGGTCAAACGTAACTGGGAACATTGACATACAAGCGCGTCGAAATTGTACCGATCGACACCATTACCTTATTTCCTTCCGTCGAAATGCAGTCGTACTGGGCTTGATCGGTGACCAACGAAATTGGTGAAGTCCAAGGCGTTGGGCCGCTTGAACATATATAATATTACTTTAGAATACAAGTGTAACAAGAACTATTTTTTTTCCACTTGATGCTGCTTCTCCATCGTACATGCCCCGGCTGCTACAGTAGATTCTGAGTTAGACTCCTGACATGATACTTTTCTCAAAGAGATCAATCCAATCGCTTCCAGGCTGTAAATATTTGTAAACTTAAATCGGTAGTATTATTTCAAACAACATATCGTTCCTAATAGTATTTCGGAAAAGGCGGCTCTGGTAGCATGGAAATCCTGGCAGTCGCGGCCCAAAGTGACGGGCGACTTCTAAATTAGTTTCCGCGAGGAAGGAGTTGCTGGCCCCGTTCGGTACCGAGCGGCGGCGCCCCGTTTGCTAGGAGAGCGGCGTCAACGCGGGCTGAACAAAGAATCCGACTACCTGTTCGGAGACCAGTTGAGGCCGGTACTTAGTACGGTCAATCTGAGCGTGGTTGTGCGCTCGCTTACAACCATCTATCGTACAGACCTGCGCGGCGGCGCTTCTCGCCTCCGACACTGGAGGAGGCAGTCAGTCCAGCTCGCGATCATAATGACCGCGATGCTCGCCTCGCGTCCCGCACCGGGGTTCGCGCCAGGTGAGACAAAACCATGTGCTCGGGATGACTGCAGTGTGACAGCACAAGAAGCCGTGAAGGAGGAATTGCCGCCTGCAGAAAAGAGCGCCGGGAACTGTTAAAACTCGATGAGTTCGACATCCCCGTGGCTGCGGCAGCCATTATTTCGACCCGCAGCGAAGGGCTGCCGAGATCTACCGCGCAACAGCAGCGGGTTGGAGGAGCGAACGAAGCGATCCACCCTTTCCAAACCTGGTCCAGGCCCGCAGGTCCGCGATAGATGTTATCCATATTGAGCAGTAAGCAAATGCGACTTTTCGCTTAAGCGACCCGCATGCCGGCGTGCTGGCGGCTATGTGCCTGGCCAACCTAATTAGCTGCACCGCCCCGCATTAGACGGCTCAGGATGTGCGATCTCTGGCTACTTCAAGCCTACTATTTCTTGGACGTTAGCTCGATCTCCATGGCTGTCCCAATTGGCGTGAAACTGAGTTCTGAACTTCTGACTGCGCCACAACGGAGCGGCGACACGCCGCCGCAGGAACGAGCTGGCACATCATTCATTGGTCACCTCATGAAGATCTGTTGCCTGCTATCCAACTTCCCTGCCCTACCGAACTGCTCCGCCCTTTCACCTGCTCGAAAAGCACAGCTGGACCGCCAGGTCAAAAAGAGGACGCTGCCGAAATAAACCACCTGGAGCAGCAGCGAGCAGGCCAGCATCGCGACGACTGCTAGAGGGATCGAATGCGAAACTAAGTAAACAATCAAAGTGGGGCCGCAAACGACCAGCCCTAAGAGCCGACAAAACATCATGAAGGGCAACTGCGTTCTCCTGGTTTGTCTCGTCAAAATCATGCTGCTCATGCTCCGATCTGGTCGGCCGCGACGTGGGTCTGGCAGTTCTTAGGGCAGACGCGCCCGCATGCTCCGCAACCAATGCATCGGCCGGCATGGTCGACGACCATGATCATGCGATTGAGCTCACCATCGAAGTCGTCGTCACCGCCGTCGCAGGCGCCGAGGATTTCACCCGCGTCATCGACGCCGTAAAGATGCATGACCTCCCGCGAGCAGACCTTGAAACAGCGGCCGCAGCCGATACAGATCTTGCCATCTATAGCGGTCAGATATTCCGGCACCCATGTGGAGCCGTCGCGGCTGATGAATGTGCTCGTCATCCTAATTTCTTCATTGTAGCGAGCTCTCTCCTGGCACCATCCAACTCGGCATAAACGGCGTGCGTTTTCTCGGCGACCTCCTCTATCTCAGTCCATTTGACCGGGAGACCCTCGGCAAGGTCGCGCAAGTTCGTTTTAGCAATTGCCGCGTGCAGCTGAAGCTTCCGGACTTTCTTCACCATCTCATCCAGGTTTGACATGATCCTCCCTCGAAATCGGTTTCCTCACACCCGCGCCACGTCGGCTATAACTGCAGTCGCATCGTCGACCATCTACCGGCATCCGCGAGTTTCCCGATAGTCTCAGAGCCGAAACGGTGGACGTCTCGACAAAACGACCAACTGCCGACCGTAAAAAGCACGCGCCCGTTGCCCCATCGGTTTCATCTATGGTGTTGGCAATGCCACCACGCCGGACCGCTCCCTCGATCGCAAGCCTCCACAGCGCCCGGATCCGGATCGGCAACGATCGGATCTTCCGGCGCAGTTCCGTCGTGATGATGAAGTCGGCCAGCAGCTCGGGGTCCGATTTGCCTTCGCAGAACCGTACGACTCGTGAGCACGAACCAGCCGCACAAGGCATTCAGCGAACGGGGTGGCCAGGGCCACCTGGTCCTCGTTCACGGCAGGGCAAAGCGTGCCGCACTGAAAGTTCGTGATGGGCTCCCCACGTAGCCAGTCGTCAACTTTGATTGGAGGAGTCGGGGACTCAATACGCAACACCTTGTTGTTCTCCAAATTCCCACACCTTTCCTTGCGTTTATGCGCGTGCTGGTTCTTCTCTCAAAAAAGCAACACACCGGTTGGGGAGATCATCACTCGTCTTGCGCATTCGCATGCGGTCAGCCCTCACCCGCTATTGCCGCATCTCAACCAGCAAAGGCCGTGCCAGCGCGCCTAGCCCCGCATTAAGTGCCTGGTAGGCCAGGAAAAAGGTCCACGCCACCAACACGGCCGGTTGTCTTGAATCTGACATGTTTTCTGCTGCTGTCAGGTTTTGGACACGCATCAATCATGCGTCAGTCGCTTAGGACAGTGAAGAGCTTGGCCGTCTTGCCTGCAGTGAGATTGGCACCGGCTGATCGAGCAACAGCACCTCGGCGCGCTCGAAGGTTCGCGGACCACTGCGTTCCCGCGTGCAGCGAATGCCTCCCCCGGCTCATGGCTGATCTTTTCTCCTAGACCCGAGTTGATAAGCCCAGCGGATACTGCGTATGCTGTTCCGCTAGATCAGCATTCGCGATCCGATTTTTCGCGACAGACCTAGGAAGCATTGCAGGTCCACCACCGCGGGTGGGCGGCTTAGCATCTGCTCCGCTCGTGGGGAAACGGATGCCGATGGCGCCGCGAGTCCGATGATGGTGATGATGATGCGGCCCAAGCCTGCTTTCCCTGCTGTTGCCGTCGAGGAGGTCGTGGATCTCACCCGACCCCATGCGGAACGTAAATCGCGCAGAACGCGGGGCACGACGATTCGGAGGCCTGGATCAGCATGTGTCTGGCTTATCGCTTCTGCCCATCGGCACCGCATCACTGCCTAACACGGGCGGCATTCGACTCGGAAACGGCCATGCCCCCGCGATGACAACCCGACACCGGGATCGACAGCCACCCGCAATTGAAGGGCCAATCACAGCCTGGTCGTTGCGCAATCTGATGCCCTCACGTCCCCTGACCCAGGAGACGCCTGGCGCCTTATCCATCGGGCCAACCGCCCTGGGGCCGATCCAGGCAATTGAGGATCGAGCATTGGTCGGGCGTAGGCTGGCTTGCGAGCTCGGCCTTTGGTTGGGAGGACCGGCTTAGGACGCGCCTACGAAACTGGACGTGGCGAGGCCACACTGGAGTATGCCTCTGAAATGATGCTGCGCTAAGTCAAAGCCAAGCCTATCCATGACAACACTGCCTTCGCAGAAATGCTTGCAAAGCTGAGCTTTCAAGCTCTCGACCATTGTGATTAGGAATCGAAAAGTGCGCGGCTCGCAAGATGTCGGACATGCAATGAGCCGATTTGATGGCAGCGATTAAAAAGGCGTCGAAGGTCTGCGAGTTTCCGCAGCCACCTTCAGCCGGAGTTTCCCTTGCGGGGGGAGCGATCAACTGCTTTCCTCATGCGGAAGACGGTCGCGTTTGTGGAGAGCTTAGCTCCATCCGCCGGCGTGATCTCGTCGAACCTAGCGGGCTCGCACTGTGCAGGGCCTGCGTCTCCGCCCAACGCGACTGTCTCAGTTGCCGCCCAGGCGTCCAGCCAGTCCGCTGAATCAGCTTGTCCGGTTTGCGGACTCATACGGCCTCCTATTCAAGCTTCAGCTGAGCAAAGCAAACAGATTCTCGCCCGGCATAAATCTCTATGATTGCTTCCCGCGCGAGCCCTCATCGCTCAGTAGCTGACTTTCCGTTCCTTGAACCGGCAACGGGTCTCGGACGCATGGAGGCCGACCACGACATAGGGATCATGCTCAACCGGAAACGCACCATGGATTTCCAACATTTCCGAAAAGCCATGCCATGCCCCAGTCATCAACCAGAGCGGGCGTGAATCTTACCGCCGAGGCCAAAGCTGTCCAGAGCGCGGACGCCGCCGCGTATGATTGCTTGCTAGCCTCATAGACATAGTTTACCACCCGGATGCCAAGTGTCCTCATATCGATTTCTGTTGATTGAGAACAGAATTATCGGATCTGTCGTAGAACCCTAGCACAGGTCCGAGATCAAGGATCATCCCCGGCGCAAGGCGCCGAACGGACGTGGCCCATCTTTCAATTGAGACGCCATCGACGCCTCGCGCCAGCGTGCTGGCAAATCGCGGCATCAGCGGTGCGAGTGTCTGCGCCAGGCTCGCAGCGGCCGTAGCCTGAAGCACGAGCGAAGTCCGGGTGCGGGCGGGATAGAGACGTCGCGCCGCTGCATAGTCTTGCGCCTGACGGGAGATCACGCAATCGCGCACGAAATCGTATGCCTGCGCGGCCGCGCGCCTGACCGAGAAGCCATCGTCCGAATGGGCGCGTTCCATCGCCGCGCGATGGATCTCTAGACATCGACGAATTTAGATCTGCGTCCCCATCGTTGCGCAGCACATGCGCTTCAAAAGGATGGAACAGAACGACGTCGCCGGCTTTGACCGAGATTTCCCCAAGGTCGGTCGTTACCTTGCCCGCGCCAGACATGACCACGAAGGCCTCGATTTCGTCGTGCCGATGGGGCTCGCATGTGACGCCGGCCCAACCTTTCCGAATGAAAACCCCGTGCCAGTGCTTCCCGTTCCAGCGTGGCCATGTCGGTACCGAACGTCCGCGACAGCTCCGTTCGAGAAAACGTGGATTGGCGCATGACCAACCTAAGCTGTTGAAGCAGTAGTAACTTCGGCTCTGGCCCCGAGGCAGGCGACAACCGGTGCGCCAGTAGCGCTGTGGGCGTCACAGAAGACAGCCCCTCGACCACCCCACAATCGACATGCCGACGCATCGTAACGGGCTACGGGTGATGCTCTACTAGCCGGCAATCAGAACACCCATGCTCTCCGCGCATTATTCGATCAGTTTCGTGTGCATGCCTCGTTTGGCACTCAATCTCGATAAAAAATGCCGTTTGGGGGCTTGAGTCTGTCGAGATCGGCCACTTTGCCCTCGAGCGGATTAAGAGCGCTTAAGCACGTTGTATTCAGCGCGTGTCGGTCCACCAGCTGAAGCACGCTGGAACACCAAGTAGAGTGTCCGCCTGGAACGATTGCTTTTGTTCGGTTTTGAGTAATGCGGTGCGTAATCATCGAAGATGAAGATGTCGCCCGCCTTCCATACTACCGGTTCCCAGGAAAACATTTTGGCGACTTCAGGATCCATCACCCCGCCGGCATCCATGGGAAATACTCTTTTCTTGTGGTTGCCAGGGCTGAAGAAAAGTCCGGCGTTGTCCGGGTCGGAGCCGTCAATGCCGATGGCAACGACCGCATGGACCATCCGGTCGGGCACCCTGTGTGGAATGTGATAAATGCCTTGATGCGGGCGATAGCCGCCGCTGTCGGGATAGTGGAAGATCATCAATTCCTTGAGCCTGCGCGAGCCTTCGCCGAGCAATTCTTCGACCGCAGACTTTATGCGCTGATTCTTGTAGTAGCAAATGACGCAATGGATCATGGAATTCGAGAAAATTCTCGACCTTAGAGGTGATCTTTCGATTGTCCGTCGTTTTCTCGAACCACGTGAGCCATTTATTATCGCTGAGGTGCCAGCGTGATACATCTTCAACAAAGCTGGAGATACGTTCCAGAGCTGCGGGATCGAAGAACCTTTCGAGCCTGACATATCCGTCTTTCTGCCACTTTTCTCTTTGTGCATCAGTCAACACTGCGAAGAGCCTCCTGTTGGAAAGACTGCTTGGTCAAACATTCCGGTTAGGGCAGTCGGGCGCTGGTCAGGTTGTGGGTCGACGGAAATAGTACTCCACGGCATATGGGACGACGCTAAGTGCGTCTCGCTCTCAGGCCTCCGCTGCAGTGAAGGCGGAATCATTCCTTGGATGCCACCGCCAATGATCAGCAGTTGGCCGGTCATATCCCGCTGCCCATTTCTTCTGCGACGGTGTGGGACCAGCTCTCGACAGAGGTAGGGCTGATGAAGCCGGGATGCTCGGGGTTGGCGCGCGGCGCGCGCCCCAGAAGGCTGTCGAGGATGCGACGCGCTCGCCAGGCCAGCAGGCTTAGATTCGGATCAGCCAGCCCACGCTGTCCTAGGCTCGCGTTCTGTACGAAGATGCGTCTGTCACGCGGTCCGTCCCAGCACACCGAAAAATCTTCGCGAATAGCCAATTCGTTGTCGATCTTTTCCACCCGGTCCGCCATCGGTTCCAAGAATCCTGGCACCGCGTTCTCGTAACCGGTGGCCAGGATGACGATGTCGGCCGTGACTTCTTCGACCTCCTCCATGCCGTGCTGCAGGGTGAGTCTGTGGCCCGCGCCGGCGTTGAGGCAGTGCGAGACAGTGCAGCCCGGCCGCAGTGTGATATCGCATCGGTTTGGCTCTAGAAACGCGTGGCGGTATAGCGCCTGATAGATCGCGCGCAACGTGCTTTCCGAAATGCCGTCCGAAGCAAGCACGAAGCGCCGCAGGAACAGCTTGCGCTGCGACTCGCTCATTGCCGCGAAACGATCCGAAAAGCAGGGCATGAACAACTCGTTTGTGAACGGGCTGTTGTCGATGGGCAGGTAGTTTTCGCGTTGCGAGGCCCAAGTGATCGAGGCAGGTCGCCGTTCTCTTGGCAGACCAACAAGGTGCAACAGCACCTCGGCTCCGGACTGTCCCCCGCCGACCACGCAGACATGCTTTTTGTGCACCTCAGGTTGAATGTGCAGCAATTCAGATGAGTGGAACAGGTTGCGTCCAGTCCAGCCCTGAAACTGAGGCGGAATATGCGCCTGCTTGCCAATGCCGACCACGACGTTTCTGGCGCCGAGAACCTCGTTATCGGTGTGCACCCGAAACTCGCCGTCAAAGCGGATTTGGCGCACCGTTTCGCCGCCGCGGACAAGCGGGTTCCTGTGGAAGGCCCAGTTCAGGTATTGCTCGAACTCAGCTCTGAGCACGGCCTCGAGGAACTTTGCATTCAGGAAGTGGTACAGACGCCCGTTCTCGTGCAGGTAGTTTACGAAAGTGTAGGCTGATCGCGGATTCACCAGCGTGACCAGATCCTTGAAGTGGCTGACCTGGAGCTCCGAGGAATTGAATGCAATGCCTGGGTGCCAGCGGAAGTCGACTTGCCGATCCAGGAACAGTGCCCCTTGCCCGATTTGCTCGTGTATTTGACACGCAAGGCTCAAATTAGAAGGCCCAGCACCCACTCCAACGCAAGAGAGTTCCACTCGCTTGCTCCTATAGGTGTTTCCCTATTAGGCGACGTTCGCGGCGAATATCGGCCATGACCATTGGGCTTACTGTCCATGCGGGCATTCTCGACCTCGGTGCTGCTGGATTTGCTAGAGTTTGATCGCGCTTTCGTATTGTCGGGTATGAAGCCCATGGATCCCGGCCAAGTGATGAGATCGACACTCATGTCCACGATTTGTGGGCGTGGATGGGATCGACGTCTCTCCGCCCGCTTCGATGATCGCGTCTCGGTCAGCGAGATGCTTTCCAACCGTATTCCGTGTTTTAATCGGGCGAAGTCTCCCGCCTCCACCATGATGCGCCGACCTTTGACCGACTTGGCGGTCAGCGAGGGCACGGTCTCGAATGCGGCGACAGCATTTTTCCCTAAGCCTGCTCATAGGAGGGCATCCGCTGATGTGTTCGGAAGATCCTCTGCATCAAACGTGCCAGAAGGAAACTTTCATGAAATAACGGTTAGCGGGTTTGTGATCCTGTCGGGTATCCGACAATGAGGGGGAAACCTTGCGCCGGTGGCCGATTTGCCGCGTCGCCGTCCTCTTGCCAGGAGCCGGTAGCTAATAGGGCAGCTCCGCATGGGAATTTTCTCTTAGGACGGCCAGCAACCCAGGTTCATGGACTGTGGCGCGGAAAAAGGCTCTTGCCCCTTCTCGCGGCGGGAATCTGAAAAGACGCCTTCGGAAGCCGGGGGCCGCAGGAGGTCTCTCCCGCCTTGCGGAAGATGGAGGCGAGATCCGGATTTTGAGACGCAGAATCCAGCTAAAGACAGTCACACAGCTATGTCGAGGCCGTGCCCATCCTGCAGCACCACCAGCCTGACGGTGCTCGCGACCAGCGAGACGCATTCGGTCCGCAGCTTTGTCGAGGCTGCCTCCAGGCGGGTCGGGAAGGAGATATTCTGGGAAGGCGCGAAGATGTTGACGAGTTGGGCCGCGAACGCAGGAATAACCAGGCGCTGATCCAAATAGACAAACGTTGCTTCGGGCCAATCGAGGTTGACCTGCTGATCGGTGATGCCTCCAAGGCGGCCATCAAGCTCGATTGGAAGCCGACGACTACTTTCGATGAGCTCGCCTCGTAAATGATCGAGGCCGACTCCCGCGCGTACGGGATTCACGCTCGCGTGACGCGAAAAACGCATTGATTTCGCCGGGCATTTGCAGGCCAAAGCAGCGTTCGCCGGCCCGCCTCTCTCACGCGGTCGGCCGGCACCCAGTCAGCACCCTGTCGTTTGGATCGGCAAATTCACACATCCTACAGAGCAGAAAACCATCCGCTCCGTTCATGCGATCGACGATTTCGCAAAAAATTTTAAAGAGATCGCCGTATTCGTCGCATAGGAAGGTTGCCCAGTACGTGACGCCGCTCAAAATTCATGGAGCAGAGAGTAACCTCGCCGTTCGGAAAGAGAACATTCCGATACTGTCGTTCGTCCCGGCCCATGTCGCTTCCGCAACCGGGAGTATCTGATCATCGCATATCGCACCGATCCGCAAAAACTGCGCGACCTTGTGCCGGAGCCGCTTCAGGTGTGCGAGCCTCTGGTCGAATTCGAGTTCATTCGATGCCGGACTCGACGGGCTTCGGCGACTACACGGAAGGCGGACAGGTCATCCCTGTCTCCTTCTGTGGCCGTAGGGGGCCTAGACCCACTGCATGTTTCTCGACGACCATCCGCTGATAGCGGGCGGACACGAGTCCTGCTCGCCGTCGTGCGCCGTCACTGCGATGTCGAGAATGGCCTGCACTGGCAGCTCGACGTGGTCTTCTGCGAGGGACGACTGCCGGACCAGAAAGGATCACGGCCCCGAAAACCTCGCTTGGCGCTTCTGCCTCAATACCTTTCGAACCGACAGCAAAAAGGACACCATGCGTGGCAAAATGATGCGTGCAGGTTGGAACGTTGCTTATCTCTTCCAACTCATGCCTCAAATGCGATAGCCCTGCCCCGTGTGGGGGGAGATTGGCCGTCATCGCTGCTTTCGCCAATCTCCAAGGCTAGAAGTTTGGAGCCGCCAGTGAAGCTCCCGATCTCCCCCCTCGTGGGTCCCACAAGGGGGAGATGGCCGGCAGGCCAGAGGGGGCGCTGTCCCGCCAGCGTTAGATCACATTCAATTCCCTGAAAGCCCGCCCCTCAGCGACACGGCTGTATCCGAACGCCGTGCAATCCACCGTGCGAAAACCGCCATGCACGATCAGCTCGGCCAGCGCCTTGCCGACCGCCGGCGCCTGCTGCAGGCCGTG
>NZ_JBVVQS010000069.1:17371-50323 GCF_055811575.1 Mesorhizobium sp. WSM4815 | reverse complement strand
CATTCACCATTCACCATTCACCATTCACCATTCACCATTCACCATTCACCATTCACCATTCACCATTCACCATTCACTTGATCGAACCGCGTCCGCCGGCTCGCCTCCTTCCAGGCTGTGGACGGTAACAAAACTGACATCAATCCGACACCGCGGTTTCATGCGGTTGCGCTAGCCAAGGCTAACAGACCTTCGAAACGCGACTGGACTGGAACTTGCCTATGTCAGCAACCTCAGCCACGCTCGAAATCCGCGGCGTCACCCGTCGGTTTGGCAGGAACACCGCCGTCAGCAATGTCGACATCTCGATCCCTCAAGGCCAGATGGTCGGCATCATCGGCCGCTCGGGTGCAGGCAAGTCGACGCTTTTGCGCATGATCAACCGCCTCATCGATCCCAGCCAGGGCTCGATTTTCTTTGACGGCGCCGAAGTCTCCAGCCTGCGCGGCTCGCTGCTCAGGCGCTGGCAGCGCGATTGCGCCATGATCTTTCAGCAATTCAACCTGGTGCCGCGCCTCGACGTGCTTACCAATGTGCTGCTCGGCCGGCTCAATCACCGCTCGACCGTTGTCAATCTGCTCGGTGTCTTCTCCCGCGAGGAACGGGCCGAGGCGATCGCGGCGCTCGAGCGTCTCGACATCGCCCGCACGGCGCTGCAGCCGGCCGGCACCTTGTCCGGCGGCCAGCAGCAGCGCGTCGCGATTGCCCGCGCCATGATGCAGCAGCCGAAAGTCATCCTCGCCGACGAGCCGATCGCCTCGCTCGACCCGCTCAACGCCAAGGTGGTGATGGATTCGCTGCAGGACATCAATCTGCGCGAGGGCCTCACCGTGGTCACCAATCTGCACACGCTGGATACCGCGCGCAACTATTGCAACCGCATCATCGGCATGGCCGCCGGCAAGGTGGTGTTCGACGGCCCGCCCGAAGAGCTCAATCGGGAGGCCGTGCGCATGGTCTATGGCGCCGACAGCAATGGCGGCGAAATCTCCGAGGCGATCACTTCGACCAGCGTCACCATCAAGCAAAAAATCGTCGCATCCGCCGGACCACTCGAGCCCGCATTTCCCGGCTACTAGGCCCACGATTCGGCAAGTGGATACCGGTATACGAGTATACGAAAGCAGACGACGAAAGAGCGCCTGGGACCCCCAGTCCGCATCAAGGCCGGGCATAAAAAAGCGCCCTCAAAATTCGAACGCTGCCGGCGCGATGCCGGAACCAACAGGAGAGACGCGAAATGTTTAGAAAAATACTTTTCGGTGCCGTTTCCATCCTCGCCATGGCGGTGGGCGCGGTTCAGGCACAGGATCTGAAGGAATTCCGCGTCGGCATTCTGGGCGGCGAGAACGAAGCCGACCGCCTGCGCAACTACCAGTGCTTCGCCGACCACATCAAGCAAGTCCTCGGCGTCGAAAAAGTTTCGCTGTTCCCGGCCGCCGACTACGACGGCGTCATCCAGGGCCTGCTCGGCGGCACGCTCGACTTTGCCGAGCTCGGCGCTTCCGCCTACGCCAAGGTCTATCTCGAAAACAAGGACGCTGTTCAACCGATCCTGACGACGATCCAGACCGACGGCTCGACCGGCTACCGTGCGGTCATGGTCGCGCGTGCTGATTCCGGCATCAAGACGCTCGCCGACATGAAGGGCAAGAAACTCGGTTTCGCCGATCCCGATTCGACTTCTGGTTACCTGATCCCGGTTACGTCACTGCCCAAGGACATCGGCATGGATGTGAAGAGCTACTTCGCGTCGACCGGTTTCGGCGGCGGCCATGAACAGCTTGTCCTTGAAGTCCTGAAGGGCACGTTCGATGCCGGCACCACCTGGGCCTCCGGCGTCGGCGACTTCAACGACGGCTACAGCTCGGGCAATCTGCGCAAGATGGTCGACAAGGGCGTCCTCAAGATGGATGACCTCGTCGAACTGTGGCAGTCGCCCCTGATCCCGAACGGCCCGCTGGTATTGCGTACGTCGATCGACGCCGGCACCAGGCAGAAGATCACCGATTTCCTGACCAAGCTTCCGGAAACCGATCCGGCCTGTTTCTCGGCAATTCAAGGCGGCGATTACAAGGGCTATTCGCCGGTTACCCCGGAATTCTACCAGCCGATCATCGACGCCCGTAAGGCGAAGATCGGCTCGTAGAAACAAACTGCCACAACGCCGCCGGGGCCATGAGCCGCCGGCGGCGTTGCCGCATCAGGGGCCGGGAAAAATATCGATGAGTGCGACCGAAATTTACCGCGCGCCCGCGCTTTCACCGGAGGGAGCCACCGTCGAGCGGCACTGGCGCGACCTCGCCGCCCGCAGGCGCCTTTACACGATCGGCGGCCTGGTTTTCCTGTTTCTTGCACTCTCCGGCTCGCTCTGGTTCGCCAACGAAACCAACGCCGGAAAGTTCTTCGACCGCCTCCCCCACGTCGCCGACTTTTTCGCCGAGTTGAAGCCGCGCGACTGGTTCGACCCGGTGCGCGCACTGTTCGACCTGCCGTCACCCTATGACGACGGCAGCCTCAAGTTCGACTACCCGGAGGGCCGGGTCTACCTCACCCAGGGCATCTACATTCCGGAGTATTTCCACCGGATGGTCGAGACGCTGAACATCGCCATGTTTTCGACGCTGGTGGGCGCCACATTCGGCTTCCTGCTCTGCTTCTTCGCCGCAGGCAATATCACGGCCAGCCGCTGGCTCCGTTTCGTCACGCGCCGCTTCCTTGAAATCGTCCGCGCCTTTCCTGAAATTGTCATTGCCGGCTTTTTTCTGGCGATTTTCTCGCTGGGGCCGATTCCGGCGATCATTGCGGTCAGCATCCATACCGTCGGCGCGCTCGGAAAGATGTTCTTCGAAGTCGTCGAAAATGCTGACATGAAGCCTGAAGAGGGCTTGCGTGCCGTCGGCGCCAACTGGGTCGAACGGGTGTGGTTCGGCATCGTGCCCCAGGTCCTGCCCAACTTCATCAGCTATTTCCTGCTCCGCTTCGAGATCAATGTGCGCGCTTCGACCATACTTGGCGCCGTCGGCGCCGGCGGCATCGGCGAATCCCTGCGTCTTTCGATCGGCCGGGGCCATGAGGCCAAGACCATCGCCATCGTCTTCCTGCTGTTCTGCACGATTGTCGCCGTCGACCAGCTTTCGGCATGGCTGAGACATCGTCTTGTCGGCCGGCAGGCGTTCGCATACGGGCGCGGAGAGTAGTGCAATGAATCCGGATGCCATCAACGACATCGCCGCTCGCCACCCGGACGCGTTCCGGCGCTCGCTGTGGAAGCGCTACGCCACTCCGATCGGCATCCTTCTTTGCCTTCTCTACACCTTCTACTGCGCGTGGTTCTTCTCGGTCGCCGCCGTTCTCGAAAAGGCGAACTGGAACCTTGCCGGCGCTTATCTCGCCGACTGGGTATCTTACGAAATTCGGCCCGACATCGAATTCAAGGACAATCATCTGACCATCGACTACTCCCGATTCTCCAAGCTGGGGTCCAATCCAGATCCCGACTGGGTGGCCAAGCAGATGGCCGTCATCGAGCGGCAGGTCGAGGCAGCGCCGGCACCGGCGATCGCGACCAACAAGTCGTCGCAGGATTCGTTCATGGCGCCTGGTGCGCCAACCGCCGAGAACCCGGCCGCCCCGTCGGGCCAATCCGCTCCGGCGGTGCCTGAAACGGTGCGCGAAAACGCCGTCGTGGCGGCGACCGTCACCCTTGGCAATGGCCAGATCGCCGTCACGCCAGACCTGGTCACCGTGACGCGCGGCGCCGAAAGCGTCGTCTTTGACATCGCCAAGGGTAGTTCTGTGACACCGCGCACGCCGCTGCCCGACTGGATCGAGCAACGCAGGCCAGGCTCGACAGCCTATGTCTCGTTCGGATTTTTCGGCCGCGCCGAGGTGCAGAATGACGAGGTGGTCGCCTGGAGACGTTTCTTCGGGTGGGCCAATTTCGTGTTCGACACGAACTCGCCATTCTGGGGAAGGCCATTCGGCGAGGTCGCTTCACTGATCGTCTCCGGGGTTCGCATCGACCCGTCGCGGTCAAACGCGGCGCTCGCCTGGAACAACATTTTGAACAACGCCGAGTGGCAGCACGGCGACGTCTGGCTGAAGCTCTTGCAGACCATCGTCATGGCTTTTGTCGGCACCGTGCTGGCCTCGATCGTCGCCTTTCCGCTCGCCTTCCTGGCTGCGCGCAACGTCACGCCGAGCCGGATAGCCAACCAGGTGACAAAGCGCTTCTTCGATTTCCTGCGCTCGGTCGACATGCTGATCTGGGCGCTGTTTTTTACGCGCGGCTTTGGTCCTGGGCCGCTGGCTGGCATGTCGGCTATCTTCTTCACCGACACCGGAACCCTGGGCAAACTTTATTCCGAGGCGCTGGAGAACATCGACGACAAGCAGCGCGAGGGCATCCGCTCGGTTGGCGCCACGCCGGCAATGGTGCAGCGCTACGGCGTGCTGCCCCAGGTTCTGCCGGTATTCCTCAGCCAATCTCTCTATTTCTGGGAATCGAACACTCGGTCAGCGACGATCATAGGCGCTGTCGGCGCCGGCGGCATCGGCCTGAAATTGTGGGAGGCCATGCGCACCAACACCAACTGGGCAAATGTTTTCTACATGGTTATGCTGATCCTGCTTGTCGTTTTTATCTTCGACAGCATCTCCAGCTATCTCCGCCGCAAGCTGATGGGGACCGTCGCAAACAGCAATGATGAGCGGCGCGTTTCCGCCCGGCCGCCGGCAGTTCAGATCGCCTGAGAGGAAGGCTGCGTCCAGGCACCAGCCTTTTTCCAGCCGCTCTTGATGTGCTTGTAGCCGTCGCGGTAGACGGCTTCCGGGCTTTCCGAAAAATCGCGCCACACCTTGGTAGCCGCCGCCAAATCTTTCAGCGAGCGGCCGAAGGCCTCGATCGTCAGCCAGTCGTCATAGCCGCTCTTGCGGATGGCCGAGAACGTCTCTTGCCACGGAATATGGCCGCGCCCCGGCACGCCGCGATCATTCTCCGAAATATGGATATGAACGACATTTTTGCGGTTGCGCGTATAGGCGCCGATCGCGTCGGTCTCTTCGATATTGGCGTGGAAAGTGTCGTACATCGCCTTGATGTGCGGCCGGCCGATTGCGTCGACATGCTCCGACAGATCGTCCATCGTGTTGAGCAGATAGCACTCGAAGCGGTTGAGCGCCTCCAGCCCGATGGTGACGTTTTTGTTGCCGGCATGGTCGCCGATGGCGCGTTGCGAGGCGACGGAGCGCTTTTTCTCCGCCGCTGTCGGCCCACTGCCGGAAAAGGCGCCGAGCGTCGAATGCAGCGGGCCGCTCAGCGTTCTGGCGCCAAGCGCATGTGTGCAGTCGATCGCCCATTTCATATAGTCGATGCCGGCCTTGCGCGTTGAGGCATCGGCCGAGATCAAATTCATCGCCGGATCGCCCATCGCCGAAACGGCGGTGCGCTCCAGCCCGATGCGGTCGAGCAGCGCACCGAGCTTCTTGTAGTCGTCCGGCGTGCCGGCAAAGATCGGAATTTCCACGCCGTCGAAGCCTGTCGCCTTGATATCCCTGAGCAGCGGCTCGTGTTTCTTCGACACGGCCGTCGTCCACAAAAACATGCACATGCCGATTTTCATCGACGCCCCCTCCAACATGATTTCCGGTTGTTTTCTAGAGCTTCGTCCAGGCTGCGTTCTTCTTCGACGATTTCACGCAGGCCTCGATGAAGGCCATGCCTTCGACACCGTCCTGGATGGTCGGGAAGATGACATCCTTAGCCGGCTTGCCACCCTTCCGGCGCGCCGCGCGGATGGCGCGGGCCGCCTCCTGGTAGATGTTGGCGAAGCCTTCGAGATAGCCTTCCGGATGGCCTGACGGAACGCGGCTGACGCGCCCGGCGACGGGCAGCGCGCCGGCGCCATTTCGAGTGATCAACTGCTTTGGCTGGCCGAACGGGGTGTACCAGAGGTAGTTCGGATCGGCCTGCACCCATTCAAGCCCGCCTTTCGAGCCGTAGATGCGCAGCTTCAGCCCGTTCTCGTGGCCGGGCGCCACCTGGCTCGCCCACAACATGCCCTTGGCAGGGTGCGACTTGCCGACCGGCTTGAAGCGCAGCATCACATTGACGTTGTCGTCGAGTTGCCGCCCCGGCACGAAGGCGTCGAGATCGGCGGAAAGCGCATCAAGCTCAAGCCCGCAGACGAAGCGTGCCAGATTGTAGGCATGCGTGCCGATGTCGCCCAGCGCGCCGCCGGCGCCGGCCTGTTTGGGATCCGAGCGCCACGCTGCCTGCTTCTGGCCGGTGGCGGCAAGGTCCTCGGTCAGCCAGTCCTGCGGATATTCCGACTGCACGATGCGAATGTCGCCGAGCTGCCCCTTGGCTACCATCTCGCGCGCCTGCCGCACCATCGGATAGGCGGTGTAGTTGTGGGTGAGGACAAAGACCTTGCCGGTCTTTTCAACCAGTGCCGCCAGCTTCTTCGCTTCCGCCAACGTCGTCGCCAGCGGCTTGTCGCAAATAACGTGGATGCCGGCTTCGAGAAACGCCTTCGCCGCCGGCACATGCACATTGTTTGGCGTGACGATGGCCACCGCCTCGATGCCGTCCGGCCGCTTGGCCTCGGCCTTGGCCATCTCGGCGAACGAGCCGTAGCTGCGCGCCGGATCGAGCCCGAGTTCCTCGGCCGAGGCCTTGGCACGCGCCGGGTCGGATGACAGGGCACCGGCGACCAACACGAACTCATTGTCCATGCGCGCCGCGATCCGATGCACGGCGCCGATGAAGGCGCCTTGCCCGCCGCCGACCATGCCGTAGCGGATCGGGCCGCCTCCCGTTTCCGACTTCGATGCGCCGACCATGATTTTTCTCCCTCGTTGTTGCTTGCCCTCCCTCTTGCGGGGAGGGTCGACGCGTAGCGTCGGGGTGGGGTCGCCGGGCGTGGAGCGCGGCATGAACCGACCCCACCCGGCCCTTCGGGCCACCCTCCCCTCGAGGGGGAGGGAAAAAAGAGTGCTAGATTCCCATCATGGCGCGCAGCACCTTTTTATCGGTCGCGCTGCCGGCGAAGTCGTCGAATGCCTTTTCCGTCACCCTGATGATGTGATGCTGGATGAAGGGCGCGCCTTCGGCCGCGCCATCCTCGGGGTGCTTCAGGCAGCACTCCCATTCCAGAACCGCCCATGAATCGTAGTCATACTGGGCGAGCTTGGAGAAGATGCCGCCAAAGTCCACCTGGCCATCGCCGAGCGAGCGGAAACGCCCGGCCCGGTTCGTCCAGCTCTGATAACCGGAATAGACGCCTTGCCGGCCGGTCGGATTGAACTCGGCATCCTTGGCGTGGAAGGCCTTGATCCGCTCGTGATAGATGTCGATGAATTGGAGATAGTCGAGTTGCTGCAGCAGGAAATGCGACGGGTCGTAATTGATGTTGCAGCGCTTGTGGCCGCCGACCGCGTCAAGGAACATCTCGAATGTCGCGCCGTCGAAGACGTCCTCGCCCGGATGGATTTCGTAACCGACGTCGACGCCATTGTCCTCATAGACGTCGAGGATCGGCTTCCAGCGTTTTCCCAGTTCGGAAAATGCTTCCTCGATCAATCCCGCAGGCCGTTGCGGCCACGGATAAAGGTAGGGAAAAGCCAACGCTCCACAAAACGACACCGACGCCTTGAGCCCGAGGTTCTTCGAAGCCTTGGCGCCGAACTTCATCTGTTCGACCGCCCATTGCTGCCTGGCCCTCGGATTGTTGTGCACCGCCGGCGGCGCGAAGCCGTCGAACTGCGCGTCATAGGCCGGATGCACCGCCACCAACTGCCCCTGCAAATGCGTCGACAGCTCGGTGATCTCGACGCCGGCATCGGAGCAGATGCCCTTCACCTCGTCGCAATAGGCCTGGGAAGACGCCGCTTTCTCGAGGTCGAACAGCCGGCTGTCCCAGGTCGGGATCTGCACGCCCTTGTAGCCCAGCCCGGCCGCCCATCTGGTGATCGACGGCAGCGAATTGAACGGTGCGGCATCGCCCGCGAACTGCGCCAGAAACAGCCCAGGACCTTTCATTGTCGACGGCATCGGCATCCTCCCTCATTATCCACGACCAAGCATAGCGCCGATTGAAAGCAGGGCCAGCCTCTTTGGTCTTTTCTCGACAGGCGCTAGTGCGCACCGCCATTCTGGTATTACCAAATATGCTCATTTGGTCAAGCGTCGCCGCTCGCAGCCAGCGCTGCGCAAATGACCTGGCATCGGGCAAATACGCCAGTTTAATCAAAGAAGTAGTCACCTGATGGGGCTGCCTTGCGGGATTTCTTGCCGTTCAGATGAAATTGATGTAGACCTCTTGTCACGCCAAATTGGTCGAACCAGTTACGAAAAATGCTGGAGCGCCTTGGGGAGGATCATGCAACGCAATCTGGCGGGGTGCGTTGCAGGCGAATTGTTACAGGCGAATTCTGGGAAGGACAGACCATGCATCTTTCGACGCACAACTGGATGCGGGCGGAACCGCTGGAGACGACGCTCAAGCGCATCAAGAAATTCGGCTATGAGTCGATCGAGATTTCCGGCGAGCCCGCGCAATACAAGATCAATGAGACACGTGCGCTCCTGAAGGAGCACGGCATTCGCTGCTGGGGGGCGGTGACGCTGATGCTGGGCGAGCGCAATCTCGCCGCCAGGGACCAGGGCCAGCGCGAGCGCTCGGTGCAGTACGTCAAGGACGTGCTGACGATGGTCAGCGAACTCGACGGCGAGATCATCACGCTCGTTCCCGCCACGGTCGGCAAGGTGGTGCCGGACGGCACCGAGGAAGAAGAATGGGAATGGGTGGTCGACGCCACCAGGGAATGCTTCACCCATGCCAAGAAGGTCGGCGTCAAGGTCGCGATCGAGCCGCTCAACCGCTTCGAGACCTATCTGTTCAACCGCGGCGGCCAGGCGCTGGCGCTGGCCGATGCGGTCAGCCCCGAATGCGGCGTCTGCCTCGACGCCTATCACCTCCATATGGAGGAGTTCAACGTCTACGATGCCATCCGGCAGGTCGGAAACCGCCTGTTCGATTTCCACGTCGCTGACAACAACCGCTTCGCCGCCGGTCTCGGACAGATCGACTGGCCGAAGATCGTCGACACCCTGAAAGAGGCCGGTTACGACGGCGCGTTGACCAATGAGTTCGTCGCCCCTGTCGACCGCACGCCGGCTGCTCCCTATCCCGACATGGTCGATCGCAACCCGGTCGACATCTCGCCGGAGCAGCTCAAATTCATCCAGGACCACGGTTCCAGCGTGCTCACGGAAAAATTCTACACCGACCAGATGCGCATCACCGCCGAAACGCTGCTGCCGCTGATCAAGTAATCGATCTCTGGAAACGAGCCTTTCCGACGGCGGCCCCTAACGGCGGCAAGGCAGAGGATGAACATGCGCATCAAGACGGTCCAAGCCTGGTGGGTCCGCATACCGATCGAAGCCGCGCGGCAGCACCGCAGCGACTTCGGTCAGGTGACGACGTTCGACGCCGCAATCCTGCGTATCGAGACCGCCGATGGGCTGGTCGGCTGGGGCGAAGGCAAGAATGCCGCCGGCAGCACCGGCAGCTATGGCGCCCTCGTCCACATGCTGAACCACGAGGTCGGCCCGCAGCTGATCGGCTGCGATCCGGCCGACATCGGGGTGATCTGGGAGATGCTCTACAATGGCGTGCGCCACGACAGCGCCGCGCAAAACGGCCACGCCATGCCGCAATTGGCGCGGCGCGGCATCAGTATCGCCGCGATCAGCGCCGTCGATATCGCATTGTGGGATATTCTGGGCAAGTCGTTGGGGCTTCCAGTCTGGCGGCTGCTCGGCGGCCGCAAGCTTGACCGCATGCCGGCCTATGCTTCCGGCGGCTGGGCCTCCACCGAGGCAATCGGCGAGCAGTTGAAATCCTATATCGCCAAGGGCGGCTTCAAGGCGCTGAAGATGCGGATCGGCGCGATGGACGGCGCTCCGCACAATTCCGCCGCCCGCGTCCGCGCCGCAAGACAGGCGCTCGGCCCCGAAGTCGACCTGATGGTCGATGCGCACGGCACCTATACGGTGGCGGAAGCCAAACGCTTCATCCATCTCGCCGGCGATCTCGATCTGGCCTGGTTCGAGGAGCCGGTCATCGCCGACGACAAGCCTGGGATGGCCGAAGTGCGGGCGTCCGGCTCCATCCCGATCGCCACCGGCGAAAGCGAAGCGACGCGCTATGCGTTCCGCGACCTCGCCACGCTCAAGGCTGCCGACATCTTCCAGCCTGACCCGGCCTTCTGCGGCGGCATCAGCGAGGCAATGAAGATCGGCACCATCGCCAGCGCCTTCAATCTGCGCTTCGCGCCGCATCTGTGGGCCGGCGCGCCTTGCTTCTTTGCCGGGCTGCATGTCTGCGCTGCTTCGCCGGCTAGCTTTACCGTCGAATATTCGCTCGGCGCCAATCCGATGATCCACGATCTGATCGAGGAGACTGTCGAAGCAAAGGACGGTATGATAGCGATCCCCGAGAAGCCTGGACTGGGATTCACCCTTTCGGAACGTTTCCTGGAGGCGCACGCGCTACGCGGCTGATCATGAAAGAAAAGAACCTTCTCGCGGAACTCGCCGCCTATCTGTTCTCCCACTCCGACAAGGCAACCGGCCGAACGCCGTCGGAGCGTGAACTGGCGGAACATTTCGCCGTCAGCCGCGGCCAGATCCGCGAGGCGCTGGCCATCCTCGAAGCCATGCGCATCGTCGAGCGCCGGGCCAAGTCCGGCATCTACATCGACACCAAGCAGGCCAGCGTCGAAGCGATGGCGCTTTTTGCCAAGGCCGGCCTGCCGCTCGATCCGATCCAGATCTACGAGACCGTCGAGTTGCGCAAGATCCACGAGATCAAGGCTGCCGAGCTTGCCTGCTCGCGCGCCACCGAGGAAAATTTCGAGCGGCTGCGCGAAATCCTGAAAGCTTCGGAAGACCGCATTGCGGCGGGCGAGGGCCTCGCCAAGGAGGACCGCGAATTTCACCTTGAGATCGTGCGGGCAACCAAGAACAGCGTTTTTCACAATATATGCAGCCTCTATTACTTGATGGGCGAGCAACGCCTGCCGATCTACTTCAACGATCCCGAACGCAGCATGCGCTCGCATGCCGAGCACATCCAGATCTACGAGGCGCTGCTGCGCCGCGACGGCAACCTCGCCCAGGCGCTGATGAGCGCCCATCTGCAAGGCGCGGAAAGCTATTGGAAAGGCCTGATCGAGGGCGGCGGGGCAGAACCTCACAGCCCAGCGCTCGAACCGGTCTGACATGCCTAAGATCTTGACAACACACACGCTGCACCCGCGCGCCTCCGCCATGCTGACCGGCGCCGGCGAACTCGTCGTCGCCTCCGCCCTCGATGCGGACACGCTGGCGACTGAGGCTGGGAATGCCGACATCATCATCGTTCGCGCGCCGCTGCCATCAGCGCTGTTCGAAGGGGCGACGAAGCTCCGGGCCGCAATCCGCCACGGCGCCGGGCTCGACATGGTTCCCATGGAAGCCGCCACGGCGGCCGGCGTGCTGGTGGCAAACGTGCCGGCGGTCAATGCGCGCTCGGTCGCCGAATACGTGATGTTCGCGGCGCTGGCGCTGCTGCGGCGGTTCCGCATGGTCGACCGCGACTTGCGGGCGAAAGGCTGGCTGGCCGGCCGCGACCACACCATTCTCGCCAGCGAGCTCGCCGGCAAGACGATCGGCATTGTCGGCTTCGGCGCCATCGGACAGGCAGTCGGCCACATCGCGGCGCATGGTTTCGAGCTGAACGTGGTGGCGACGACACGCAGCAGGAGGCCGGCGCCGGACAGGGTCGGGTTCCTGTCGATCGATGCGCTGGTCGAGCAGAGCGACATCATCGTTCTGTGCTGCCCGCTGACAGCGGAGACGCGCGGGCTGATCAACCGCGGGCGCATCGGCCGAATGAAGCCGCACGCGCTGCTGATCAATATTTCGCGCGGGCCGGTGATCGACGACGAGGCGCTGATCGAAGCCCTGCAGAAGGACCGTATCGGCGGTGCCGCGCTCGATGTCTTTGCGACGCAGCCGCTGCCGCCCAATCACCCCTATTTCGGCTTCGACAATGTCATTGTCACGCCGCAT
Organism: Mesorhizobium sp. WSM4815; assembly: GCF_055811575.1. Taxonomy (NCBI): domain Bacteria; kingdom Pseudomonadati; phylum Pseudomonadota; class Alphaproteobacteria; order Hyphomicrobiales; family Phyllobacteriaceae; genus Mesorhizobium; species Mesorhizobium sp. WSM4815. Next base: position 38,199 of record NZ_JBVVQS010000069.1, on the reverse strand, counting down.
ATGGCCGGCATCACCGAGCAGTCGATGATGCGCATGGGCGTCGGTTCGGCTGATGAAACCTTGCTGGTGCTGGCCAACAAATTGCCGGTCAACCTGCGCAATCCCGAAGTCGTCGAGCATTACCGGCGGCGGTTCCCGGCCGACGCGTAACGCTACCGCCGTTTCGCCCAATTTCTGCACGACGCTGCACCCCATGCTCGCTTTTCGCCGCACCCCGCTGCTCGTTGCGATCGTTTCGATCTGCGTCCTGCCCTCGGTCGCTGCAGCCGAGAGCAGTTATGTCTATTGCGACAACGGCCTGCGCTGCGTGATGGCGCCCTGTCCGTCGAACAGCGCGCGCGACCTTGCCACGGGCAAGATCATCAAGGGCGTGTCGATCGACATCGAGGAACTGCCGCCGCAGGACAAGGCACCCGATCTTTCGGACAAGCTCTACGCCGGCAAGGTCGTCGTTGTTGGCTCCATCGAGAACCGAACCCAGATCCTCAACGGCAAGCAATACACTCTGCCATGGCTGGTCGCGACCGGTATCGAACGCGCGTCCAGGGAAAGCGAACGCGGCCACTGTTCGTCGCATTAACGTTCACATCTTCAACGGCCAAGCAGTGCCTCGACTTCCGCCGTGATGCGCAGCAGACGGTGGTCGTCGCCGTGGCGCGCCACCAGCATCAGCCCGGCCGGGCGCGCCATTCCCGGCATCGGCAGCGAGATCGCGCAGAGGTCGAACTGGTTGGCGATCTGCGTGTTGCGCAGCAGAAGGCCTTCCGTGCGCTCACACAGAGCTTCGTCGCTGGTCATCGACACGATGGTCGGCGCGGTGACCGGTGTGGTCGGCAGGGCCAACACATCGACAGACGCCAGCCGCTGGTCCATGGCGGCGACAAGCGCCGTGCGGCGGCGGATTGCCCTTATATAGGCGGTGGCCGGCACGGCAGCGGCGCGCGACAACGGCTCGCTCACCCGCGGATCGACCGGCGTCGCCGCACCTGTCGCCAGCCAATCTGCATGGACCGCGGCGCCCTCCATTGCCGCAATCGAGGCCCGCCTGGTTGCCGCGCGCAAATCGACGAGGAGGTCATCGATGGGCAGATCAGCGAGGCGTGCACCGGCGAGTTCCAGCTTGCGAGCACATCGCTCGAACGCCGCCGCGACCTCTTCTTCCATATCGTCGAAGAGCACGCCGTAGGGAAAGCCGATGCGCAGTCCGGCAAGCGGTAGCGGAACAAGAGCCGCGAACTCTTCGCCCGCCATCACCGCATCGGCTGCCGCACATTCGGCGACGGTGCGCGCGAGCGGGCCGATAGAGTCGAGCGTGTCGGACAGCGGGAAGACGCCAACGCGCGGTACCCGCCGCGCCGTCGGTTTGAAGCCGACGACACCGTTCAGCGCCGCCGGAATACGCACCGAGCCGCCGGTGTCGGAACCGATCGAGATCTCGCTCGTGCCTTCGGCAACGGAAACACCGGCGCCGGAGGATGAGCCACCGGCGATCCGGCCGGCGTCGGTCGCATTGCCGGGCGTGCCACAATGCGGGTTGACGCCGATTGCGGTGAAGGCGAATTCGGTCATGTTGGTCTTGCCGAAGATCACCGCGCCCGCTTGCCGCAGCCGCCGCACGATGACGGCATCCCGCAGCGCCGGCGCTGCGGTGCTGAGCAACAACGAACCGGCCGTGGTCGGCTCGCCGGCGACATCGAAAAGGTCCTTGATCGACAGAATTGTTCCGTCGAGTGGCCCGAGCGTCACGCCGGCTCTGCGCCTGGCATCGGCGGCGTCGGCTGCTGCTCGTGCGGCTTCCGGATAGAGTTTTACGAACACGCTTTCATTGTCGGCGCGGACGGCAAGACGCGAAAGGACGGCTTCGAGGCGGTCGCGGGCTGATTGCATGGCACAGTCTACTTTTTTATTGTCGCCGAACAGCCCAGCACACTGACGTCGATGGCTCTAGCGATAGCCAGTCGCATCGGCTGGTTTGCCGGCGTCCTGAACCTCGGGAACGTAGCGCCACGCGTCAGGCCGCGAGCCGTCGAGATCGGTAAAGCCGTAGACCTGCGCCAGCCCGCCACTCGACAGCGACTGTCCGTTCCAGCGCGAACGATCCGGGTCCGCCGCAAGCGCCGCCACTGCACGCCCGATAAAGCGCGGGGTCTCGGAAATGACGAAATGCGGCACCTTTGCTGTCGCATCACGCCAGTTGTCCTCGGTCACTCCGAAAGCTTCCAACATCATTTCCGAACGCAGCCAGCCGGGTGTCAGCGAAATCGAGGTGGCGCCGTGCGGGGCGAGGTCCTTGGCATGGGCCCAGGCCATACGGGTCACCGACACTTTGGCGAGGTCATAGAACGGTGAGAGCCGATAATGCTCGGCATTATACTCCGCAGTGCCGTCGGTGACTTCGACCAGCAGGCCGCCCGGGCGCTCGATCAGAAGCGGCAGCGCGTAATGCGCGGTGATCAGATGCGTGTCGATGCCCAGCCGCAACATGCGCAAACCATTCGTGAGATCATGTTCCCAGACCGGCTTGTTCCATTCGAACAGTTTCTCGCCGCCCCAAATGTCGTTGACCAGCACATCGAGGCGGCCCTGCTCGGCACGTATCCGGTCGACCAGCTTGCGCACGTCTTCGGCAAGCAGATGGTCGACTTGCACAGCGATGCCATGGCCGCCTTGCGCTGAAACAAGCTCCGCCGTTTCCTCGATGGTTTCCGGGCGGGCGTATTCGGACTGATGCGCGCGTGTCGTCCGCCCGGTGACGTAGACCGTCGCGCCCGCGGCACCCAGTTCGACAGCAATACCTCTCCCCGCACCGCGCGTGGCGCCAGCGACCAAAGCGACCTTTCCCTCAAGCGTCATTGAACTCCCCAGACTCTGACCAACCAATGCTCTGACCAACCAATGCTGGCCTTCTTCAATGTTAAGATATATAAATGATCATTCGGTTATAAATGGATGTCAAGATGCCTCGGCAAAAAACGCAATCCGACGAGGACGTGCTGGAAGCGGCACACCGGCTGATCCACAGGCATGGCCCGGAGGCACTCACATTTGAACGGCTGTCCCAAACTTGCGGGCTCTCCGGCTCGACCCTGGTGCAGCGTTTTAAGAACAAGGCCACGCTCAGGCAAAGAACCTTGCTGCAGGCATGGGACAGGCTGGACGCGAGGACGACAAAGCTCGCAGACGCGACGCCGAGGACCCCTTTTGGCGCGATCGAATTGCTGGTGGCGCTGTCACGCGACTATGGCGGCATCGAATCCTATGCCGAGGGCCTGCTCGTCCTGCGCGAAGATCTGCGCGATCCGGTGCTTCGCGCGCGGGGGGCGTCGTGGAAGGCATCCCTGTGCAACATCCTCGACTCTTGCTTTGCCTCTGTCGTCGACACGCCGTTGGACATCGGCCTGCTGATGGCATCGCACTGGCAGGGTTCGCTGCTTTGGTGGAGTTTCGACCCGAAAGTCGAAGTTGCAACCTACGTCGAAGACAGTCTGGGCCGTTTCGTCGCCGCAATCGCCACGGCCCGAAAACCATAACCGATATTCGGGCCAGTTCTTGGAGGCGTCCTAGGTGGGACGCACCTACGGATGGCTTAGGTTGCGCTCCTCGGGCCGAGCAGGAACGCCGCCAGAGCCGCCAGCAACGCCGCGATCCCGCAATAGGCAAAAGCGCTGGCAACGCCGGCATTGTCGACCAGCAGGCCGCCGAAAACGGCGCCCAGTGCGATGGCCACCTGGAATGTGGCGACCATCAGCCCGCCAGCGCTTTCTGCCTGGTCGGGAGCGGCTCGCACAAGCCAGGTTTGCAGCCCGACCGGCACCGCGCCAAAGGCAAAACCCCAGGCGGCCACCGCTATCGCCGCCACCGCGGGCGAAGCGCCGATGGTCAGCAGCAGAAGTGCCGCGACCGCAATCAGCAGTGGCGCCAGGCCCACTGCGGTCTTGAGGCTTCGTTCAGCCATGAACCCGCCGGCAAAGTTGCCGAAGAAGCCACCGATGCCGTAGGCGAGCAGCACAAGCGAGATCGTCTCGATGTCCAGCGCGGGCACCTTTTCGAGAAACGGGCGGACATAGGTGAAGCCGGCAAAATGTCCCGAGGCGACCAGCAGGACCACCAGGAGCGCAACCCTGATCATCGGCCGCTTTATTACCTCCAGCAAGGTCCGAAAGCTTGCCACGCCCGCCGGCGGCAGCTTCGGAAGGGTGGCGATCTGCACCAGCAGCGCCAGGGCGCCGACAACAGCTGCGATCATGAAGGCCGTTCGCCATCCCCAGATGTCACCGACATAGGCACCGACCGGGGCCGCACAGACGGTCGCCACCGAAACGCCGGTGAGAATGATCGACATGGCGCGCGGCATCAGCCGCATCGGGACAAGCCGCATCGCCATGGCCGCCGACATCGACCAGAACCCGCCGAGGCTGATCCCGAGCATGATGCGGGCGATCAGAAGAACGGGAAGCGAGGACGCAAACGCCGCCAACAGGTTCGACAGGATCAGCGGCACGCTCAGTCCCCACATGACGAGCCTGCGGTCCAGCCGTTTGGTGATGATGGCCATGGTCGGGGCGGCTATCGCGCCGACAACGGCGGTTGCCGTCACCGCTTGGCCGGCGGTGCCTTCGGTCACACCGAGATCCTGCGCCAGCGGCGTCAACAGGCTGGCAGGCAGGAATTCCGCGGTCACCAGCCCAAACACACCGAGCGCGAGGGATACGACCGCTCCCCACGCCGGCTCGGCTCGTTCATCGGTTTCCGCCGGATCGAGAACGGCGTCGATGAAGCCTGTCGCGGGTTCGGTCATGATGGGATCTCCGATCTGGTTGCAGCGCAACATTTGGCTACAGTGCAACATAGGGAGTGACCGCCTGGAGTTTCCATGCTAGAAACACCATCATGCTTGACCATTCGTCCAAAATTCCGGTCACCGGCGATCCGCTGACAGACATATTGCGCGGGTTACGGCTCGACGGCGTCGAATATGGCCGCTGTGAAATGCAGGAGCCCTGGGGCCTCCAGTTTCCGGCCCAGACGGCGGCGCGGTTTCACTTCATCGGCCGCACAGGATGCTGGTTGCTGCAGCCGTCCGGCGATTGGGTCGAGCTCAAGGCGGGCGACGCGGTGCTGCTGCCGCGCGGCGCCGCACACGTCCTGGCGAGCGAGCCGGGCACCGAGGCTTCGCCGATCCAGGGTTACGAGGTCGGAGAGGTCTGCAAGGGCGTTTACTGCCTGTCCAACGAAGGCTATCGGCCGGGGACGCTGCTGTTTTTCGGCAGCATGTATTTCAATCTCGACGGTTTGCACCCATTGCTCGGCATGATGCCGGACGTGATGCGCGCGCACGAGTTGGAAGCCTATGAACCTGGCATCCCGCATCTGCTGGAGGCGATGGCGCGCGAAGTGACGATGGAGCGCGTCGGCTCCGGCGGCATTCTGGCACGGCTTGCCGATGTGCTGGCCGCCACCGTCATCCGCTCATGGGTCGAGCGTGGCTGCGGCGACTCGTCCGGCTGGATCGCCGCGGTGAGGGATCGCGAGATCGGGCGCGTGCTGGCCGCGATCCACCTCGAACCGGACCGCGACTGGACGGTGGAAACGCTGGCCAGGATGATGGGCGCCTCGCGATCAGGCTTCGCCGAACGCTTCGCGACGATCGTCGGCGAAACGCCGGCCAAATATGTCACCCAGGTGAGAATGCACCAGGCACGGCAATGGCTGGTCCGCGACCGGTTGAAGATTTCCGTCGTCGCCGCGCGCCTGGGTTATGAATCCGACGCGTCGTTCAGCCGGGCGTTCAAGCGCGTCATCGGATCGGCTCCCAGCCATTTCCGGGCCGAGGAACAGGCAGAGACCCGCCAAGCCGGCTAAACCTGGCCACAGGCTTCAAGCCGCCTGGCATCCTCCCGCCCAACAGACGCGCATTTTTGCGCGACGCGGCTTAGCCTGCGTGACGAAGGCTTATCCCGGTCCCCTTGTCGAACAGCACCACCTTGTCCGGATCCCAGGCAAAGCGCACCGGCTGCTCGATGTCGACATCGGTTCTGGCCGGCACCGTGGCCCGCAGCATGGCGTCGCCGACCCGCAGCGTCAGGATCTTTTCGACGCCATGGTTCTCGACATCGTGGACGCGCGCTTCCACCGGCGCCCCGCTCTCGAGATAGAGATCCTCGGGACGAATACCGAAGACGAGCGGGCGACCGTCGGTCCCGCCGCTCGTCCTGGCCCCCCCCGCAAAAGGCAGTTCGAAATTCAGCGGCGCCATCACCGCGCGGCCATTGACGAGCTTGCCGTCAATGAGGTTCATCGGCGGCGAGCCGACGAAGCTCGCCACATAGGTGTCGCGCGGATTGTTGTAGATCTCATAGGGCGTGCCGGTCTGGACGATGCGGCCATGGTTGAGCACGCCAACCTTGTCGCCCATCGACATCGCCTCGATTTGATCGTGCGTGACGAACAGGAAGGTCTGGCCAAGGTTCATCTGGATGTTCTTCAGCTCGGTGCGCAGCGCCTCGCGCAACTTGGCGTCGAGCGCCGACAGCGGCTCATCCATCAGGAACACGCGCGGCTTCCTGACGATGGCGCGACCGATCGAGACGCGCTGCATCTCGCCGCCAGAGAGGCGATCCGTCTTGCGGTCGAGCAGATGCTCGATACGCAAGGTCTTGGCAACGCGGTCGACACGCCTCTTGATCTCGTCGGGCTCGATGCGGCGGATTTTCGGCTTCAGCGGGAATTCGAGATTTTCGCGCACCGTGTAGCGCGGATAGAGCGAGTATTGCTGCAGAACCAGCGCCACATCGCGCTCGGCCGCACCCCAGTCAGCGACATCAGCGCCGTCGATGAATATCTGCCCTTCGTCCGGTTTTTCCAGGCCGGCGATCATGCGCAGCGTCGTTGTCTTGCCGGCGCCGGTCTCGCCGAGCAGCACGAAGAACTCGCCGTCGGCAATGTCGAGATTGAGCCCGGTCAATGCGGTGTGATTGCCGAATGCCTTTGAGATGTTCTTGAGCTGGATATGGGCCATCAGAGTCTCACCCCCAGCGAATTGCCGCTTGCCGTGTCGAAGAAATGCGCCTGCGCCGGGTCGAGCTTGGCGAAGACCTGGATCCCCGCCTTGCCGACGAAACCGGAACGGGTTCGGGCGCGCAACATCTGTGTCCCGACCTTGAGGTCGACAATGTCGTAGGAGCCAAGCGGTTCGATGATGTGCGCCTCGACCGGCAGATAACCGTCCGCCGGCTCGCGCGAGACTATCACACCTTCGGGGCGAATGCCGAGTGAGAGGCGGTCCTGTCCGACGTTCGCGGCGTCGAGCTGGCCGACCAGTTCGGCCGGGAAAACGAACCCTTCCGCGGCACCGTCGACGGTGACCCTGGCGCCGGAACCGTTCATGGTCACCGCTGCGTTGGCGACGTTCATCACGGGCGAGCCAACGAATTGCGCGACGAACAAATTGGCCGGGCGCGTATACACTTCCGATGGGCTGCCTACCTGCTGCAGAACGCCCTCATGCATGATGACGATGCGGTCGGCAAGGCTCATCGCCTCGATCTGGTCGTGCGTGACGTAGATGGTGGTTGAGCCCTGCTTGATGTGCAGCCGCTTGATCTCCGCGCGCATCTCCTCGCGCAGCTTGGCGTCGAGCGCGCCGATCGGCTCGTCCATCAGCATCGCCTTCGGCCGCCGCACCAGCGCCCGGCCGATTGCCACGCGCTGCATGTCGCCACCCGACAGCGCCGACGGCTTCTTGCCGAGCAGATCATTGATCTGCAGCACTTTGGCGACCGAGCGCACCTCGCCGTCGATCTCCGACTTGCTCTTGCGCATGGCGCGTAACGGAAAAGCGATGTTCTCGTAGACGCTCATATGCGGATAGAGCGAGAACGACTGGAAAACCATGGCGATGTCGCGGTCGGCAGCTTTGAGATGCTGGACCGGCTTGCCGTCGATGAGGACATCGCCGCCGTCGATCGTCTCAAGCCCGGCGATGGCGCGAAGCGTCGTCGTCTTGCCGCAGCCCGACTGGCCGAGCAGCACGATGAACTCGTTGTCGTCGATCTTGAGGTTGAGGTCCTTGATGACCTGGACGGCGCCGAAGAATTTCTGGACGCCACGAAGCTCGATCTGGGTCATGCGTGACCTTCTTTTTCCGGCGCGCCGGTCGCCTTCGGCTTCTGCCTTGGACCAACCCAGCCGGTGATCATGAACGTCAGCAGCCCGACGATGATGATCGTCAGCCCATAGCGGTGCAGGAAGAGGTTCCACGGCTGGCAGAGCGCGATGATGCCGCACACCATCACGATCTCGGCCGTGCGCTGGATTGTAGCATGGCGGATCATTTGCGAATCGCTCCGAAGGACATGCCGCGCAAGAGGTGGTTGCGCAACAGGAAGGTGAAGATCGCGACCGGCAGCAGGAACAGGAAGGTTCCGGCGGCAATCACCGTCCAGTCCGACAGGCCGGAACCGACCTGGCTTGGAATGAACGGCGGCGCGGTCTGGGCCCGCCGGTTGGTCATGATCAGCGCGAAGGCATATTCGTTCCACGCGGTGATGAAGCAGAACACGGCGGTGGCGGCGATGCCGGTGGCCGCCTCCGGCAGCACGATCTTGAAGAAGGCCTCCATGCGCGTATAGCCGTCGACGAGCGCCGCCTCCTCGTACTCCTTCGGAATTTCGTCCATGAACCCCTTCATCAGCCATACAGAGAAGCTGAGGTTGAAGGCGGTGTAGAGGATGATCAGGCCCCAATGCGTGTCGTTGAGGCCGACCGCCCGGTACATCAGGAACATCGGGATCGCCACCACCACCGGCGGCAGCATGCGCGTCGACAGGATGAAGAAGAGCAGGTCCTGTTCCCCCTTTATCTTGAAGCGCGAGAACCCGTAAGCGGTGAAGGTGCCCATGCCGACGGCAAGGATCGTCGAGGTGATGGCCACGATCAGCGAATTCATGAAGCGGCTCGGATAACCGGACCACTGCACCTCGCCCTTGCCCGAGCGCACCACCTTCTCGCCGCCGTCAAACACCAGTCGCTCCCACCACGGGGCGGCGGCGTATTGTTCCGGCGTCGGCGCAGTGCGCAGCTGCGAGCGCTTGGTGAACAGCTTGACGAAGGGCGATATCTCAGGCTGGAAGACCACCGTCGGCGGGATGGTGGTGGCAAGGTTGCGCGGCTTGAACGCCGTCGAGGCTATCCAGTAGATCGGCGCCAGGAAGATAATCGTGACGATCAGCACGCCGGCGATGGCGAGCTTGTTGAGCGAACGCTCGGCAGAGGTGGTGACAGCGGCCATGCTAGCGCTCCTTCACCTTGTTCAGGTATTTGACGTAGATGTTGGTGATCGCCAGGATCATGATCAGCACGATGTAGGCGAGCGCGCAGGAGCGCCCGGTCTGCCATTCCTGGAACGCCATCTTGTAGAGCCGGATCGAGATCACCTCGGTGGTTGGCTGGCTGGTCAGGATGTAGGCAAGATCGAAGGTCTTGAACGCCTCCATGGTGCGAAAGATGATCGCGATCATCAGGATCGGCGCGACCAGGGGCAGCGTAATGCGAAAGAACGTATAGAACGAGCCGGCGCGGTCGATCGCGGCCGCCTCGTAGAGGTGCTTCGGCACCGCCGACAGGCCGGCGAGCGACAGCAGCATGACGAAGGGCGACCACATCCAGATGTCGGTGATGGCAACCGCGTAGAGCGCCATGTCGGGGTTGGACAGCCACTCGAAGGAGCCGAGGCCGAGCGTATAGTTGATGATGCCGAAGGACGGATCGTAGAGCAGTTTCCAGAACAGGCCGACGACAGCCATCGACAGCATCATCGGCAACAGCAGCAGCGTGGTCAGCAGGCCCTTCAACGGGATATCCCGGTTGAGCAGCAACGCCACGCCGAAGCCGACGATGACCTGGCCGACCACGGAGACGATGACATATTTGGCGGTGATGGCGAAATTCGACCAGATGAACGGGTCATTGAGCAACTCGCGGTAATTCTGCAGTCCGACGAAAGTGGCGGCGGCGGGGCTCGACGCGCGAAAGTCGGTGAACGAATAGCCGAGCGAATAGAGCAATGGAAAGATGTTGAAGACGATCAGGAAAACGATCGTCGGAATGATGAAGACATTGCGGATCGTGAGGTCGCTCATGCCGCGTGCGGCGGAGCGCGACTTGGGATCCAGCGTGGTCATGACTGCAGTGGCCAAGGGCCGTTCCTCCGGAAAAGAAGACGGAAGGGGCGGGCTCCCGCCCCCTCCGAGCGTTAGTGCCGTTTACTTCACGCGGTTGTATTTCTTGAACGTCGCGTTCCAGTCCGCGGCGAGCGCATCGAGCACTTCCTTGGCCGTGCCCTGATTGCCGGTGATGTACGGATAGACGCGTTGGTTCATCTGGATGAGCAGCTCGGCATATTCCGGCGTCGCCCAGAAGTCCTTCACCTTGAACATGGTTTCGTAGAAGGCCTTGTTGTAAGGCGTGGCGTTCTGGAATTCAGGCGACTCGAGCACTTTGGCGCTTGCCGTGTAACCGCCGAGTTCCGCCCATTTCTTCTGCGTCTCGTCCTTGATGAACCATTCCAGGAACTTCATCGCCTCTTCCTGATTCTGCGAATAGGAGATGACGGAGATGCCCTGGCCGCCGAGCGCGGCGAACTGGTCGCCGTTCGGTCCTGGAGGGTTGGCGAAGAAGCCGGTGACCTTGGCATTCGGGTTGGAGGCTTCGTTGATCAACGCCGGGAAGAAGGCGAAGTAGTTCATGCTCATCGCCGCCAGGTTCTCGGTGATCGCCTGGTTGTCCTCGATGAAGAAGCTCTTGGCCCAACCAGGAGGGGTGAAGGAATAGAGCTCCTTGTAGGCCTCGAGCGCCTTGACGTTCTGCTCGGAGTTGATGATCCCGTCGACCTTGTAAGTGGAATAGTCGCCAAGTTCGCCGCCGAAGGAGAAAATGGCGTTCTCCACGCCCATCACCAGAGCATCGTACGAGTTATCGGTGTAGATGGCGACGCCGTAGCGCTTCTCGTCGGGACGGTGGAAGAATTCAGCGATGTCGCGCAGCTGCTTCCAGTCCTTCGGCACGCCGAGATCGTAGCCGTACTTGGCTTTGAAGGCTTCCATTTCCTTCGGGTCTTCGAACCAGTCCTTGCGATAGGACCAGCCGACCGCGTCGCCCTCGGCCGGTATCGACCAGTATTTGCCGGAGTTGGACGGATATTCGGCGTAGTATTTCACCGTCGCCGGCGCCATCACTTCCTTCAGATTGTGCTTGTTGAAGAAGTCGGTGAGGTCGACATAGTGGCCTGCCTCGGAGGCCGCGCCAATCCACTGCGAATCGCCGACGACCATGTCGTAGGCGCTGCCCTTGGCGTTGAACTCGGTGAACGCCTTGGTCTGGAAATCCGGCCACGGCGTCGTTTCGACCGTGACCTTCACGCCGCTCTCGGCCTCGTAAAGGTTGACGAGTTCCTGCAAATAATTCGCCGGATCCCACTCAGCCCAGAAGATGGTGAGTTCCTTATCCTGCGCGTAGACAGACGTTCCGCAGGCGAGCACTAAGCCGATACCAGCAAGCATGCTGGTCATTGTCTTGCGCATGATGATTTCCTCCCTTGTGCGCATTCTACCGTATCATCCGAGCCGGCGGCGAGGCCGGCCCTGGTAGTTCCTTCCGTGATGGCGCCGTTCCGGTTTTCGAGCCTCCTCGCCCAACCGGAAATGGATCGCAGCCCTCACTTTCGACCCGCTATATTGTCCTGATCTGGTATTACCAATTTCGGACGCACGTCAAGCTCTTTCTTGGACGATGGCAGGGCCTCAGACAAGCAGATTCCAGCAACATCTGTCTGTTTTTCTTAAATTTTCCTACTCGTTGATACGCAAGACCCTTGTTCGCGCTACGAAACGCCGACTATTGTCAGTAGTAGGCATCCCCATCTGGTCGAACCAGATCGATACTATTCCGCAGCTGTCGCCGGCGCAGGTCTGTTTCCTCCAGCCATCGATTCCATCACTGCAGCCCGCACCAGCGCGCCGGCTGCCCATTGCGCTACCGACATCATCTTGCGGCTGTCCAGCCCCCAAATATCCTTCAGCACGATCAGCACTTCGACGCCGAAGATCAGCGACAGGGCCTGTGCCAGGCGCTTGAATTCGCGTGGCGGCAGCCGGTGCTTGAGCGGTGCGATCGCGTCCTTGAGCAGATCGATGCGATGGCCGCGCGTGAAGGCCGGCTCGCCGTCCAGCGTGCCGGCCTGCCGCCGCGCCCACTGGTCGAGCGACAGCTTCAGCGCCGCCTTGAACGTCGCCTCGAAGGCTTCGATGCGTGGCATGGCCGTGTCGAACAGTTCGACGACGCGACGCTCCGGATCGGCCGAGGCCGATTTCCAGGTGAGGATCGGCCCGAGCCCTTCGTCGACCACCGCCTGCACCAGCGCCGCCTGGCTTGGAAAATACCGATAGGCGGTGGCGCGGGAGACTTCCGCCGCTTCGGCGACCTCGCTGACCGAGGGCGTGGCGCCCGCCTGCATCAGCCTTGTCGCCGTCTCCAGCATCAACCGCCTTGTGCGGGCGCGCGGCCCGCGCGCCGCTGCAGAACCGGCATCGTCGGGCACTGTCACTGGTTGACGTGAGACATTCATGTCAATATGATACGCACGTCTCAAAAAATTGCAATGGCCTTTCGCGCTGCCGAACGGCCGGCGCAAAAGAGCGGCCGGCAGCAACGCCGAGTGCGCCTCGAACCGGGGAAACGCAATGAAACGCGTCTATGTGGTGGGCACCGCCGACACCAAGGGTGAGGAACTCGCCTTTCTGGCCGATGCGGTCGCAGCCACCGGTGCTGCTGTCGCCCGCGTCGACGTCGGAACGCGCAACGCGACCGTGCCGGTCGATGTCTCGGCCGAAGAGGTCGCCGGCCACCATCCCGACGGCAGCACTGCCGTGCTGGGCGTCGACGACCGCGGCACCGCGGTGGCGGCAATGGCCATCGCCTTCACCCGGTTTGTCCAGTCGCGCACCGATATATCAGGCATGATCGGCATCGGCGGCGGTGGCGGCACTTCGATTATCACATCAGGCATGCGCGCGCTGCCGCTCGGCCTGCCCAAGATCATGGTCTCGACGCTCGCCTCGGGCGACACCGCGCCTTATGTCGATGTCTCCGACATCGTCATGATGCCGTCGGTGACCGACATGGCCGGCCTGAACCGGCTGTCTCGCGTCGTGCTGCACAACGCCGCCCAGGCGATAGCAGGCATGGCTGCGAAACCGGCGCCGCTCCCCGACGGCAAACCATCGATCGGGCTCACCATGTTCGGCGTGACCACGCCATGCGTGACTTCCATCGCCGACGAGCTTCGTTCGACCTATGACTGCATGGTCTTCCACGCCACCGGCACCGGCGGCCGCACCATGGAGAAGCTGGCCGACAGCGGCTTGCTGTCCGGCGTCATCGACATCACGACGACAGAAGTCTGCGACCTCCTGTTCGGCGGCGTGCTGCCGGCAACCGAAGACCGCTTCGGGGCGATCGCCCGCACCAGGCTGCCCTACGTCGGCTCGGTCGGCGCGCTCGACATGGTGAATTTCTGGGCGCCGTCGACCATACCGGAACGCTTTAGCGGGCGGCTGTTTTACGAGCACAATCCGAACGTGACGCTGATGCGCACGACGCCTGACGAAAGCCGCAGGATCGGCGAATGGATCGGCGCCAGACTGAGCCTCTGCGAAGGTCCGGTCCGGTTCCTCATCCCCGAAAAGGGTGTCTCGGCGCTCGACGTCGAAGGCGGCGCTTTCTTCGACCCTGAAGCCGATGCAGCACTCTTCGAGGCCATCGAGCGCACCATCATGCCGGATAACACGCGTCGCGTGATCCGCTTGCCGCTGCACATCAACGACCCCGAATTCGCCAAGGCTGCGGTTGCGGCTTTTCTCGACATCGCCAGACAGTGAGAGACGAAGCCATGCCCGCCATACCGCGCAAGAAGATCCTGGAAAAGTTCCGCAAAATGATTGCCGGCGGCGTGCCGATCGTCGGCGGCGGCGCCGGCACCGGGCTGTCGGCCAAGGCCGAGGAGGCCGGCGGCATCGACCTGATCATCATCTACAATTCCGGCCGCTACCGCATGGCCGGCCGCGGCTCGGCTGCCGGCCTGCTCGCCTATGGCAACGCCAACGAGATCGTCAAGGAAATGGCCTATGAGGTGCTGCCGGTGGTGAAGAAGACGCCGGTGCTGGCCGGCGTCAACGGCACCGATCCCTTCGTCATCATGCCGCTGCTGCTGGCCGAGCTAAAGACGATGGGTTTTTCCGGCGTGCAGAACTTTCCGACCATCGGCCTGTTCGACGGCCAGATGCGGCAGAGTTTCGAGGAAACCGGCATGGGCTTCGGGCTCGAGGTCGACATGATCGCCGCGGCACACGAACTCGATCTGCTGACGACGCCCTATGTATTCAACCCCGATGAGGCGCGCGCCATGACCAAGGCCGGCGCCGACATCGTCGTCGCTCATATGGGGGTAACCACCGGCGGCTCGATCGGCGCGACGTCGGCCAAATCGCTCGACGACTGCGTGGCGGAGATCGACGCCATCGCTGAAGCGGCGCGTGCCGTGCGCAAGGATGTCATCCTGCTTTGCCATGGCGGGCCGATCTCGATGCCGGACGATGCCCGCTACGTCCTCGAACGCTGCAAGGGCCTGCACGGCTTTTACGGGGCAAGCTCGATGGAGCGGCTGCCGGCGGAAGCGGCGATCGCTAGGCAGACTGCCGATTTCAAGGCGGTCTCGCTGGAGCAGCGGACCCAAAAGTCGGAGCCGGTTTTGGGAAAATCCGATGCGCAAACGAAAAAAAGCGGCGCCAAGACGACCGCGAAGAAAAAGAAGGGATGAGACGATGACCGACAAGAGCAAGGTGTTTGTCTACCCGAAGGATGTCAGCGCCTTCGGCTTCGACTGGGGCAGGCTGTCGTTGACGGTGGCTCCCGAAGTGAACGGCGCCACGCGCTTTTCCGGTGGCGTCGTCGACCTTCCGTCCGGCAAAGGCCACACACGCCACAATCATCCGGGTGCGGAAGAGATCATCTTCGTCATATCAGGCAATGGCGAGCAGATGGTCGAGGACGAGGACGGCAATCCGGTCGTTGAGAAGGTTGGCCCCGGCTGCACCATCTATGTGCCGGAAAGCCGCTTCCACTCGACACTGAACACCGGCGATGCGCCGATGCAGCTTTTCGTCGTCTATTCGCCGGCCGGGCCGGAACTGGCGTTGCGCGACCTGCCGGATTTCAGGCTGCTGCCGCCGGGCGCGTGACCTTTTTCTCGGGCAGCGCTGCCCCTCATTGCCCTGCCGGGCATTTCTCCCCGTAAACGGGGAGAAAGGTCGCCCTCGGGGAGAAGGTGCCGGCAGGCGGATGAGGGGCGGCGCCGCCCATTGCGAGAGATTATGCCACCCCGCCTCTGTTCCAGCCCCTGCCCCGATCGCCGAACATGACGCAGCCGCTATCGGTGACCGCCACCGTGTCCTCCAGCTTGATGAAGCCGCGCGTCGGGTGCAGCATCGTCGTCTCGACCGAGAGCACCATGTTTTTCTCCAGCGGCTTTTCGGCATAGGTGCCCTCATAGGTCACCGGGTGATTGGTCATCAGGAACGGCGCTTCATGGGTGATCAGCCCCATGCCGTGGGCGAAGAAATCGGTATACGGCGCGACGTTCGACGCTTTCAGCACGCCTTCCGCGTAGGATATCATCTCACCACCCAGCGTGCCGGCGCGCACCATGGAAAAGGCCGCCTGCTGCACCGCCTCGACTTCGGCCAACAGATCCTCGAGTTCGGCATCCGGCTCGCCCAAAATGCCCATGCGGCAGAGGTCGCCGATATAGCCGTGATAATTGCCGCCGGAATCGATCGACATCACCTCGCCCTTCTTCCAGGCCTGCGGCGAGCCGGCGCGGTTGTGGCTGGAGCCGAGCGTCAGCAGGCAATATTCGAAATGCGCGCCGCGATTGGTCTCCTCGCGCCGCAGCTGCTCGATGATCTCGGTCTTGGTCGTGCCTTCGCGGGCCCAGGCAATGGTCGCCAGCATGGAATCGGTGATCAGTTCGGAGGCGATGCGCAACTTCTCCAGCTCCGCATCCGTCTTGATCGCCCGCATCCGCTCCAGCATATCGGTCGCATCGATCAGCCTGGCATCCGGCAGCGCCTTGCGGATCAGCGTGTAGGCATCCGACGGCAGGAAAGCCGGCTCGATGCCGATGCGGGCGTCGCCCTTGCCGATTTTCGCCAGGTGCTCGACCGCGAGATTGGCGGCGTCGAGCGTGCCCCAGCAGGCGGCGTGGAAGGTCGGCGTCCAGAACGGGTTGTTCTGGTGCTCGGCGCCCTCCATGCGGTTGCCGATATAGGCGGCGTGGTCCGGGCCGCCCTTCTCGTAGACCACGATAGGCAGATAGCGGCTGTGGCCGATCGCATCCATGGCAGCGAAGAAGATGAACTTGTAGCCGCCAAGCAGATACTGCGTGTTGTGCTTGGAGGTGGCGAGCAGCACATCGATGCCGGCTTCCTCCATCAGCCGGTCGACCCTGGCATGATCGAACGGGATGGTGCTGACGGCATTCTTGCCCGGAACGACGTTCATCTTTCTCTCCCTGAATTCCCTGACCGGCCGATCGGATCGCGGCAGTCTCCAGTCTGGTCTTACCGAGACAAGTCTGGTCCTACCAGATAAGGTCGGATTGAACCGCTTCCCTGTAACTGGTCCAGCGGACGAAATTTTCAAAGCCACATGAGGATGCGCCAAATCCGTCGCTGGCGAAACCCTCGGCAAGGCTCATAATCACCCTTGCAAGGATGCCGTCCGGCGTCCGAGGGTAGTGGCCACCCGGCCGAGTGGCTGAGAGGGACGGAGTTCGATCATGTCAGAGGTCACAATTTCCAGACGCAGCGTGCTTGCCGGTTCGGCACTCCTGCTGGCTTCGACGGCGCTGCCGACGATCGGCTGGGCACAGACGCCGAAGAAAGGCGGGCGACTGGTCGTCGCCGCCGATTCCGAGCCGCGCAACCTCAATCCGGCGATCGTCGCGTCCAACGGCGTGTTCTTCATTGCGAGCAAGATCCTGGAACCGCTGGCCGAGGCGTCCTTTGAGGGCAAGGACGGGCTCGACCCGCGCCTGGCGACAAGCTGGGAGGGCGCCGCGGACGGCTTGTCGGTAACGTTCAAATTGCGCGAGGGCGTCAAATGGCATGACGGCAAACCCTTCACCTCCGCCGACGTCGCGTTCTCGGCGCTGCAGATCTGGAAGCCGCTGCAGAATCTCGGCCGCACCGTGTTCAAGGATCTGGAGACGGTCGACACGCCGGACGAACTGACGGCGGTGTTCAAATTCGCCAGGCCGACACCATTCCAGCTGATCCGCAACGCCTTGCCGGCGCTGACCAGCGTGGTGCCGAAGCACATCTACGAGACAGGCAAGATCGAGGAGAACCCGGCCAACAATGCGCCTGTCGGCACCGGCCCGTTCAAATTCGCCGAACACAAGCCAGGCGAATATTACCGGCTGGAGAAGAGTGGGGACTATTGGGGCAAGGACCAGCCTTACCTCGACGAGATCATCTATCAGGTGCTGCCCGACCGCACCTCGGCGGCAAGCGCGCTCGAGGCCGAAGAGATCCAACTCGCCGCCTTTTCCGCGGTGCCGCTGGCCGATCTCGACCGCATCTCAAAAGTGCCTGGCCTCAAGGTGATCACCAAGGGTTATGAGGCGCTGACTTATCAGCTCGTCGTCGAGATCAACCATCGCCGCAAGGAACTGGCCGACCTGAAGGTGCGCCAGGCGATCGCCCACGCCATCGACAAGGATTTCGTCGTCAAGACGGTGTTCCTCGGCTACGCCGCCACCGCCACCGGCCCGGTGCCGAAAAACGATCCGCAGTTCTATACTGCCGATGTGCCGACCTATGCCTTCGACGTGGCCAAGGCCAATGCCCTGCTCGACAAAGCCGGCTACAGCAAAGGCGACGACGGCAAGCGCTTTTCGGTGAAGCTGCTGCCGGCGCCCTATTTCAACGAGACCAGGCAGTTCGGCGACTATCTGCGCCAGGCGCTCGCCGCCATCGGCATCGACGCCCAGCTGGTCAACAACGACTCGGCCGCGCATATCAAGGCCGTCTACACCGACCACGCCTTCGACCTTGCGGTCGGACCGCCGGTGTTCCGCGGCGATCCGGCGATCTCGACCACCATCCTGGTGCAGAGCGGCATTCCAGACGGGGTGCCGTTCTCCAACCAGGGCGGCTACAAGAACGACGAACTCGACGCCCTCATCGCCAAGGCGTCCGAGACGCTCGACCCCGCCGCGCGCACGGAACTTTACAAGGAGTTCCAGAAAAAGGTCGCAGCCGACCTGCCGCTGATCAATGTCGCCGAATGGAGTTTCATCAGCGTTGTCAGAGACACGGTGGGGAATGTCGCCAACAACCCACGCTGGGCGGTGTCGAACTGGGCGGACACCTGGCTGGAGGGGTGAGCTGCGGGTTAATTGAGATTGACCTTCGCCAATAGGTGAAGTTGGTAATGTCCGTGCTCGACGATACCCCCCTCTGTCCTGCCGTGCCTAGGCTCGGCATTTCTGTTGATCGGCCCAAGCAGCCGGCGCCGCCATGACCCGCGCGCTTCTCCTCCTTCGTCGTCGCCTCGTCGGCAGCGTCTTCGTGCTGCTGATTGTCGTGATCGGCACTTTCCTTTTGCTGGAAGCCGCCCCCGGTGACGCGGTCGACGCCTACATCGTCTCGACCGGCGGCGACGCCGGCATGATCGAATTGCTGCGCCATCGTTGGGGCCTCGACCAGTCGGCGCTGACGCGGCTGGCGACCTATCTCTGGGCGCTGCTGCATCTCGACCTCGGCCAGTCGGTGACCTTTTCGCGGCCGATCCGCGACGTCATCCTCGAGCGCCTGCCCAACACGCTGCTGTTGATGGGCAGCGCCACCGCGCTCTCCTTCGGCCTCGGCTCTGCGCTCGGCATCTATGCCGGCGCCAAGCCCGGCGGCTTTCGCGACCGCTTGCTGTCGATCGGCTCGCTGGCGCTCTATGCCGTTCCCGGCTTCTGGCTCGGGCTGGTGCTGATCATCGTCTTTGCCGTCGACCTGCGCTGGTTCCCGATCGGCGGCATCGAGCGCATCGCGTCGGGCAAGACCGGCCTTGACCGCGCGGCCGATATCGCCCGCCATCTCGTCCTGCCGGTGTCGGCACTCGGCTTCATCTATCTGGCACTCTATCTGCGCATGATGCGCGCCGGCATGGCCGAGGTCTGGCGACAGGATTTCGTCCTCGCCGCCCGCGCCAAGGGGCTCTCCCGCCGCCGCATCGTGCTCGCCCACGTCGCCCGCAACGCGCTGTTGCCGCTGGTCACTATGCTCGGCCTGCAATCGGCGCAGATGCTCGGCGGCAGCGTCGTCATCGAAAGCGTCTTTTCCGTTCCCGGGCTCGGCCGGCTGGCGCAGGAAGCGGTGGCAGCGCGCGACACGCCGCTGCTGCTTGGCGTCATCCTGGTCAGCGCCGTTCTGGTCATCATTATCAATCTTCTCGTCGACATCGGCTACGCCTTCCTCGATCCGCGCGTCGGCTCTAGCGAGGCCAGCGCGTGAGCGCGCTTCGCCGCTTTCTTCGCACGCCGGAAGCGGTCGCCGGCGCGATCATCCTGGTAGCGTTGTTCGCCATGGCGCTGACAGCGCCTTTGTTCTTTCCCGGCGATCCGCAGGCCATTGCCGGGCCGGCATTGCTGCCGCCCTTTCAGGACTGGTCGCTGCCGCTCGGCACCGACCGGCTCGGCCGCGACGTGCTGGCCGCGCTTCTCCACGGCGCCCGTACCTCGCTGGCGGTCGGGCTGGCGGCGGCAGCCACAGCCCTTGCCGTCGGCGCAATAGTCGGCACGCTGGCCGGCTTTGCCGGCGGCCTCGTCGACGAGGTGCTGATGCGCATCACCGACGCCTTCCAGACCGTGCCGAGCTTCCTGCTGGCGCTGGCTTTCGTCAGCGTCGTCGGGCCGTCGCTCGGCGTCGTCGTTGCGGCGATCGCGCTCGGCGCCTGGACGGGGCCGGCGCGCGTTGCGCGAGCCGAAGTGCTGTCGATCCGCGAGCGCGATTTTGTCGCCGGCGCCCGCGTCATCGGCATGCATCCGCTGGAGATCGCCTTGCGCGAAGTGCTGCCCAACGCATTGCCGCCGGTGCTGGCGCTGTCGTCGGTGATCGTCGCCGCAGCGATCCTCACCGAAGCGGCCCTCTCGTTTCTCGGCCTCGGCGACCCAAACCGCGTGACCTGGGGCGGCATGATCGCCGAGGGTCGCGCCGTGCTGCGCACCGCGCCCTTTCTGTCGATCATTCCGGGCGTGGCACTCGTGCTGACCGTGCTCGGCATCTATCTCGCCGGTGAAGGCGTCGTCGAAACGGCTGCGGTGAGAAGGAGCCTGTCGTGACGGCGCTGCTTTCGATTCGCGATTTGACGGTGACCTATCGCCGCGACGGCAGCGAGGTGGCGGCGCTGAACCATGTCACCCTCGATGTCACCGCCGGCGAGCGCTTCGCCATCATTGGCGAGAGCGGCTCGGGCAAGAGCACTCTGGCGCTGGCCGTCGCCGGGTTGCTGCCGGGTTCTTCCAAGGTTGGAGGCTCGATCGAGTGGTTTTTGCCATCCTTTGGTGCCAAGGCACCCCCCTGGGGGGGGGGGGGGGGGGGGGGGGGCGCGGCCCGGGGGGGCCCCCCCCCCCCCCCCCGCCGGGGGGGGGGGGGGGGGGGGACAGACCGCCGGGGGGGGGGGGGGGGCGCGCGGGCCGGACACCGCCGGGCGCGCGGGCG
>NZ_JBVVQS010000069.1:0-17361 GCF_055811575.1 Mesorhizobium sp. WSM4815 | reverse complement strand
GGGGGGGTTTTTAACTCGGGGGGGCGGCGCCCTCGTTTTTTTTTCCCACTGCTTGGGCCCCCCCCCCCCCCCCCCCGCCCCCCCCCCCCCCCCCCCCCCCCACAGAGGGGGGTCTCACAGAACGCAAGCCTCTAAAATCCGCCGCCAAACCCAGCCACACCCCCCTCGGTGGCCGCGATATCGGCTTCGTCTTCCAGGATCCGTCGGCCAGCCTCGATCCGGTAATGGCGGTTGGCGAGCAGATCGCGGAAGTCGCGCACACGCATCTCGGTCTTACTTGGTCGCAATCCTATGGCAAGGCAAAGGCCCTGCTCGAACGCGTCCGCCTGCCCGACCCGGACGCCGCCTTGCGCGCCTATCCGCACCAGCTTTCCGGCGGCCAGAAGCAGCGCGTGGCGATCGCCGCGGCGATTGCAGCCGGTCCGAAACTGCTGATCGCCGATGAGGCGACCAGCGCGCTCGACACCATCGTGCAGGCCGAGATCGTCGCGCTGATCCGGCA
Organism: Mesorhizobium sp. WSM4815; assembly: GCF_055811575.1. NCBI lineage: Bacteria > Pseudomonadati > Pseudomonadota > Alphaproteobacteria > Hyphomicrobiales > Phyllobacteriaceae > Mesorhizobium > Mesorhizobium sp. WSM4815. The sequence continues at coordinate 16,859 of NZ_JBVVQS010000069.1, read as the reverse complement.
ATTGGTGGCCGAGGACGGCATGACGCTGCTGTTCGTCAGCCACGACATCGCGCTGGCCGCCGAGCTGGCCGAGCGCATCGCCGTGTTCCGGCACGGCGAGCTGGTCGAGCTCGGCACGACGGCGCAGATCGTCGCCAGCCCGCGCCACGCCTACACAAGAGCGCTGCTCGACGCCCATCTCGGCCTCGACGCCGAACCGCTGCAGCAGTCAGGAGCGTTGCGGTGAGCAGTCCATTGCTGGCTGTTTCCGGCCTGACCAAACGATATCGCCGCGGCGGCAACACAATCGCCGCCGTCGATGACGTTTCCTTCGACATCGAGCCCGGCGAGACGCTGGCGTTGGCTGGGCCTTCCGGCAGCGGCAAGTCGACGGTCGCGCGGCTGCTGCTGCGGCTGATCGAACCGGACGCCGGCCGTATCGAGTTCGAAGGTGGCGATTTCCTGTCCCTGAACGATTCTGCGTTGCGCGCCCGGCGCGCGCGCGTGCAAATGGTCTTCCAGGACCCGCTCGCCGCCTTCAATCCGCGCGCCAGCGTCGCGCGCGTGCTTGACGATCCTTTGCGCATCCATGGTATCGCAGCCCGATCAGAACGCCCGCGCCATATCGCTGCTCTGCTGGAGCGTGTCGGCCTGAGCGCTGATCTCGCCGCTCGCGCCATCCACGAGATCTCGGGCGGCCAGCGCCAGCGCATCGCGATTGCGCGCGCCATCGCCACAAACCCTTCGCTAATCGTCCTCGACGAGGCGGTGTCCGCGCTCGACGTATCGGTGCGCCGGCAGATCCTGCAATTGTTGCTCGATCTGCAACGCGAGCAACGGATCGCCTACCTGTTCATTTCGCATGATCTCGGCGTCATCAGCGCCATCGCCCATCGTGTCGTCATTCTCGATGCCGGCCGCGTCGCCGAAAGCGGCAACGCCCGTGTGGTCATCGGTGCCCCGCAGTCGGCGATCGGCAAGGCGCTGGTGGCGGCAGCGCCAAAACTGAACAGGACCAGCACGCAGGGCGACGCGGCCGATCGTCAGTAACCCAGCGCGCAACCATCCTTGCGCGGATCGGACGCGCCGGTAAGCGTGCCCTTGTCCCAGTCGATCAGCACCAGCTGGCCGCCGCCATGCGGCTCGGTTGGGATGGACACGTCGTGGCCGCGCTCGCGCAGGCCGGCGATCGCCTCGGCCGGAACGCCACGCTCGGCCTCCACTGCGTTCTGGCGGTAAAACACTCTCGGCGCATCCAGCGCCTCCTGCGGGTCCATGCCGAAATCGATCATGTTGGTGAGCAAATGGACATGGCCGAACGGCTGGTAGCCGCCGCCCATCACGCCGAACGGCATGACCGCCCTGCCCTTGGCTGTCACCATGCCCGGCATGATGGTGTGCATCGGGCGCTTTCCCGGGGCGATGCGGTTTGGATGGTCCGCGGCCAAGCGGAAGCTGCTGCCGCGATTCTGCAGGACGACGCCGGTCCTGGGGCCGACCACGCCGCTGCCGAACGAACCAAAGGTCGAGTTGATGAAGCTGACCGCATTACGGTCGCGGTCGACCACGGAGATGTAGACGGTATCGCTCGGCTGAAGCTCCAGCCGTGGCAGATGGGTCATTGCGCGCGCAGGATCGATCTCGGCACGAAGCTGGTCGGCATGGGATCTGGACAACAACTGCTGCACGGGGACATGGACCTGGTTCTGGTCGCCGATGAAATTGTCGCGGTCCTGATAGGCAAGTCGCCCCGCCTCGATCTCGAGATGAAAGCGCTCGGCGCCGTTCGGTTCCAGCGAACCGAGCGAGAAGCCCGAAAGCACATTCAGCATGATCAGTGCCGTCAGCCCCTGGTTGTTCGGCGGCATCTGATGGATGTCGTAGCCCCGGTAGGATGTGCCGACCGGCCTGACATAGTCGCCCTTCGTCGCCGAGAAATCCTCGAGCGCATGCAGCCCGCCAAGCGCGCGCAGACGCGACACCATGTCGTCGGCGACCTCGCCATCGTAAAAGCCGGCACGGCCGCGGCGCGAGACGATGCGCAAGGTGTCGGCCAGCTGCGGCTGCCGGTGCAGCTCGCCGGCCAGCGGCGCCTTTCCATCCGGCAGAAATATCCGCGCCGCATGTTCGTCGGCGGCCAGCAATCCGGCACTTTCGGCCCAGTCGAAGGCCACGCGGTCTTGGACGACATAACCCTGTTCGGCGTAATGTATGGCCGGTGCGAGCGCGGCGTCGATGCCCTTTCTGCCGTGATCCTCAAGCAGCCGGCACCAAGCGTCGACGGCGCCCGGCACGGTGACCGCGTGCGGACCGGACTCAGGCAGTTCGTCGAGTCCCTTGTCCAGATACCACTGCGCCTCTGCTGCTGCCGGTGCGCGGCCGGAGCCGTTGAAGGCCAGAACCTCGCCTTGACCGTTGGGACAATAGAGGACGAAACAGTCGCCGCCGATACCCGTCGATTGCGGCTCGACCACCGCCTGCACCGCCGCCGCGCACACGGCTGCGTCCATTGCATTGCCGCCGGACCGCAGCATCTCGATCGCCGCCAGCGTCGCCAGCGGGTGCGATGTCGCGGCCATCGCTTCCGTCGCACGAACCGGCGACCGTCCGGGGAGTTGAAAATCACGCATGCAGTTCAATAGCCTCCGACCAACCAGATGTGAACTGGCAACAGCAGCCAAAGGGCTGCGCCACCGAAGCAGCACTAACGACGGAACGATCACCATGGCAGCGCTCAACCCTCGGAAGCTGCCGATCTCAATCAGCGAATCTGAAACTGTCCGTGGTGTAATCGGGGTAGGCATCCAGACTGTCGAAAAGCTCTGCCAGGTCAGGGGTATCCGCCAATATTCCGGACAAGATCAGCGCGGTCGCCACGCCGGCACCAATTCCACCGGCGACATCGTGTTCGACGCTGTCGCCGACACAGATCACGCTGCTGCGGTCCGGGTTGCCCGCCAGCGCCAGCGCGGCGTCGAAGATCGGCGTGTAGGGCTTGCCGATGCGGGTGACGCTACCGCCGAGGCTCTCGTAGAGATCCGCAAGCTGGCCGGCGCCAAAGCGAGGCCCCACTGCCGTCAGCATGATCTTGTCGGGATTGGTGCAGAAGCACGGCACCTGCCGCATTGCTGCCGGCGCAAAAAGCCGGCGATAGTGCTCGATGTCGTAGCGATCGCCCTCGCTGGCGGCGATCAGCACCAGCTCGGCATCGTCGCCGTCACTGGTCAGGATGAAAGGCAGACCTTCAATCGCCGAGCGGTCGCCCTCGCGGCTGATCAGCAGGCACTTTGTGTTTGGGCGCAGCTTTCCGGATATCGCCATTTCGTGGAAGGACCGCCACGCGATCTCGCCGGAAGAGACAAATTGATCCCAGCTTCCTGGTTCGAAGCCGAGCTTCAGCAAGCGGGCCTCGTTGGGCCGCGCCCGCCTGCCGGAATTCGACACCAGCACGATCGTCCTGCCGGCGCGCTTCAGCACCGACAACGCCTCCACGGCGCCTGGATAGGGGTTGGTGCCGTCGTGCAGCACGCCGAACTGATCGAGCAGGAACACCTGATAGCGCTCGACCAGCGCTCCGATGCCGTCGAGATGTTCGACTGGTTTTGTGTTCACACCAGCCCCGCTTCGTTTGCGCCCATAAGCGCCAGCCGCGCCGTGCCGGCGGCCGCCTCGTCCGAAAGCGCCGGCAGAAAATCGACGCCCAGCTTGCGCTGCCGGATCGCGGTCCAGACGGCGTTTGCCGCACCGCCGCCGACACTCCTGACCGACGTCAATTTGGGGGCGCCGAGTTCGGCAAGCCGGCGATAGCCGAGCGCCTCGATCACCGCGATGCCCTCGAACATGGCTTTCAGATAGTCGGAGTCGTCCGCCGGCCGCGGCGTCAGGCGTGGTGGCAAATCAGGATCGGCGATCGGAAAGCGTTCGCCAACCGCGGGAAGCGGATAATAATCGAGACCGGTCTCGGTCATAGGGTCGATCACCGCACTCAATTCGATGACGCGCGCGAGAGAAAAATGCTGCGCCAGCACCTTGCCGCCCGAATTCGACGCACCACCCCCCAGATAGGCATCTCCCAGCCGGTGGCTGTAGATGCCGAACTGCGGCGCCGAGATCGGCCGATCGGAGAGTATCTTGATGGTCAGCGAGGATCCCAGCGCGGTGACGCCGTCGCCAACTGCCGCAGCCCCCGTCGCCAGGAACGACGCGCAGCCATCCGTCGTGCCGGCGACCACGGCGACGTCGCGCGCCAGGCCGAACCGGTCCGCTGCGCTCGCGGTGAGCGTTCCCGTGACGTCGCCCGGCTTGACGACACCAGGCAGCAATCCCATGCGCATGCCGGTCGCCGCGATCCAGTCCGGCCAGCGGCGGGCCTCGACATCGTAGCCGGTTTTCAAGGCATTGTTCTCGTCGCTGATGTCGAAGCGGCCGGAAAACTGTCCGGCGATCCAGTCGGCCTGATGCAGCACCGCGGCGACGCCGGGCAGGCGCTGGAACGACAGCGCCTTGGCGAGACCGGACGTCGGCCCACGGGCTGCGCTCGCAGCCGGCGCCTCGCGCGCGATCACCGCCTGAATGGCGTCGTCGTGGACCTTGTCGTTGTACATCAGCGGCTCGGCCAGCGGCCGCCCGGCGCCGTCGACCGGCAGCAGCGTGCCCGAAGTGCCGTCGACGGCGATCGAGCGCACCGCCGCGCGATCGATCCCGGAAAGCAGTTCCGTCAGCGCCGCGCCGACCGCTGACCACCATACGGACGGGTCGCGGGCGTTCTGGCCAAATCTGTCGAGTGGAACGGCGGAACGCGCGGCAATCGAAAAGTCCGGCCGCATGGCGACGGCGCGGGCGCCTGATGTGCCGATGTCGATACCGATCGAAAGCGGACCAATTGGACGCGCCATGTCAGCCGCCGGCTGCATTGAGTTTCTGGCGATACTGCTCGGCGTCCCAGTTGATCAGTTCGTCGTTCTCGGCTGATGTCAGATAGTTCAGCTTCGCTGCGACGTCGACCCGCGCCGTCACGTCGGCGAGGCAGCGTTGCATGGCATTTGCGCCGGCACTGGCGTCGCCGCGCATCAGCACGCCAAGCCCGGGAAACAGGATCGCCACCGGTGCCGTGCCGCACCGTTCGGTGACACGCATCACGTCCTCACCGGGTCTCGCCACGACCGAACCCTGGCCGAGAAAGATGACGTGATCGGGATAGAGGCTGCCGCCTGACGCTATGCGGCAGCTTTCAGGATCGATCGCGACAGCATGCGCTTCGACATCCGCCGGCAGCCTGTAACCGCTGCGTCCGATGAGCGCCGTCAATGCCGCGATGTCTGGCTCCGCCACCTCGCGTGGCGGCCGCGCCAGAAGTCGTGTGACGCGACGCAGCAGCGCCTCGGCGCCGGCGACGGTCTCGGCTGCGACGACCAGGCCATGGTTGGCAAGGATCAGCACATCGACCCCAGGCCGAAGGCGCTCGGCAATGCCCTGGGCAAGCGGCAGGCCGGGCCGGCGATAGGGAACATACGCCCAATCGAGGCCATCCAGGCGCTTGCCGACTTGAGCCTCGCAGTCGGCCTGCACGGCAAGCGAAATGGTATCGACGCAGTGGACATGCAGAACGACGCGCTGCGGCATCAGCGCGTGAACCGTGGTCTCGATCGAGGGACGCAGCTTGCGGGCGTTGAGCGCCTCGATGGCGAAACCCTGTGGCTGATCGGCGGCCGGGTCGCGCTGTTCGACAGCCCTGAGCAGCGGCGGGATCGCCACCGGGACCATGATGTCCTCGGCGAGCGCGTCCTTCAACCAGGTGCCGGAAGCCTTGATCCAGAGCGTGTCGCCGGCTTTCAGCGACGTGTTGCCGCCCGCGGCCTGGGTCAAGTGCGGGTCGCGCCCGATGCTGGCCGAAAGCGACCGCAAAGCAGCCAGTTCCTGCGCATCCGCATTGATTGCCATCGAAACTCCTTCACAAACCGGCCGCCTAGGCCACGGCTTTGGATCCCGGTAGCCGGGACAGACGAGTGACGCTGGTATTGCAGATGCGAGTAAGTTACGTCAAGAGTGATCTTGTCCCACCAAATCGAGCTTGCAATCTGATCCGTGCTGAGTAACTTACACCAATTGCCGTGGCAAAATGGCATTTCGGGAGGGTATCCGTTGAGCGACTCCGGCCGCCAGCGTCAGATCGTCGAGCTGTTGCGGGATCGCCCCTTCGCCTCGGTGCGCGAGTTGCAGGAGCGCCTCGGTGTCTCGGCGGCGACAGTGCGGCGCGATATCGACAAGATCGACGAGGCCGGCGAAGCACGCAAGGTCTATGGCGGCATCTCGGCGCTCGATGGCGCTGCGCAGGCGGGCGTCGCCTATGCCCGGCCCTACGACGAGAACCGCGATCTCGCGGTCGAAGCCAAGCGGCAGATCGCCGCTCTCGCGGCGACCATGGTGCGCGATGGCGACGCCGTCATCGTGCATGGCGGTTCGACCTGCTTCCATCTCGGCGTAAAGCTCGCCGACCGCAACATCCGGCTCTATACCAACTCGATGCCGCTCATCGCCTATTTGAGCGACCACGGCCATTGCAGCCTGACCGTTGCCGGCGGCGAACTGCATCGCGAGCCTGGCATCATCCATTCGCTCACCCAGACGGTGCCTTTCTACGCATCGAAGTTCTTTCTTGGTGCGCAGGGCATCGGCCCGGAGGGCGTGCTGGAATCGCATCCGCTGCTGGTCCGCTCCATCGCCGAGCTCAGCCTGTGCGCCGACCAGATCGTGGTGCTGGCCGACAGCCGCAAACTGTCGATCCATGCGCGCAACGTCGCGCTGCCCTTGTCGCGCATCGGCACGCTGGTGACCGATGACGGCCTTTCCGATGCCGACGCACGCATGCTCGAAAACGCCGGCGTCATGGTGCGGATCGCCTCTGCCTCGGGAGCCGTCCAGTGAAGGTGGCTGTCCTCGACTTCGGCAAGACCAACTCGAAGCTGTTCGTCTTCGGTCAGGACGGGCAGATTCTCGACGAGCGCCGGACCCAGCCGAACTGGACGCGCGAAGGCGACTTCAGCGTGCTCGACGAAGCAGCGCTTCACGATTGGGCCGCGCGCGCCGTCGGCGAAGCGGTCGACGTCCATGGCATAGAAGGCTTGATGGTTTCGGGCCATGGCTGCACCTTTGCCTTGGTCGACGATGCGGCGCTGACGCATTCCATACTCGACTACGAGCAGGAGCCACCGGCCGAGATTGCCGCGCAGATCGATCGCCGCATTCCGGATTTCGCCGAGACCTTCTCGCCGCGCCTGCCGCTCGGCTTCAACTATGGTCGCCACATGCTGTGGCTGAAGACGGTGCAACCAAGCGTGTTCGCCGCCGCCAAATCGATCCTCGGTTATCCCCAATACTGGAGCTGGCGCTTTGGCGGCCGGGCGGTCTCGGAGGTTTCCTATCTCGGCTGCCACTCGCATCTGTGGGCGCCGCGCAAGCGCGATTTCTCCTCGCTGGTCGACGCCGAGGGTTGGCGCCGCCAAATGCCCCCCTTCGAGCGTGCCGGCGCGGTGATCGGCGAGCAGCGCTTTGGCGGGGCGACACGGCCGATCGCCATTCACAACGGTGTCCATGACAGCAATGCCGCGCTCCATGCCTATCGCCGGCAGGCGCTTGGTCCGGTCACCGTCGTCTCGACCGGCACCTGGGTCGTGGTGCTCAATCCGGACTGCCCGCTCGATGCGCTCGATCGCGACCGCGACATGCTGGTCAATGTCGATGTCGATGGCGGCCCGGTGCCGACCATCCGCTTCATGGGCGGCCGTGAATTCGCAACGATCAGCGACGTTTGGCAGGGCGCGATCGACCGCTCCACAGTACAGCAGGTGATCGACGCCGGCATCATGGCGCTGCCGAGCTTCGCGCCAGGCGGGCCGATGCCTGGCCATCGCGGCGAACTGGTCGGGCGCGCACCCAACGCGGAGGAGCGCGCGGCCGTGGCGCTGCTCTATGTCGCGCTGATGGTCGATCTATGTCTCGACCTGATTCATTCGAACGACACGGTGATCGTCGATGGCGGGCTGAACAGTGGCGGCCTGCTCGCCAGCCTGCTGGCGCAGCTGCGTCCCGGCCAGGCCTTCATGCAGGGCGCCACGCTGGAGGGCAGCGCCACCGGAGCGGCGGCTCTGGCCTTCGAGAGTGTTGGACGCGAATTTGCCGCCGAGGCGCCGGAGCCGGTACGCGCCTCGAGCTTCACCGGGCTTGCCTTCTATCACGATAGCTGGCGCGGCCTCGCCGCCGACCGAGGCGTCGCTGATGCCGCAGCGGGAGGCGCGCGATGACCGCCGCTGCCCGGATCGAAACCGTGCGCCAGCCGGTGCTGGAGATGCGGCACATCTCCAAGACGTTCGGCCCAATTCGCGCCTTGCAGGACGTATCGCTGACCGTCCACGCCGGTGAACTGCACGCGCTGATGGGCGAAAACGGCGCCGGCAAGTCGACGCTGATGAAGGTGCTGTCGGGAGCCTATCGGCCTGATCCCGGCGGCGAGATTCTGATCGACGGCACACCGGTCGCCACCGGCGACCCGATCAAGGCACGCGCCAACGGCATTGCCGTCATTTACCAGGAGCTGTCGCTGGCGCCCAACCTGACGGTCGGGCAGAACATCTTCCTCGGCAACGAGCCGAGACGGTTCGGCATCGTCGACCGCGACCAGTGCAATCGGCGCGCCAAAGAGATCATCGCACGGCTTGGCGTTTCCTTCTCGGCGCGTGCCTCGGTCTCCAGCCTGTCGCTTGGCGAACGCCAGATGGTCGAAATCGCCCGCGCGCTGTCGACCAGCGCGCGCATCATCGTCATGGACGAGCCGACGACCTCGCTGACCTCGCGCGAGACCGACAGGCTGTTCGAGGTGATTGCGACGCTGAAGGCGCAGGGCATCGCCATCATCTACATCAGCCACCGCATGGAAGAGGTCTACCAGCTTGCCGACCGCGTCAGCGTGCTGCGCGACAGCGGCTATGTCGGCACGCTCGAACGCGCCGATCTGAACGCCTCGCGCCTCGTCTCGATGATGGTTGGCCGTGACCTGTCCGCCTTCTACAAGAAGGATCACCGCCCGCCGGACAGCAAGCGCGCGATCGCACTGTCGGTGCGCGACATGTCGGACGGCAATCTCCTGAAAGGCTGCTCCTTCGACCTGCATAAGGGCGAAGTCTTGGCGCTGGCGGGCCTGGTCGGCTCCGGCCGCACCGAACTCGCGCGGCTGATCTTCGGCGCCGACAGGCACACATCAGGCACGCTGGAACTCGACGGCAAGCCGATAGCCATCGGCTCGCCGCGCGAGGCGCTGGATGCCGGCATTGCCTATCTTACCGAAGACCGCAAGGAACTCGGCCTGTTCCTCGACATGTCGATTTCCGACAATATCAGCATGGGCGTGCTCGCAAGGGACGCGCAGGCCGGCGGCCTGCGCGACTTCGCCACGGCCGAAAGGCGCGCCGCCAAGGCCGTTTCCGACCTCTCCATCCGCAGCAGGTCGGTGCAGGCCAATGCCGGCTCGCTGTCGGGCGGCAACCAGCAGAAGGTGCTGCTCGCCCGCCTGCTCGAAACCGAGCCGCGGGTCCTCATCCTCGACGAACCAACCCGAGGCGTCGATGTCGGGGCGAAGTCGGAAATCTACCGGCTGATCGACGATCTTGCCAAAAAGGGCATCGCCATCCTGATGATCTCCAGCGAACTGCCGGAGGTGATCGGCGTCGCCGACCGCGTGCTGGTGATGCGCGACGGCACTATCGCTGGCGAGGTGACGGCATCCGAAGGCCAGCCGCTCAGTCAGGAGGCAATCATGGAACTCGCAACGGGAGCGGCCAAGGGATGACCGACAAGAGCGGCACCGGGATGACCGACAAGAGCGGCCTGGGGATGACCGACAAGGCAGCCGAGATGAGCGCGGGTGACCACGCGGTCGGCAGGAGCCGGCGGCTGCGCACCGCCTTCGCCGCGCTTGGCATGCTGCCGGTCCTGATCCTTTTGGCGGCCGGCTTCCAGATCATGAACCCGCGCTTCCTCACCGAGACCAACCTGTTGATCGTCACCCAGCAGTCATCGATCAACATCGTGCTCGCGGCCGGCATGACCTTCGTCATCCTGACCGGCGGCATAGACCTGTCCGTCGGCTCCATTCTTGCCGCCTCGGCGATGGTGGCGGTGATGGTGTCGCTGGTGCCAGAGTGGGGCATGCTCGGCGTGCCGGCGGCCATTCTGGTCGGCCTCGGCTTCGGCGTCATCAACGGGCTGCTCGTCGCCTATATCAAGCTGCCGCCCTTCATCGTCACGCTGGGTTCGCTGACCGCCGTGCGCGGCGTCGCCCGCCTGCTCGGCCAGGACACCACGGTGTTCAACTCGGACCTGCCGTTCGACTTCATCGGCAACGGGTCGCTGTTCGGCATCCCCGGGCTGGTCATCATCGCTCTGTCGGTCGTGGTGCTGTCCTGGCTGGTGCTCAAGCGCACCGTGCTCGGCACCTGGATCTATGCCGTCGGCGGCAATGCCGAGGCTGCCCGCCTCACCGGCATCAAGGTGCCCCTGGTGCTGCTCTTCGTCTATGGCGTTTCAGGCCTTCTCGCCGGCCTTGGCGGCGCCATGTCGGCGGCCCGGCTCTATGCGGCCAACGGGCTGCAGCTTGGGCAGTCCTACGAACTCGACGCCATTGCCGCAGTCATTCTCGGCGGCACCAGCTTCGTCGGCGGCGTCGGCTCGATCTGGGGCACGCTGATCGGCGGCCTGATCATAGCGGTGCTCTCCAACGGGCTCATCCTGGCCGGCGTCTCGGACATCTGGCAGTACATCATCAAGGGATTGGTCATCATCGTGGCGGTCGCCCTCGACCGCTACAGGCTCCAGGCGGGAGCAAGAACGTGATTGACCTAGTCGCCGGCGTCATCGACCCGGTTCATGTGTAACGCACCGTGAGAGGCGCGGGGCATCAGGAGGAAAACAATGAAGACCATCGCTAAACTGCTCTGCGGGGTTGCCCTCGCGGCCGTCGCCGTCGCACCGGCTTCTGCCAAGGATCTGAACAAGGTCGGCATCTCGGTCGGCCTGCTCGGCAACCCGTTCTTCGTCGCCACCATCAAGGGCATCGAGGACGCCGCCAGGAAGATCAACCCGAACGTCGAGGTGACGTCGGTGTCGGCCGACTACGACCTCAACAAGCAGGTCTCGCAGGTCGACTCGTTCATCGCCGCCGGCGTCGACGTGATCATGCTCAACGCCGTCGACGCCAAGGCGATCGCGCCGGCGGTGAAGAAGGCGCAGGCGGCCGGCATCGTGGTTGCCGCATTCGACGTTTCGGCGCCGGGCGCCGACGTCACCGTGATGACCAACAACGTCAAGGCCGGCGAAGCGGCCTGCCAGTATCTGGTCGACCACACCGGCGGCAAGGGTGACTATGTCATACTGAACGGGCCGGCATCATCATCGATCCTGGAGCGGGTGAAGGGCTGCAAGGACGTGCTGGCAAAACACCCGGACATCAAGATCCTCTCCGACGACCAGAATGCCGAAGGCTCGCGCGACGGCGGCCTGAAGGTGTTCCAGTCGCTGCTGACCCGCTTCGACAAGATCGACGCGGTGTTCGCCATCAACGACCCGACGGCGATCGGCGCCCAGCTTGCGGCCAAGCAGCTCAACCGCTCGGAGTTCATCTTCACCGCGGTCGACGGCGCGCCCGACATCGAGAAGGAACTCTCTTCCGGCACCTCGATGATCAAGGCCTCGGCCTCGCAGGATCCTTACGTCATGGCCGGCCAATCGCTGCAGATGGCAGCTGAAGTGCTCGCCGGCAAAAAGCCGGCCGAGGCCACGGTGCTGCTCGACCCGCAGCTGATCACGGCAGAGAACCTGAAGGACTATAAGGGCTGGACCGCGGCCCGCTAGCTAAAGCCTCCCAAGGCTGGTGCGGCCGGGTGACCGGCCGCACCAATTTTTTGTTTTGAGCATCAGATTTTTCGCAAACCGGTTCCCACTTCTTGGGTCCGATGCTCTCGAGCAGCAGGAGACGATCATGTCGCGCATTGGAATCCACTCTTTCGTCTGGTCGGCGAGCTCGGCGCAAGACGACCTCGAACGGACGCTGGCCAACACCAGGGAGGCGGGCTTCGACCTGATCGAATTCTCCTATCTTGACCCTGCCAATGTCGATGTTGGCGGGCTGGCCAAGCGCATCGCCGATCTCGATCTCGGCGTGGCGATCAGCATCGGGCTGCCGCCCGACGGCGACATTTCAAGCGCCGACAAGGCGATTGCCGCGCACGGCGTCGAAGTCCTCAATGACACGATCGCGCTCACCCGCGATCTCGGCGGCCGGAAGGTCGCCGGTATCCTCAGCACCAGCCATGGATTGCAGACTGAGACGCCGACGCGCGATCAATGGAACCGCAGTGCCGCCACGCTTGCCAAGGTCGCGGAGACCGCCAAGGCCGCCGGCGTCACGCTCAACCTCGAGATCGTCAATCGCTTCGAGAGCAATCTGCTCAACACCGCGGCGCAAGGGTTGGCTTTCATCGAGGACACCGGTTCCGACAACATTTTTCTGCATCTCGATACGTTCCATATGAACATCGAGGAGGCCGATGTCGGGTTGGCCATCCGCCACGCCGCCAAAAAGATCGGCTATGTCCATATCGGTGAGAGCCATCGCGGCTTCCTCGGCACCGGCAACATCGACTTTGCCGCGATCTTCGATGCGCTGACCGCAATCGGCTATGGCGACGACCTCAGCTTCGAATCCTTCTCGTCGGAGATCGTCGACGAGAACCTGTCGAAGAAAACCGCCATCTGGCGCAATCTGTGGACCGACAATATGGAGCTGGCCCGGCATGCGCGCCGCTTCATCGCCATCGGGCTGGAGACGGCGCAGCGCAAGGCCGAGCTTGTTGCGTCAAGCCATCAGCCTTAGGCCGGTTGCGATCCTCAGGCCAGCTCAAAACGTTCCACGGCGCGCATGATGCCACGCAGCTCGGCCAGGCCTTTCAGGCGGCCGATCAAAGAATAGCCGGGGTTGATCCTGGTCTTGCCGATATCGTCGGCGAGCAGATGGCCATGATCGGGTCGCATGGGAATCCGCCAGTCGGCGCGACCTTCCCTACGGCGGCGCGTCTCTTCCTGCATCAAAGCAAGGATGACATGCGCTATGTCGGTGCCGCCCTCCAGATGTTCGGCTTCATAAAAGGAGCCGTCATCCTCGATGGTTACATTGCGCAGATGGACGAAATGGATCCGGTCGGCGAACTCCTTGACCATGCCGACAATGTCGTTGTCTGCGCGCGTACCGTAGGAGCCGGTGCAGAATGTCAGGCCGTTGGCCGGGCTGTCGACGGCGTTGAGGATGAAACGCGCGTCCTCGGCGGTCGAAACGATCCGTGGCAGGCCATAGAGCGAGAATGGCGGGTCGTCGGGATGGATGCACATGCGCACCCCCTCCTGCTCGGCCACCGGAATGATCTCGCGCAAAAACCAGGCAAGATTGTCGCGCAGCTCCTTCGGCCCGATCGAGTCATATTCCGCCAATGCCTCACGAAAACTATCCCGGTCGTAGCTGCGCTCGGTTGCCGGCAGGCCGGCAATGAGATTGCGCTCGATCCTGTCGATCTGCTCTTCGCTCAATTCCTTCAGTCGCGATTCCGCTTCCGCGATACGTGCCGCGCTGTAGCCGAATTCGGCATTCCTGCGCTTCAGGACGAACAGGTCGTAGGCGGCAAAATCGATCGCATCGAACCGCAGTGCGTAGCCCGTCGTTGGAAGCCGATAGGCAAGGTCGGTGCGGGTCCAGTCGACCACCGGCATGAAGTTATAGCAGATCGTCGCAATGCCGGCCTTGGCGAGCGCACGGATCGTGTCCTTGTACCAGCCGACATAGCGAAGCCGTTCCGCCGAGCCGATCTTGATCGAATTGTGGACGGGAATGCTCTCCACAACCGACCAGGTCAGCCCTTCGGCCTCGATGACCCGCTTGCGCTCCAAAATGTCCGTCAAAGGCCAGGCGCGGCCGTCATAGATATTATGCAGGGCGGATACGACGCCCGTGGCTCCGGCCTGCTTGACATGATCGAGCGTCACCGGGTCGTCAGGGCCATACCAGCGCCAGCATTGTTCCATCGAGGCTTTCCTTTGCGATAAAACGGAACCGTATTGTTGGGCCACAATGGAAGTCAAATTAAAGGAGTTTGCGCCATGAAGGATTTCGACGGCAAGATCGCTCTGGTGACGGGGACGACCGGGATCGGCCTGGCAACCGCCAGACGTCTTGCGGCGGGCGGGGCGGCGATCATCGCCTGCGGCATCGACCGCGCGGCCAACACGGCGATGAGAGCGGAACTGGGCAGCTCCGGCGCCGAGGCGCTGGTCGTGGCCGTCGACGTCTCCGTGCCGGATCAGGTCCGCGACGCGGTCGCAGCCGGTGTTGAACGGTTCGGCGGCCTCGATATCATCGTCAATTCCGCGGCGGTCCATCCGTATGGCACCGCTGTTAGCACCGATTTCGACATCTGGAACCGGGCGATGTCCGTCAATGTCGGCTCGATCTACCTGACCGCGCATTTCGGTATTCCGGAAATGATCAGGCGAGGCGGCGGCGCCATCGTCAACGTGGCTTCGGTGCAAGGTTTCGCCTGCCAGCAGAACGTCGCCGCCTATGCCACGACCAAGGGCGCCATCCACACATTGACGCGCGCTCTGGCGCTCGACCACGCGCGCTCCGGCATTCGCGTCAATTCCGTCAGCCCGGGCTCGATCCGCACCCCGATCCTGGAAAAGGCGGCGCGCGGCGATAACGGCACCGACGCCGATGTCGAGGCCGCCTACAAGCGCTTCGGCGAAGCGCACCCGATCGGGCGCATCGGCGAGCCGGAGGAAGTGGCGGAACTCATCGCCTTTCTGTGTTCGTCGAAAGCCGGGTTCTGCACCGGCGCGGACTACAGGATCGATGGCGGCCTGACTGCCGGCATCGGCGTGAAGTAGAACGGGAAGATCGGTCTCGGCTTTACGGGAGACGTTGTCATCGGACGATTTTCGGTCAGCCGCCACACGAAGCACCGACGGGGCGAACCAATAGCGCATAACATGCGCGAGCGCGAATACTGCACTTGCAGCCGGTTCAACCGTCTGATTCCCTTGGTTACGCTGGGCTGTCCTGATTCGCGCACTGTCAAAAATCTTTGCAGCGCGCCGGGAACAAGCCTTCCACCGACCGCTGCGCTTGCGCATTCAAGGGGAGAGACGGCAAATGAACACTGCAACGAGGCCGACAATCTCGGAGATGAGGCCCAAGATATCCGTCATCGGGGTTGGCGGCGGTGGCGGCAACGCCATCAACAACATGATCGCCGAAGGCTTGCAGGGCACCGAGTTCATCGTTGCCAACACCGATGCCCAGGCGCTCACCATGTCGAAGGCAACGCGGCTGATCCAATTGGGAGCGCACGTCACGGAAGGCCTTGGTGCAGGATCCCTGCCCGAGGTCGGCCATGCCGCGGCCGTGGAATCTATCGACGAAATCATGGACCATCTTGCGGGAACGCATATGTGTTTCGTGACCGCAGGCATGGGAGGCGGAACTGGAACCGGTGCAGCACCGGTCATAGCGCAGGCCGCGCGCAACGCAGGAATACTGACCGTGGCCGTCGTCACCAAGCCGTTCGTCTTCGAAGGAAACCGCCGAATGCATGCCGCCAATGAGGGCATCGAGCGGCTGCGCGAAAGCGCCGATACCGTCATCGTCATACCGAACCAGAACCTCTTCAGGATCGCCGATGCCAAGACGACGTTCGCGGACGCTTTCGCCATGGCGGACCGCGTACTCTACGCCGGCGTCGGCTGCATCACCGATCTCATCGTCAAGGAAGGCCTGATCAATCTCGACTTTGCCGATGTGAAGTCGGTGATGCGCGATATGGGTCGCGCGATGATGGGGACCGGCGAAGCCACCGGCGAGGACCGCGCCAGGAAGGCAGCCGAAGCGGCGATCGCAAACCCGCTTCTCGACGAAGCGTCGATGATGGGCGCCAAGGGCGTCCTTGTCTCGATATCGGGCGGCACTGACATGACGCTGTTCGAGGTCGACGAAGCCGCCACCCGCATCCGCGAGGAGGTCGACGCCGATGCCGACATCATCGTCGGCGCCATTTTCGACAAGGCGCTCGCAGGAAAATTCAGGGTGTCGGTGGTTGCGACGGGATTGCGGCGGGGGCTTGAGATTCCGCTGACGGTGGGGTTGGAAAACCGTGTGAATTGAGCGACGCCCTTATGGCAGCACCACGGCAGGTTTCGACTGAAGGTCCGACGCACCGGACACCGCCGCCAGACGGTAATCGGGCGGAACGCCCAACCCTAATTGTTGCTGCGGGATAAGCCTGCGGCGCAAGTTGTCGGTTTTGCCTGCGCGACTTCTTGCTGTCGAATTGGAACGCCAGCCAGCGCTCATGGCGCCGGCCGCGTGAACAGGGTGCGGAACAGTTCCTCAGCCCGTCGCGGGCCCTCATCTGTCAGAACCACCGACTTCGCCTTGTTTGCCGGATTGGCGATCAGTCCCTTCTGGTGCAAGCGATCCAGAGCATCCCAATCCAATCCCTTCCAGGCGCGCCTCTCTTCATGCAGCGTTAGCCAAAGCAGCCCGAGAACGGGCATTGTCGATCTTGTCGGTGTCCATCTCCATGCCAAGCAGATTAACACGGGAAGACGGCGCCTGCCGAGACCCACACCGTCGGGTAACTCGATGAGGATCAAACTGGCCGCGCCAGGCTGCAAACGCAAAACGGCCCGCGTGATGCGGGCCGTTTTTTGTTTGGTTGCGGGGACAGGATTTGAACCTGTGACCTTCAGGTTATGAGCCTGACGAGCTACCGGGCTGCTCCACCCCG
>NZ_JBVVQS010000068.1:48700-48964 GCF_055811575.1 Mesorhizobium sp. WSM4815 | reverse complement strand
GTCGCCGGCCTGCTGGTCACCACCGAAGCCATGATCGCGGAGGCTCCGAAGAAGGAGTCGGCTGGCGGCGGCATGCCAGGCGGCATGGGCGGCGGCGGCATGGGCGGCATGGGCGGCATGGACTTCTAAGAAGTCCATAAGCACGCCCATGAATCTAAGTTGCTCAAGCCCGCAAGCGGGCTTGAGTGGCGGCATGGACTTCTAAGAAGTCCATAAGCACGCCCATGAATCTAAGTTGCTCAAGCCCGCAAGCGGGCTTGAGTG
>NZ_JBVVQS010000068.1:19293-48600 GCF_055811575.1 Mesorhizobium sp. WSM4815 | reverse complement strand
GCGGCATGGATTTCTAATCCAACATTGCCTCGCATTCACGGAAAGGGCGCCGAAAGGCGCCCTTTTTGTTTGCTTTATTTAGCGGGCTGCCCGGCTCAGACGGCGGCGTCAATGCGCCGTGTCAGCTCCCCTTTGGCAGGCAAGGCACCTTCAATCAGCGAAGCGACTTCATCTGCCACCGCCAGCACCGGGGCGCGGTCGCGGCTGGCGCGCGCGATCACCATCAGCCCTTCCAGCGACGATTCGACAAGCAGCGCCAGGGCGCGGGCGCGGCGCTCAGGCACCCCTGCCCTGACGAAGGCCGCCTGCAGCAGGCCTACCCATTGCTCAAAAGCCGACCGGCACAGTTCGGCCAACTCCGGCACGTCGGCCGGCGAGTCCAGCACCACCGGTGCGATCGGACAGCCGAGCGTGAACTGGTTGTCCTCCAGCATGCGTGCGACCGACTGGTAGATGTGGTGGACAGCCACCGCCGGATCTTTTTCGGCGGCCAGCTCTTCGGCAAGCCATCGAGACACCTTGTCCACGCTGTCGCGCGTCACCTCGATGACCAATTGGTCCTTGCCGCCCGGAAAATGAAAGTAGAGCGATCCTCTTGGCGCACCGGAGGCGCTCAAGATGTCGTTGAGCGAGGTGCCGTGATAGCCGCGCTGCCTCAGCAGCAGCGCCGTCGCCTCGATCATGCGGATGCGGGTGTCGTTCGCCATGTCAACCTCTGTCAGGAGTGAGCTTTATAGGCTTGCGCCGAATATGACAATCGGTCTATATAGTATGTAGATCAGTCTATATATTCGGCGTTTCATCGAAGAGGAGAACGACAAAATGACCATCCGTGAAGCAGAGGCCCAATGGCAGGGTTCGTTGAAAGAAGGCTCGGGCCGTCTGCGGCTCGGCAGCGGCGTCTTCGAAGGCGCCTATTCCTTCCCGTCGCGCTTCGAAAACGGTCCCGGCACCAATCCCGAGGAATTGATTGCGGCGGCACATGCCGGCTGCTTTTCAATGGCGTTGAGCGCCATACTGGGCAGCGGCGGCCATGTCCCCGTACGGATTCACACCGTCGCCAAGGTGCATCTCGGCACGAGCACGGCCGGACCGACGCTCACCCGCATCGACCTTGAAACGGAAGCCGAAATCCCGGGCCTGGCGCCCGAGGAATTCCAGCGCCTTGCCCAATCGGCGAAAGCAACATGCCTCGTCTCCCGGGCTTTGGCGGGCGTGGCGGATATCAGGCTCAGGGCCGACCTCGTCACGGCCGCCGCTGCGGAAAAATGAAATCAGGAGGTACCGAGATGAAACGGGATAGCATCATTGTCGTCCATCCCGACGACCAATCCAGACAGACGGCCGATATCATCCGGCGCTTCAACGACGTGTTCCAGCTTCATGATCCGTCGGCGCTCGCCGAGCTGGTGGCCGAGGACTGCGTCATCGAAAACACCGTGCCGGCGCCGGATGGCGCCCGCCATGCCGGCCGTGAGGCATGCGTGCGGCTGTGGTCGGCGATCGCCAGCGAACCCGGCACCCGCTTCGACGTTGAAGAAACGTTCGTCGCCGGTGAGCGGGCGACAATCCGCTGGCGCTACTGGCCCGCCGAAGGCAACTCCATCCGTGGCGTCAATCTGATGCGCGTTGCGGACGGGCTGATCGTCGAAGCGATGGGATATGTAAAGGGATAGCACCGGCGGCTCTACCGCTCGGTCAGCGCCAGTTTTGCGCCGAGCGCGACGAAGGCGCCGGCGAAGGTGCGGCGCATCCAGGTGAGCACCATCGGCCGCGACACGACATGGCTGCGGATCGAGGCGGCGAAGATGCCGT
The DNA here is from genome assembly GCF_055811575.1 of Mesorhizobium sp. WSM4815. Taxonomy (NCBI): domain Bacteria; kingdom Pseudomonadati; phylum Pseudomonadota; class Alphaproteobacteria; order Hyphomicrobiales; family Phyllobacteriaceae; genus Mesorhizobium; species Mesorhizobium sp. WSM4815. The sequence goes on along the minus strand of NZ_JBVVQS010000068.1, from coordinate 46,785 downwards.
AGCCGACAAAGACGACGAAGGTCAAAAGCATGAAGACGGTGCTGAGCTCCAGCATTTTCGACAGCGCATGCGGTTCGGTGGTGCTGACGAACTGCGGCAGGAAGGCGACGAAGAAGATCGACAGCTTCGGGTTGAGGATGTTGATGAGGATGCCTGAGGTGATCACCTTGCCGGTCGTGCGCGGCGCGACATCCTGTCCGACGTTCAAGCCGCCGCTCTCCTTCAGCGTGTTCCACGCCATGTAGAGCAGATAGGCGACGCCCAGATATTTCAGCGTCTCGAAGGCGAGCGCGCTGGTGTGCAGCAGCGCCGCCAGACCGGTGATGGCGGCCGCCATGTGCGGAATAATGCCGAGCGTGCAACCAAAAGCCGCGATGATGCTAGCGCGCGCGCCACGCGAAAGTCCGGCGCTCAGCGTATAGAGAACGCCGGTGCCGGGCGAAGCCACGACGATCAGCGACGTCAACAAGAATTCGATGCTCACGATGCGTCCTCCGGTGACCTGCCGCCGGCAAGGTAGCCAGCGAAACGCGCGGGCACAAGCCAGCCCGAGGACCAGTACTGTCTCATTTCGAATTTCGGGTCACGACCCAAGGCGGAATCCCTCGGCGGGATTTTAATCCAACTCCCGTGGGCGACGTTTCGTAAGCTCGTTTCCTGAGGCAAACCTTGCACTGCTGGCCCTGCCATCATCGCATTGGCCTGACTTTGGACACCACCTTCGCTGCGAACGAGGCCAGTCCGGTGCCAGTCCGGAACACTTCTTGACCCGATGCCGTGTAAGCTACAAACTTGTCCTTGCGCCGTGACCACCTCTCCTGAAGCGGGATAATCGTCATGTGTCACAAATCCTTTGGATCGCAGGAGCTGACGAAAGGCAAGGTTGCGGCGCATGCCCTGTCCTGCGCCGCTGTGTTGTTCTTTGTTGCGCGCCCGGTTTTCACGATGCTTCGCTCTGGCAGACAAATGCTTGCGGCGGCTCTCCTGCTTGAACTTTGCGCCAGCGCGAGCGCCGATGACGTGCTTTTCGAAAACGTCCGTATCTTCGACGGGAAGGGCGCCGCACTTTCGGCTCCGTCGAGTGTGCTGGTGCAGGGCAAGCTGATCGCGCGGATTTCGACAAGTCCCATCGCGGCCGAGGGCGCGCAGCGCATCGCCGGCAACGGGCGAACGCTGATGCCGGGGCTGATCGATGCGCATTGGCACGCAATGCTGATTGCATCCACCCCGGCAGAGGCGATGGGCGACATCGGTTTCGCCAATCTTGCGGCCGGCGACGAGGCGACGGATACGCTGATGCGCGGCTTCACCACCGTTCGCGACGTGGGCGGGCCGGTGTTCGGCCTCAAGCGCGCGATAGATCAAGGCATCGTCGCGGGACCGCGCATCTATCCGTCCGGAGCCATGATCACCGTGACCAGCGGGCATGGGGATTTCCGCCAGCTCAGCGACTTGCCCCGGACGATCGGCGGCTTATTCACCCCCATGGAGAGGAACGGCGGCAGCATAGTCGTGGACAGCCCCGACGAGGTGCGTTTGCGTGCCCGCGAGCAATTCATGCAGGGGGCCGCGCTGCTGAAGCTGACAGCGGGCGGTGGAGTGTCGTCGCCCCACAGCCCGCTCGACGTCACCACCTTCACCGAGCCCGAACTGCGGGCCGCCGTTGAAATTGCCGAGAATTGGGGCACCTACGTCGCCGCGCACGCCTTCACCTCGGATGCGATCCGGAAGGCTGTCGCGGCTGGCGTCAAGTGCATCGAACACGGCTTCCTCATGGACGAGGCAACCGCCAAGCTGATCGCCGAAAAGGACGTTTGGCTGAGCTTGCAGCCGCTTCCCGAATTGATGAGGACAGGCCTCCGAGAGGGTTCGGTCGAGCGAGCCAAGGCCGATGAGGTGTGGCCAGGCATCGGCAGGACCTACGAACTCGCGAAGAAATACAAGATCAAGACGGCATGGGGCACCGATGTCCTGTTCTCCCGCGCGCTGGCGAAGCAGCAGGGAGCAATCCTGGCGTCGCTTGCGCGTTGGTACACGCCTGCCGAAGCGCTCGTCATGGCGACCGGGACCAATGCCGAGCTGCTCGCGCTGTCGGGCCTTCGCAATCCCTATCCGGGAAAGCTCGGCGTGATCCAAGAGGGCGCGCTCGCCGACCTCCTGCTCGTCGAAGGCAATCCGCTGGAGAACCTCGACCTAGTGGCCGATCCTGCCAACAACTTCAAAATCATCATGAAGGACGGCCTGATCTACAAAAACACGCTGACTCAGTGAGGAACGACTGAGCCGCCCGTCTCTACTCGACGCATCCGATTGCCTGGCCGCAGAGCGCTGGAATTCCACAGCCCAGCGACCAGGAATGGCCGCTTCCTACCCGAGGTGGAAATTCAAACTGAGACCTATCGGGGCCCGTTATCAGGGCGCCGGCAGACCATGTGCCTTGCGCGCCATCAGGCAGTCGTCGCCACCGGGCATGCAGGCGCGGCAGACGTCCGGCCGGACCTCGTAGATGCCGCAAATGGTCGACTTGCCGACCTCGCCGGAAAGTGCCGAGCAGCGCACGCCGTCGCAGCGCATGCCGGCTTCGTCGGCAGCCACATAGTCTTGCGGGATCCGGTCGAGCTGCGCGTCATCTTCGGTCGAGAAGCGCGGCCATTCGGCCGAATAGGAACAGCAAGCGCCACAGCTCTGGCAGTCGAAGAGAGGGGCGGCGCGCTCCTCCAGTGACGAAAAGTCTCCGGCGCTCGCCAGGGCGAGCAGCCCTGACGCAACAGAATTCATTCCGGCGTTGCTCGGCAAGGGCGCTATTTTTTCTTCCTGGTCTTGCGCGACGCCACGTCCGCCGGCGACTTGAACAGGTCGGTCGCTGCCTCGGCGGCGACATCGGCTTTCGGCGCGGCGGCCGGCTTGGCCAGCTTTGCGGTGGCAGCGGCTGCTGCCGGCTGATCCTTGGCGGAAAATTTTATGGCCATATCAATCCTCGTCGGAGAAACGCGATGATGGCGCATTCGGGTTGCGAAGCCGGCCGATCAGCGCCGAGACCGCCGTGATGTTCATTTCCTCGGGCGACCAGTTCCTGGCCTCCTCGATGTGCCGGGGTGCCAGTTCGCGATGCGTGCTGCCGCTATAGGCGGCATCCTGATGGGTGACGCGCTCATGGGTCTTGGCATTTTCACGGACATACTCGATCAGATAGTTCGGGCATTCGGAGCGGCCACGCACGCCGAGCCTGACCTGGGCATCGCCATGGGCGCGCTTGCACCGCTCGAGCTTTTCGAGCACGCGCCGGACATACTCGACCGGCTTGTCGAGGGCTCCCACGACATCGGCGATGGTCGAATCGGCGGCGATCGCCTCTTGCGGGACGCGCTTGGTGGCCATCAGCGTTTGCCCACGCGCTTCGGCGCGGCAGCGAGCGCGGCGGCTGCAGCCAGCTCGTCGGCTTCTTTCTCCAGGCGCAGTTCGCGCAGCCGCGCGGTCTTGGCTTCCCGGGCCTGGCTGACAGCATCCTGCTCGGAAATAATGCGGTTGAGCGACATGGACTGGGTCTGGGTCTTGCTGAAGATGGATTCGGCGTGGTCGCGGGATTTCTTCGAAGTGGCGGTCAAGGTCTTTCTCCCGGTTCGGAGCGTAATGCCGAAAATGGCGAGACTGGTCTTTCGACCAGGACCACGCACAAAGCAATACGGCAGTCGATTTCAAATTGCTGGAGCATCCTTAGCACGTTCAAGCGAACGCGCGGTGCTCTTTTCGAACTTTTGCGGCGCCCGAAACGCAAAAGGCCAGGCATTGCCTGACCTCCGCTGGAGCGCCGCGCGTCCGGTTGAACGCGCGTGCACTTGCTCATTCTGCGCATGATCCTTTCCGGAAACCGGTGTTTCCGGGGTCATGCGCTGGAATTTGCCGTTCACCGGTGCCAGTACATCCGTGGTCACCGGCGAGGCTGAATTCCGTTTTAGGCCGCCTTCAACTGATCGGCGGACATCTTGCCCGACTTGTTGTCGCGGACCATCTCGTAGCCGAGCTTCTGGCCCTCGACGATGTCGCGCATTCCGGCGCGCTCTACGGCCGAGATGTGGACAAAAACGTCGGCCGAGCCGTCGTCAGGCTGAATAAAACCGAAACCCTTGGTGGCGTTGAACCATTTAACTGTGCCTGTGCTCATAACGAACCCTTTCCGTGGCAAATATTCGCTCACCGTCATGCGAATGCACAACAGCGTTTGTCTCGATTTTGATGGGGGAAGTTCGTCAAAGGCGCGCCTGGACACGCGGATAACAAAAGTCGGTCAAACAAATATCGACGAATTGCTTTTAGACTTCTTTTGGCGCCGTGTCAATTTTTTGCTTTCGCCGTCTGCTTTCGTCGTCGGCGGGCCGATGGCGGCACGCTGGCTGCGCAGGCAATTCGACGGCGGATCTGACGCCGAAAACCGGGCCCAGCGCCAGCTGTTAAAAATGTAAAAAAAATCGCGCCATGCCGGGAACCATCTTGGCATCCGTGCATTTTAAACATCGCCAGCAGTTCATGAGAGCAATCTCAGGAAAGGCTGACACAAAGGACGCCTCCCGTGCAATAAAACGCGCGAGGGGCGTTCTTTTATGCCGAGTAGCAATCGCCATGGCGGTCAGGGCCAAAGGCCGTGACCTGTTGATTGACCGACGAGGCAGGGCTCCGGAACCGAAAACCCAGCCACCCGTTTCCCAAACAGCAGATTGATTCCGGGAGATGCGGCCATGGTGAACAAGAGTCAGATTGCGGGCCTAGCCAAGCAGCTCAAGGGCTCGGTGAAGAAAGCCGCCGGCAAGGCCACCGGCAACAGGCGCGTCCAAGCTGAAGGCGTGGCCGACAAGATCGCCGGCAAAATGCAGAAGGCCTATGGCGACATCAAGGACAAATTCAGGAAGGTGATCTGACCCCTGCGCTGCTGTTTCGATAGTGATGAGGAAAGCGGTTTAGCGGTCCGCTGTCTGCTTCAGTTGCCGTTAGAAATTCAGGCTCTTTGAGAAAGCGTTGGTGAAGGCGATCTCGCCATGGTCGCCAACGGCTTCGCTAAGCGCCACGTCCATGCTGTCGCCGCTCACCCGCGCCAGCGCGAAGCCGCCCATATAAGCGGCCTTCGGCTTGAACAGGTCGAGCCCATCGCCGCGGTAGATCATCGCTGTCTCGTGCTGGTGGCCATGGAAGATGCCGATGACGTTGTAGTCCTTCAGCGCCGCCAGCAGCGCCTGCCGGTCCGCCTCGCTCCACCAGTGCGGCGCACCAGCGCCTTCATCGTCGAAGGTTCCTTTGGCGGCATCCCACCGTTCGATCGAGAAAACATCCCAACCATAGTGCTGGAACAGGATGACGGGGCGGCCGTCCGCTGCATAGGTCGCCAGATCCTGCTTCAGCCATGGCAGGCCGGAGACCGCGCCGTGGCCGGTGTCGCCGGCGAAACGGTGCGTCTGGACGAGATGCAGGCCGCCCCAGTCCCACGAGTAGCAGTCGGTGTCGACATCGTAACTGGTCACCGGCACCGGCGGCTTGAAGAACACGCCGGCACGATGGTTGACCTCGACATAGTCGCGCATTTCGCGGCGGTACCAGTCGACGTGGTTTGGCGGGCCGTTCTGGTCGAGATCGTGGTTGCCGAGGCCGACATAGACCGGCACATGCACGCGATCGGGGCCGATGCCCTGCTGGAAACGCTGGCTGAACTGGAGCAACTGTGTGCCTTCGCTGGGCTGGATGACCTGGCCGCCGCCGTCGTCGGTCATGTCGCCGCCGACGACGAGGCCGAGCGGCGTGTCGATGCGGCTGCCGGCTGAGCGCAGGCCGGTGGCGATGCCGTTGATTTCGGCCGGCCAGTGCTTCTCGCCAATGGCGTTCAACGCGGCGATACTGCGCAGCAAGGCGGCGTCGGTCTTGCCTTCCTGCTGGCAATTGGGGCTCAGCCCGCTGGCCATGCGGCAGGCATGGACATCGGCGACGAACAGCAAGGTGGCGTCGACAGGCGCAATGCGCTGTCCGGTCTGTCCGAGTGCCGGTCGCGCAAGGACGCCGGCCGCGGCCAACCCTGCTCCCTGCGTCAGGAAGCTGCGCCGGGAGAGTGATCCTGCCGAGATGCGATTCATGGCGTGAAATTCAGCACAGCCGGCGCCTCTTCGTCCAGTTGCCGCGAACGGTATGTCGACACGCTGCCGCAGGTCTGGCATTGCTTTTCAGGTCAGGACTCAACTTGCGCGGGCAAACGCTATGAAGACTATATCCATCGCGACGGCACTTACCATCCTGGCGAGCGCCGCTCATGGTGCCGAGTGCATCGACGCCAAAGCCGCCAAGGCCGGATTCATTCTCGAAAGGCCCGGCATCCACAGCGAGTTTCGACCGGCGGCGGGTGGAATGGTGTCGGTCGCCAACGAATACCAATCCCAATCGCCGCAGACGCAGTTTCTGTTCGGCGGTCTGATCGAGGTGTTTCGCGACAGCGAGACCGGTCAGCTTGCGATGATCCCGTTTTCGGATCTCAGAAAGCTGTTTCCGCTCAAGGCCGGGGCGAAAAGCAAGACCGTGTTCGTCCGCCTCGCTGCAAACAAACAGCCCAAGGGCACCGAGACGCTCGAGATCAGCGTCAAAGGCAAGGAGACGTTCAGCCTGGGCGACTGCAAATACAACGTGCTAGCCGTCAGGCTTACGATCAAGAACGAGGCCGGCAAGATCCAGGATGGATTCACCGCGCTCTACGCGCCCGATCTGCAGGCCGTTCTGGCCAGGCGCTATGACGAGGGCACCAACGCCGAAAGCGTGGTCGGTTACGAGGTCATCAAACCGCTGCCGAATTAACTCCCGGCAGGGCAGAAGGCGACTGGCGCTCCGGCATCAAAAGGCTTTGTACTGCCGCAGCACCCTGCGACGTCGCTTCGCTCTTGCTGAGGAAATTCCCTGCTCCAGCGCGTTCAGGCAATCGCGCAGCACAGCAGAATCCTGCGTCGTCTTGGCCATCGACATGGCGCCGGAATAGGTCGCGACCGCGAATGCCGCGAAGCGCTGCGGATCGGTGTCCTGCTCCCTGCCCGCTTGCTGGTCGGCCCTGACCTTGTCGGCGATCGCCTGGCGCCACGCCGAAAAGATGCCGGCAAGGGCGGTGCGGAAATCCGGATCGGCAAGCGACAGTTCATGCGCCAGGTTGTTGAGCGGGCAGCCGCGCACGAAACCCTGTTGCTCCAGTTCCGCGGCCACTGCCTCGAACACGCTGCGCACGCCCTCGCGCGTCGAGCCTGCCGCCTGCACCGGCGCGATCCATGTTGCTTCGACGGCCGCGGCGACCCGCTCCTCGATCACCGCCAGGGCCAGCGCCTTCTTGGTCGGGAAGTGATGATGCAGCGCGCCGCCGGTGACGCCTGCCGCGGCCATCAAGTCGCCGAGGCTGGAAGCATGGTAGCCGCGCGCCAGAAAGGAGGCTTCGGCGACATCGAGCACACGTTTGCGCAGGCCTTCCGGGTCGTTGGTGCGCTTGCCGGGCTGCGCTTTTGGGCGAGCGGTCATCTCTGCTGACATTTTCCAACGATAGCAGATTGACAAAACAGGACAACCGGTCTGTTTATAAAACAGGATGAACGCCCTGTTTTGGAGATTGCGCGATGAGCCTGCCCCTGAATGCCGCGTCCAAATCCGGCCTCAACGCCTCGCCGGTCGTCGAGCTCAGGCAATACACGCTGAAACCTGGCCGGCGCGACACGCTGATCGGCATCTTCGACGGTCACCTCATCGAGGGTCAGGAAGAGGCTGACATGACCATCATCGGTCAGTTTCGCGATCTCGACCGGCCTGACATGTTCATCTGGCTGCGCGGCTTCGAGGGTATGGAAGCACGGAAAAATGCACTGACCGCGTTCTATGAGGGGCCCGTCTGGGCCGCCTGGCGCGACGCCGCCAACGCCACGATGATCTCCTCCGACGACGTGCTGTTGCTGAAACCGGCATGGCCCGGCGCCGGCTTCGATCTGTCGGGATCGCAACGAGCAGCCTTGGATGGTTACGAAGAACCAAGCGGAGACAATCGCTTGTCGGATATTGTTGTCATCAAGATTCATCATCTGCGGCACGGCGCCGAAGCCGACTTCGCCAGCCGCTTCAAAACCGGCGCGATTGCCGTGTTGGCGGCACATGGCGCGCGACCACTTGCTGCGTTTGTCTCCGAACATGCCGAAAACAGCTTTCCCCGCCTGCCGGTGCGATCAGGCCAAAATGTCTTCATCAGCGTCGCCGCCTTCGACAGCGCGGACGCCCACGAAAGCGTTGAAGCCGCGCTTGCCGCGGCGCCGGCCTGGCAGGCATTGCAGTCGAGCCTGGCCAGACCGACGGAAACGCTGCGCCTATCTCCAACCTCACGATCGCTGCTTGGGCGGTGAGAGAGGCGCTCCTTCAACCGATTTGCATCCTTGTCGCCCGCAATCTCCGCTTGAAGCCATTTGTGCAACGCGATAGGCCGTTTGCAAATTGCAATCCGGAGAGACATGTGAGCGCGCCAGAGACCAGAACCGAAACCGACACGTTCGGTCCCATCGAGGTCGCCGCCGATCGTTACTGGGGCGCGCAGGCGCAGCGTTCGCTGGGCAATTTCAAAATCGGCTGGGAAAAGCAGCCGGCGTCGATCGTTCGCGCGCTCGGCATCGTCAAGCAGGCGGCGGCCGAAACCAATATGGAGCTGAAGCGGCTCGACCCGGCCATCAGCAAGGCGATCATCGAAGCCTCTCAGGAAGTCATCGACGGCAAGCTGAACGATCATTTCCCGCTGGTCGTCTGGCAGACCGGCTCGGGCACGCAATCCAACATGAACGCCAACGAGGTGATCTCCAACCGGGCGATCGAACTGCTGGGCGGTGTCATGGGGTCGAAGAAACCGGTGCATCCCAACGACCACGTCAATATGAGCCAGTCGTCGAACGATACCTATCCGACGGCCATGCACATCGCCTGCGCCGAGCGCATCGTGCACGATTTGTTGCCGGCGCTCAGGCATTTGCACGCCGCGCTGGAGGCCAAGACCAAAGCATTCGCCCACATCGTCAAGATCGGCCGCACCCACACGCAGGACGCGACGCCCCTCACCCTTGGCCAGGAATTTTCGGGCTATGCCGCGCAGGTCGCCTCCTCGATCAAACGCATCGAGATGACGCTGCCCGGCCTGCAGGAACTGGCGCAAGGCGGCACGGCCGTCGGCACCGGCCTCAACGCGCCGGTCGGCTTTGCCGAGAGAGTGGCGGATCGCATCGCCGCGATCACCGGCATCGCCTTCGTCACCGCGCCAAACAAGTTCGAGGCGCTGGCGGCGCATGATTCCATGGTGTTCTCGCATGGCGCCATCAACGCCTGCGCCGGCGCCCTGTTCAAGATTGCCAACGACATTCGTCTGCTCGGCTCCGGCCCGCGCTCCGGCCTTGGTGAACTGTCGCTGCCGGAAAACGAGCCGGGTTCGTCGATCATGCCGGGCAAGGTCAATCCCACCCAGTGCGAGGCGATGACCCAGGTCTGCATCCAGGTGTTCGGCAACAATGCGGCCGTGACCTTCGCCGGCAGCCAGGGCCATTTCGAACTCAACGTCTACAACCCGCTGATGGCCTACAATTTCCTGCAGTCGGTGCAACTGCTCGCCGACGCCTCCATCTCGTTCACCGACAATTGCGTCGTCGGCATCGAGGCGCGGGAAGACAATATCAAGGCCGCCCTCGACCGTTCGCTGATGCTGGTGACAGCACTGGCGCCGACCATCGGCTACGACAACGCCGCCAAGATCGCCAAGAACGCTCACAAGAACGGCACAACCTTGCGTGAGGAAGCGCTTGCCACCGGGCTGGTCAGCGAAGCCGACTACGACCGCCTGGTTCGGCCGGAGGAGATGACGCATCCGGGATGATCTTGCGCTGATCGCAAAAACTTTACTGCGGTGAACAATCTGTAACCAAATCTGCATCTTTGGTGAACAGTCGCCCTGCTCTATGTGGGTGGGCACCACAACCCCTCCCGGAGAGAGCCCATCATGTCCACCAACACGTCCGTTGCCGGTTCCGGCACCGTTTCCAACGCCGCTTCCAACGCCTCAGGCAGCATCCTGCTCGGCCGTATCCTGCTTTCGGTCATCTTCGTGCTTTCCGGTTTCGGCAAGCTCACTGCGATCGCCGGCACCGCCGGTTACTTCGGCAGCATGGGTCTGCCGATGCCGACCGTGACGGCGATTGTCGTCGGTCTGCTCGAGCTGCTCGGCGGCCTCGCCATCCTCATCGGCTTTCAGACCCGGATCACCGCCTGGGTGCTGGCAATCTTCACCGTCGCCACGGGATTGGTCGCCCACACCGGCTGGGCCGATCAGATGCAGATGATCAGCTTCATGAAGAACCTGGCGATTGCCGGCGGCTTCCTCGTGCTGGCTTCCTCGGGCGCCGGCGCCTATTCGGTCGACGCCAAGCGCGGCTGAAGCAGTCCAGGAACCACTTGCAGCAAGGGGCGCGGAATTTTCCGCGTCCCTTTTTCGTTGTCGGTTTATCCCCGTCGATCAGCGGCCGGACTTTCTGCTAGGATGAGGTGTCGGGGTGAAGCCAACCGCCGCCGACGTCGGAGGTGACCAATGCCCCGCAATGCGCTGCTTCTGCTTTCGCGGCTGCTGCTCGCCGCTCTATTCGTTCCGTCCGGCTTTCACGCGCTTACCGACATTGCCGGCACATCGGGGTATTTTTCCGGCCTTGGCCTGCCGCTGCCGACACTCGCAGCCTGGGCGACGGGCCTGTTCGAAATGATCGCCGGACTGCTCATCCTCGTCGGCCTCAAGACGCCGATCGCGGCGCTCCTGCTTGCCGCTTTCTGCATCGCCGCAGGCTTCATCGGCCACTATGGCCAGGGCGGCGACGATCCGACGCTGACCTTCATGCATTCGCAGATGCTGATGAAGGACATCGCGCTATCGGGCGGTTTTCTGGCGCTGGCAATGGCAGGCGCCGGCGCCTACTCGATAGACGGGAGGATGCTTCGGATCGGCGCTGAAACGACTTGACCGACACAACTGCCGGACTGAGCCGAATTACTTGAACCGAGACCGAGCCGATTACTTGACTGAGCCAGACTACTTGGCTGGCATAGTGGGGCCGCCCTCGACCGCCAGCACCAGCCGGCGATTGGTGACCCTCGCCAGTTGCGCCAGTCGCCCGGCCGGCCGCTCGCCGTAAAGATCGGCCAGCGACGCCGGCAGCACCAGCGCCAGCACGCCATTGCCGCGCCTCTCCCATTTCAACCGCGGCATGACGCCCGGCATTGCCGCCGTCAGCAGGTAGACGACGCGCATCACCGCGGCCAGCACACGGGCGCGCTCGATATAGCGCGGCGTTGCCAGTGCCTTGATTTCCGGCGCGATCGATTCGTTGAAGACGCCATCATGACGGTAGGCGTTGGCCAGCGCCAGGAAGGCGCGGCCGGGATGGTCGACGCCGATGAAGGAGGCGTGGGCAATGATGTTGAGCGATTGCTTGCCGCGATATTCGGGATGCGCGCGCCAGCCGATGTCGGCAAGCAGGCAGGCGGCCTGGCGGTAGCGCGCCTCGTCGACCGTCTCCTCGATGCCGAAGGCGGCGAAGGTCTTGCCCGTCCACTCGACAAGCTCTTGCGCGTGGGTGACCGAGCGCGAACGCAGCCGGGCGAGTTCCTCCGACGCCGAGATCAGCGGATCCGCCTTCTGCTCGGCTTTGTCGAGCAGCGAATAGAGAAAGCCCTCGCGCACGCCCAGCGCCGAGACGATGATCTTTGACGGCTGCATCGCCGCCATGATCTCCTGCAGCACGATGGCGCCATAAGGCAGCAGCGAGCGGCGGTTCTTCGAGACGCCTTCGATACCCCTTATCTTCTCGATCTCGCCCTTGGCGACCTGCTTGAGGAAGTTCGCAGCGCTGTCGATGCCGATCTCGTAATGGTGCATGACGCTCAGCGGATAGCTGGTCATTTCCATGTACAGCCGAGCGAGGTTTCGCCAGGTGCCGCCGACGGCATAGAATGGCCTGCCCTGCCCGCCTTTCAGCAGCCTTGCCTTCGCGAGCTCGTCGCGCGCTATCTTTGCCGCCTGGGCCAGTGAGTTCTTGGCCATGTCCTGCAGGCGCAGGCCACCCAGCGGCAGCGTGATGCCGTCGCCGATTGCCTCGCCATCGACGTCGACCAGTTCGAGGCTGCCGCCGCCGAGGTCGCCGGCGATGCCGTTGGCCGGGTGGAAGCCGGAAATGACGCCAAGCGCGGAATAGTGGGCTTCCTGGCGCCCGCTCAGCACCTGGACCTCGGTCTTGAGCACATCTTCGGCGCGGTGGATGAAATCGGGGCCGTTGACCGCCTCGCGGGCGGCGGCGGTCGCCAGCACATACATATGCTCGGCGCCGGCCTGCTCGGCCAGCGCGCGGAAACGCCGAAACTCCTCCATCGAACGGGTCACCGCCTCGGGATCGAGCTTTCCGGTCGAGACGATGCCGCGACCGAGGCCGGCCAGCATCTTTTCGTTGAACAGTGTGGTCGGCGAGCGCGCCAGCCCCTCATAGACGACAAGCCGGATCGAGTTGGACCCGATGTCGATGATGGACAGCGGTCGGCGGTCCTGAAGCCGGCCCTGGGACGTTGAAATCATCAGCCGGTCGCTGCGGCGTTTTTCTTGCGGCGCTTGAACTGCGCGATGCGCTTGGGCGCATGCGATTTCAGCGCATCGCCGCGTCCGGAGAGGCTCGGATTGGTCATGAAATATTCCTGCGCGTTGAACGGTTCCTCGCCCTCCTCGAGCGTGGCGCGCCGGGAGGTTCCGTCAGCCAATACGTCGAAACTTTGCTGGTTGTCCATGATGTTGCCCAGCATGATCTGGCCGATGACTTGTTCATGCACCGTTGGATTGGTGATCGGCACCATGGTTTCGACGCGACGGTCGAGATTGCGCGGCATCAAATCGGCCGATGAGATGTAGACGATCGCCCCGTCCGACGGCAGTCCATGACCGTTGCCGAAACAATAGATTCGGCTGTGTTCGAGGAAGCGGCCGACGATCGACTTGACCCTTATGTTTTCCGACAGGCCCGGCACTTGGGGCCTCAGGCAGCAGATGCCGCGCACGACGAGATCGACCTCGACGCCGGCGCGGCTGGCGTCATAGAGCGCGTCGATGATGATCGGGTCGACCAGCGAATTCATCTTCATCCAGATGCGGGCCGGCCTGCCCTCCAGCGCATGGGCAATCTCGTCCGAAATGTGCTTGAGGATGCGCTTGCGCAGCGTGAACGGCGAGATGGCCAGCCGCATCTCCTCGGTCGGCTCGGCGTAGCCGGTGATAAAATTGAACAGCTGGGCGACATCGCGGGCGATTGTCGGAGCGGTGGTGAAGAAGGACAAGTCGGTGTAGATGCGCGCGGTGACCGGATGGTAGTTGCCGGTGCCGAGATGCACATAGTTGCGCAGCTTGCCGTCCTCGCGCCGCACCACCAGCGACATTTTCGCGTGGGTCTTCAGTTCGAGGAAGCCGAACACGACCTGAACGCCGGCGCGCTCGAGGTCGCGCGCCCAGCGGATGTTGGCTTCCTCGTCGAATCGCGCCTTGAGCTCGACCAGCGCGGTCACCGACTTGCCGGCCTCAGCCGCGTCGACCAAAGCGCGCACGATCGGGCTGTCGTTCGAGGTGCGATAGAGCGTCTGCTTGATCGCCACCACTTCCGGATCGGCCATCGCCTGGCGCAGGAACTGCACCACCACGTCGAAGGATTCGTAGGGGTGATGAACGATGATGTCCTTCTCGCGGATGGCGGCGAAACAGTCGCCGCCGTGCTCGCGGATGCGTTCGGGAAAGCGCGGATTGTAAGGCTTGAATTTGAGATCGTCGCGGGCGATGGCGACGATCTCGGAAATCTGGCTGAGCGCCAGCGGACCGGTGAGCACGCTGATCCGGCTCGACGAGACGCCAAGCTCGCCGGCGACGAACTCGCGCAGTTCGGCCGGCATCAGCTTGTCGAATTCGATGCGGATGACCGAGCCGCGACGACGCCGTTTCAGCGCCGTCTCGAACAGGCGCACGAGATCCTCGGACTCCTCCTCGACCTCGATGTCACTGTCGCGGATGATGCGGAACGTACCGGAGCCCTTGACCTCGTAGCCGGGGAACAGCTTGCCGATATAGAGGCCGACCGCTTCTTCCAGCGGAATGAAGCGGACATGATGCTTGCGGTCAGGCAAGCGGATGAAGCGCTTCAGCGCCACCGGCAGACGCAACAGCGCGCTCATCTCCTCGCCATTCCTGCGGTGGCGCAGTTGCAGCGCCATCGAGAAGCCGAGATTGGGAATGAACGGGAACGGATGCGCCGGGTCGATCGAGAGCGGTGTGAGCACCGGAAACACCTGCTCCTGGAAATGATCCTCGAGCCAGGTCTTCTCGTCCTTGGTCAGCCCATCGCGGCTGATGCTCTCGATGCCTTCCTTGTCGAGCAGCAGCATCAGAGCGGATAGGCTGTTCTGCTGGTCCTCCTGCAGGCGCTCGACCTCGCGCAGCAATTGTTCCAGCTGTTGTTCGGGGGTGCGGCCGTCCGCGCTCTTCAGCGTGATGCCTTCGCGAACCTGGCCGGCGAGACCGGCGACACGGACCATGAAGAACTCGTCGAGATTGGCGGCCGAAATCGACAGGAAGCGGACCCGCTCGAGCAGCGGATGGTTGGCGTTCAGCGATTCTTCGAGGACGCGGCGGTTGAATTGCAGCCAGGAAAACTCGCGGTTGACGAACCGGTCCGGGTTGCCGCCCTCTGGGCTCGCCACCTCGACAGTGGTGAATTCGCTCTGCACCGGCTTTAGTTCGTTCATGGTTCCTGCTCGTTTCGCACCCGCTGGCCACAGCGTCGCGCGTCTTTGCGGACGCGCAAAAGGACGCTCCCACCACTTAAGCTACGCATGATCCCCAGCAAAACCGAATTCGGTTTCGGGGCCATGCCTTAACCGGCTTAGCTTATCCTGTGACAGGCTTTTACGACAGTTTGATTTCATCGATCTTGCAAAGAGACTGCTTATGATCCAGATGCAATCCAGGTACAGCGCGGCGCGTCCTTTGGACGCGCAAAGGACGCGGTGGAATTTTGATTTTGCACATGATCCGGGGTCATGCGGCAAATATAGGAGACGACGATGGCAGGCGGTTCCATTCCCCATTTCCAGAACGATGCGGGTTATGCGGCGATCGACATCGGCGTCAAGGAATTCATGTGCACCGGCGCCAACCCGCCTTTCGACCATCCGCATGTGTTTCTCGACATGGGCGACGACAATGAAAAGGTCTGCCCCTATTGCTCGACGCTTTATCGCTATTCGCCAAAGCTGAAGGCGACGGAAACGCAGCCTGCCGGATGCCTCTATATCCACCAGGCCGCCTGACGCGCACACCATCCGATGGACGACACCCGGTCCCGGCAGGTCGTTATCGCCGGAGCCGGCGTCGCCGGACTGACCGCGGCACTGGCGTTTTCCGAGCGCGGCTATCTGGTGCGGCTGTTCGAACAGGCGCCGCGCCTCGAAGCGGCCGGCGCCGGCATCCAGCTCTCACCCAACGCGACGCGCATCCTTCGCCAGTTCGGCGTGCTCGACCGGCTGTTGCCGGCGGCGGTGCGGCCGGAGGCCGTCGTGCTCAAGGACGCCGCCACGCTGCGTGAGCTGGCGCGGGTGCCGCTCGGCGAAGCGGCCGAAAGGCGCTGGCAGGCGCCTTATCTCGTCGCTCATCGGGCTGATCTGCAAGACGCGCTGATGGCGCGCCTTGCCGAACAGCCGGACATCAGTCTCGTCACCGGCGCGCGCGTCGGCGGCATCGCCACAGGACCGCGCCATGCCACGGCAACTGTCGAGATTGCCGGCAAGACAGTCGAAGCCGGCGGCTTTCTGCTGATCGGCGCCGACGGCGTCTGGTCGGCGATCCGGGCTTTTGGCGGGTTTGCGGCCAAAAGCCGGTTTTCGGGCGAGCTTGCCTGGCGTGCTACGATCAGTGCAGGCAGTGTCGCAGGAGAAGCCCTTGCGGCGGTCGGCGCCGCCAATTGCGTGACCACCTTCCTGCATCCCGGCTTCCACCTCGTCGCCTATCCCGTCAGCAACGGCATGGCGTTCAACCTGGCTGCCTTCACCAGGGGCGAGGTCATCGCCGAGCGGCGGTCGGGCCACGCCGACCCCAATATCCTCCTCGGCGCCATGCGTGGCACGGCGGCAGCGCTGGCCCGGCTTGCCGAGGACGCCGGCCCGTGGACCGCGTGGCCGATCCATACGGTCGACCAGGCACAGCCATGGACGACGCCCGCCGGCATCGCGCTGATCGGTGATGCGGCGCATGCAATGACGCCGTTCGCGGCGCAGGGGGCGGCGATGGCGATCGAGGATGCCGCAACCCTTGCCGGCTTTGTCGCTGCCGCGCCCGCCGATCCGTGGGGCGCGCTTGCCGCCTGGGAGAAGATGCGCCGCCCGCGCATCGCCAAGGTCGCCCGCCGCGGTGCGGTCAACCGGCTCGCCTGGCATGCAGCGGGGCCGGTGGCCGTCGCGCGCAACCTGTTCCTGAAGTGGCGCTCGCCGGAAAAGCTCGCGGCCGATCTCGACTGGCTCTATGGCTGGCGGCCGCCGGATGGCGATCGGCAATGAAAGCTCGACCGGTTGGCGGGACAGCGCCCCCCTCCTGTCCTGCCCTCTTGGCCAAAAACTTGGCATCTCCCCCCACTTGGGGGGAGATCGGCCGTCACCTCGGCTTTCGCCAATCTCCAACGTTGCAGGATGAAGCGCGGCGCCGAAACTGAATATCTCCCTCCTTGTGCCTCCTTGTGGGGGAGATGTCCGGCAGGACAGAGGGGGGCGCGCCGCAATGAGGCGCTGATTACCCGGAGCATCAATTATAAATCCGCATCGACAGGTCGAGTGAGGCCGCCAGCGGATTCCACCAGCCTGTCCGCAGGCCGCCGATACGCAGAGCCGCCGCTGTCCAGGTGTTGCAGCCAGCCAGCGCATTGAAATGGCCGTTGGCTTCGTAGAAGCGGTCGAACCTGGAATAAGCGGCATTCTCGATCAGGATCGGACCGTTCGGCCCTTGCTGGAAACTCGCCGCGATGAAGTCGAGCAGCGCTGCAAAACGCTGCTCGCTGATGTCGAAGCCGGCGACGTCGGGGTGCGGCTCGACAATGTTGCCGGCGACATCGACATGCATCACCGATGCGTCCAATGTCAGCGCCTTCATCACCGGCGCCGCCTTCAGTTCCGACCAGGTCGGCGTCTCCAGATAGAAGGCGCGGCCTCCCCAGCCGAAGACGATGTAGCGGACCCCAGCCATGTCGGCCGGAATGCCGCCACCGACCAGGAAATGGAAGCGCTTGCGCACGTCGTCATCGACCGGGATGGCGATATCGATGTGGATCGGATTTTTCAGCACCAGGACGTGCCTGGTGGCGGCGGGATCGGCGGCGGCCGCCGGCAAGAGCGGCCGTGGAATGAATGTGCCCAGAACCACGGCAAGCACGATTGCCACCACCAGAATGGCGAGAAAACGCCCAAGCCTTTTCACGAGGGACGGCTTTTTCATGAGGGACGGCCTCGCAATCGGGGCGCAATCGCCTGCTGACGGCTCAGACGCAAAAGAGCCCGGCAGGGTTTCGGCCGGGCTCTTTTGATTCGCGTGAGAGCAATCAGTGCAGGATTTGCGACAGGAACAGTTTTGTGCGCTCGTGGCGCGGATTGTCGAAGAACTCGGCTGGCGTGTTCTGCTCGACGATCTGGCCCTGGTCCATGAAGATCACCCGGTTGGCGACCTTGCGTGCAAAGCCCATCTCGTGGGTGACGCAGAGCATGGTCATGCCCTCTTCGGCGAGGCCAACCATCGTCTCCAGCACTTCCTTGATCATTTCGGGATCGAGCGCCGAGGTCGGCTCGTCGAACAGCATGATGCGCGGATTCATGCACAACGAGCGGGCGATGGCGACGCGCTGCTGCTGGCCGCCGGAAAGCTGGCCGGGATATTTGTTGGCCTGTTCCGGAATCTTGACGCGCGTGAGGAAGTGCATGGCGATTTCCTCGGCCTGCTTCTTCGGCGTCTTGCGCACCCAGATCGGCGCCAGCGTGCAGTTTTCCAGGATGGTCAAATGCGGGAACAGGTTGAAATGCTGGAACACCATGCCGACCTCGCGGCGCACCTCGTCGATCTTCTTGAGATCGTTGGTCAATTCCTTGCCGTCGACGATGATCTTGCCCTTCTGGTGCTCTTCCAGCCGGTTGATGCAGCGGATCATCGTCGATTTGCCCGAGCCCGAAGGGCCGCAAATGACGATGCGCTCGCCGCGCATCACCTTCAGGTTGATGTCCTTCAGCACATGGAATTCGCCGTACCATTTGTGCATGGCGATGATGTCGATGGCGACATCGGTGGTGGAAACCTGCATCTTGGCGGCATTGACCTTGATCTCTTCCGCGCTGACTGCATTTTCTATTGTCATGGAAGGTTCCCTTTTTTGTTCTTAGCGCTTGTGGCCGGTGTCGAGCCGGCGTTCCGTGAACATCGAATAGCGCGACATGCCGAAACAGAACAGCCAGAAGACAAAGGCAGCAAACACTAGGCCGGACCTGGCCGTTTGCGGCGTTGCCCAGTTGGGGTCGTTAAAATTCTGTTTGACGACGCCGAGCAGGTCGAACATCGAGATGATCGAAACCAGGCTGGTGTCCTTGAACATGCCAATGAAGGTATTGACGATGCCGGGAATGACCAGCTTCAGCGCCTGCGGCAGCACGATCAGGCCCATTTTCTGCCAGTAACCGAGGCCGAGCGAATCCGCACCCTCATATTGGCCCTTGGGGATCGCCTGCAGGCCGCCCCGCACCACTTCGGCCATATAGGCAGCGGCAAACAGCGAAACACCGATCAGCGCGCGCAGGAACTTGTCGAAGCTGACGCCGGCCGGCAGGAACAGCGGCAGCATGACGCTGGCCATGAACAGCACGGTGATCAGCGGGATGCCGCGCACCGTCTCGATGAAGATGACGCACAGCATCTTGACGATCGGCATCTTCGAGCGCCGTCCGAGCGCCAGCACGATGCCGAGCGGCAGCGACACGGCAATGCCGACGAAGGACAGGGTGAGCGTCACCAGCAGCCCTCCCCATAGCGGGGTTTCGACATGCGGCAGGCCGAACACGCCACCAACCAGCAGGATGAAGGCAAAGATCGGCAGCGCCCCGAAGAACAATATGGCGTTCAGCCCCTTGCGCGGCACCTTCGGGATGAGCAGCGGCACCAGAAGCGCCACGAACAGGATGGCGACCAGGATCGGCCGCCAGCGCTCATCGATCGGATAGCGGCCGAACATGAACTGGCCGAACTTGGCGTTGACGAAGGCCCAACAGGCGCCGGACCAGCCGTCCGGCTGGACGCCGCCCTGTGCCGCTGTGGCGCAAAAGGTGCGGTCCGCGCCGGTCCATTGGGCGTTGATGAAGGCCCAGCTGATCAGTTGCGGCAGGATCATCGCGACCAGCACGATGCCGATGATGGTCAGGATCGTGTCACCGGTCGACGCAATCAGGTTCTTGCGTATCCAGGCGCCCAGGCCGCGCTCGCTTGCAGGCGCCGACTGTGCCAGCGCCATTTCGACGCGGACGAAGGAAAGATCGTGCTCCTGCATGTCGCTACCTCTCCACCAGCGCCATTCTGGCGTTGACCACGTTCATGACCGCCGACGTTAACAGGCTGAGTGCGAGATAGACCACCATCATGATCAGCACGCACTCGATAGCCTGACCGGTCTGGTTCAGCACCGTGCCGGTCGTCGCCGTCAGATCCGGGTAGCCGATGGCGATGGCCAGGGACGAGTTTTTGGTCAGGTTCAGATATTGGCTGGTCAGCGGCGGAATGACGATCCGCATGGCTTGCGGAATGACGACAAGCCGCAGGATCGATCCCGGCCGCAGCCCGAGCGCACCAGCTGCCTCGGTCTGACCCTTATTGACGCCCATGATGCCGGCCCGCACGATTTCGGCGATGAAGGCCGCCGTATAGAAGGACAGCGCCAGGTAGAGCGACAGGAACTCCGGTTTGACCTGAAAGCCGCCAGTCAGGTTGAAGGTCGATTGCTTTGGATAATCGAAGCTCAGCGGGAAGCCGCTGAGCGCGTAGGCCAGCAACGGCAAGCCGATGATCAAAGCCGCCGATGTCCAGAACACAGGGAATTGCTGGCCGGTCGCCATCTGCCGCTGACGCGCCTTGCGGGCGACGAACCACGCCATGGCGATGCCGAGAAGCAAAGCAACCAGGATCAGCCAGGAGCCTTCGCCCCACACGGCGCGTGGAAAATAAAAGCCGCGTTGGTTGAGAAAAGAGCTGAACGGCAAATTGATGCTTTCACGCGGCGGCGGCAGCACCGAAAGCACGCCGGAATACCAGAAGAAGATGACCAGCAGCGGCGGGATGTTGCGAAAGACCTCGACATAGACCATGCAGATCTTGCGGATCAGCCAGTTGTGCGAAAGCCGGCCGACGCCAAGGATAAAGCCGATGATGGTGGCGGTGACGATGCCGGCGGCGGCAACGATGAGCGTGTTGACGAAGCCGACCACAATGGCGCGGCCATAGGTCGAATCCGACGAATAGGCGATGGCGCTGTCACTGATGTCGAAGCCGGCGCGGCCCCTGAGGAAGCCGAAGCCTGACGCAATGCGCAGGCGCGTCAGATTGTCTATGGTGTTTTGGACGATCCACCAGACCAACGCAACCAGCACGATAACGACCACCGCCTGGAAGACTATGCCGCGGACCTTTGGATCATTGATGAAGGAGCCGCGGCTTGGCTCCTCGCGAAGAATTTCCTGCGATGCCATTCGACCATCCCCTGGAAAGAGAAACCGGGAGGCAGACGATCTGCCTCCCGGATCACATTTCGATCAGCGGATCGGCGGAGAGTATTGCAGACCGCCCTTGGTCCACAGCGCGTTGATGCCGCGCGCGATCTTCAGCGGGCTGCCCGACCCGACATTGCGTTCGAACATTTCGCCGTAATTGCCGACGGCCTTGACGATGTTGACGACCCAGTCGTTGGAGACGCCGAGATCGGTGCCGATCTTGGTATCGGCCTCCTGGCCGAGCACGCGCTTGATCTCGGGATTTTCCGAGGCCTTCATTTCCTCGACATTGGCCTTGGTGATGCCGAGTTCCTCTGCCTGCAGCAGCGCAAAATAGGTCCACTTTACGATGTGGTACCACTGGTCGTCGCCCTGGCGCACGGCCGGTCCGAGCGGTTCCTTGGAGATGATCTCAGGCAGCACGACGTGGTCGGCGGGCGCGCCCAGCGTCAGCCGGATGCCGTAGAGACCTGATTGGTCGGTGGTGTAGACATCGCAACGGCCGGCGTCATAGGCCGCATCGACCTCTGACAGCTGTTCAAACACGACCGGGCTGTACTCCATCTTGTTCGTCTTGAAGTAGTCGGCGAGGTTGAGTTCGGTCGTGGTGCCGCTCTGCACGCAGACCGCCGCGCCCGAAAGCTGCAGCGCGGAATTCACCCCCGGTAGCTTCTTGGCGTTGATCATGAAGCCCTGTCCGTCATAATAGGTGACACCGACGAAGTTCAGACCAAGCGCAGTATCGCGGTTGATGGTCCAGGTGGTGTTGCGCGACAGGACGTCGATCTCGCCTGACTGCAGTGCGGTGAAGCGTTCCTTGGCGCTGAGCGGCGTGAATTTGACCTTGGTGCCATCGCCGAACACGGCGGCCGCGACAGCGCGGCAGAAGTCCGCATCGATGCCTTGCCAGTCGCCTTTGTCGTCCGGCGCCGAGAAGCCGGCCAGACCGGTCGACACGCCGCATTGGATGAAGCCCTTGGCCTTGACGTCGTCGAGCGTGGCCGCCGACGCGGCCGAAGCGACCAATCCAAGCGTGGCGGCGCCCAGAATGCCGATTGCAATGTGTTTCATAACCCACAGACCCTTTTCTGTTTTTTTCAGGCGAACCTGACTTTTTTTCCGTGTGAACGCAGCTTCCCGTTCCGGCCCATTACCGGAACCCGCATCGCAACCGACGCGCTGCCTCCCATTCACGAGCTGCATCGAAGGCGATTATCACAGTGAGGTCAAGGAAAATGACCGAAACCCCAAGAGTTTCAAACCATTTGCCGCAAATGCCTGAATTGCAGACAAACGCGCCCGAAAATTAGCCAGCAACTGCGAGGTCCGGCCAACGCGAATCGGAGCTGGCTTCTGAAATCCTTCTTCGGCGAGACAGCGCCGCGCGCCTGAATGCCATCGGAGCGATTGGCACAACCAGTCCGCCGGCTGGCGGTTGGCGAACGGTTGCGCGGCCAATGCCGCCGCACTATGGCTAGCGCTTCATCAGAGGCGAAGCGCAATGGCAAAAGACGGCAATGAAATGGGCATCAACACGCGGCTTGCCCACTCGGGCAACAATCCGCATGACTATTTCGGCTTCATCAACCCGCCGGTCGTGCATGCCTCGACCGTGCTCTTTCCCAACGCGGCGACGATGGCGGCACGCGGCCAGAAATACACCTACGGCACGCGCGGCACGCCGACCACCGACGCCCTTGCCAGCGCCATCGACGGACTGGAAGGCTCGGCCGGCACGATTGTGGTGCCCTCCGGCCTGGTGGCGGTGACAGTGCCGCTGCTCGCCTTCCTGTCGGCGGGCGACCATGTCCTGATTGTCGATTCCGTCTATCACCCAACCCGCAATTTCGCCGACACGATGCTGAAACGGCTAGGCGTCGAGGTCGAATATTACGATCCGCATGTCGGCGCCGGTATAGCGGCGTTGATCAAATCCAACACCAAGGTCGTGTTCACCGAATCGCCGGCCTCCAACACTTTCGAGGTGCAGGACATACCGGCCATTTCCAGCGCGGCACACGCCGCAGGTGCGATCGTGATGATGGACAA
Source organism: Mesorhizobium sp. WSM4815 (assembly GCF_055811575.1). Taxonomy (NCBI): domain Bacteria; kingdom Pseudomonadati; phylum Pseudomonadota; class Alphaproteobacteria; order Hyphomicrobiales; family Phyllobacteriaceae; genus Mesorhizobium; species Mesorhizobium sp. WSM4815. The sequence goes on along the minus strand of NZ_JBVVQS010000068.1, from coordinate 23,871 downwards.
CACCTGGGCGACGCCGCTCTACTTCCGCCCGCTCGACCACGGCGTCGACATCTCGATCCATGCGGCGACGAAATATCCGGCCGGCCATTCCGACGTGCTGCTCGGCACGGCGTCGGCCAACAAGGCCTGCTGGAAACAGCTTTGCGAGACATTTTACACGATGGGCTGCTGCGCCGGGCCGGACGACGTCTATCAGGTGCTGCGCGGCCTGCGCACCATGGGTGTGCGCCTCGACCACCATCAGCGCAGCGCTCTGGCGATCGCCGGCTGGCTGGAGGGCCAGCCGGGCGTGGCGCGGGTGCTGCATCCAGCGCTTGCCAGCCATCCCGACCACGATCTCTGGAAGCGCGACTTCTGCGGCTCGAGCGGCATTTTTTCGATCGTGCTCAAGGGCGGCGGCCAGAAACAGCAGCATGCCTTCCTTGACGCGCTCAGGATATTCGGCCTCGGCTATTCCTGGGGCGGCTATGAGAGCCTTGCGGTGCCGGTCTTCCTCGGCGACCGCGTCGTCGCCAAGGGGCCTTATGACGGCCCGCTCATCCGCCTGCAGATCGGACTCGAGGATGTCGAGGATTTGAAGGCCGATCTGGCGCGCGGCCTCACTGCGGCGGCGGGTTGAGCTACGGTAGCGAGCTTCCAACACCGATTCAGAAAACGCGCTCAACCTCTTGAAAAGACTAGCCGGATCACGCTGTGTAGCTGCTCCGGCTGGCGGCCGGACCTCGCCTGATCTACCCGCGTCGCGCAACAATATTTCCCAAATCCGCTATTTCTCGGATTGGTTTGGCTTTCGAATTCAGCAGTCTGGCGTCATTGCAAGGCGTTTCAAAGTTCAACACTCCTCGGGGATCAACCCCAGAGTGGGATCAACCCCAGAGCACCCATGGCCTTTCGTCTTTTTTCTCCCATACTGGCCGGCGCGACACTGCGCGAGCGCATGATCGCCTGTTTCGGTGCGACGATCGGCATTGCGCTGACCGGCGCGATCGGTGGCCTCGTGCTCGGCAGCGGCCCGCATGTGCCGCTGCTCGTGGCGCCGATGGGTGCCTCGGCCGTGCTTTTGTTCGCAGTGCCGGCGAGCCCGTTGGCGCAACCCTGGTCGATCATCGGCGGCAACACCATATCGGCGCTCGTCGGCGTGATTGTGGCGCGTTTCATACATGAGCCCGTCCTTGTGGTGGGCATTGCGGTATCGTTGGCCATCGCCGCGATGTCGTTCACACGCTGCCTGCATCCACCAGGCGGCGCGGCGGCTCTGACGGCGGTGTTCGGCGGCCCGGCCGTCATCGACGCCGGCTTCCTGTTTCCGTTCGTGCCGGTGGCATTGAACTCGATCGTGCTGGTGGCGCTCGGATACGGTTTTCACAAGCTGACGCGACGGACCTACCCGCATGGTACCACCGCTGCGTCAAAGAACAGCCACGGCACCATCGATCCACCGGCGCAGGAGCGTATCGGCTTCCGGCCCGAGGACATCGATGCTGCGCTCGGCGCTTTGGAGGAGACGTTCGACATCGACCGCAACGATCTCGAACGGCTACTGCGGCAGGTGGAGTTACAGGCGATGGTGCGCACGCACCGGACCTTGCTGTGCGAGGATATCATGTCGCGCGACGTGATTGCCGTGGACGAGCATGCTGATGCCGACGAGGCGCGTCATCTGCTGCTCGATCACAATATCCGGATGCTGCCGGTCGTCGACGCGGAGGCCAAGCTTATCGGCGCCGTCGGACTGCGCGAACTGGCGCGGGCGGCGCAAGCGGTGAAAAGCGTGACAAAGGCCGTGGCGACTGCCTCGGCGAGTGCGCCGGCCATGGGCCTCCTGCCGGTGCTTACCGACGGCCGCAGCCACGCCGTCGTCATCGTAGACGACAACCAGCACATCCTCGGCCTCATCACGCAGACCGATCTGCTGGCCGCAACGGCACGCGCGCAAGCTGGCGACAAGGCGTTGGGGGAAGCGGCAGCGTAAGCGGTGCCGGCCGCCGGGAAAAATGTTCGGGAACCTTTTCGCGGTTAGCCCGTCCAATGTTTCGATCGGAGGATTTGCTTCCGGTCATGAGATTGGCTCGCGATGAGGAAACCGGCCATATCTGCGACCGTCATGCCCGCCGCATCTGGCGAGATGCAGCTTGTCGGCCGTGCGCTGGCGCGCGAGGGCGGAGCCTTCCACACGATTATCAAAATGCACAACCAGCGACTCTATCGTATCGCCCGCAGCGTCGTCCGCAACGACAGCGAGGCTGAAGACATCGTGCAGGAGGCCTATGTCAGGGCCTTTGCCCAGCTCGGGGATTTTCGCGGCGAATCCTCTCTCGCCACATGGCTGTCGCGCATCGTCATCAACGAGGCGCTTGGGCGTTTGCGCAAAAGGCGGCGAACGGTAGCGATGCCGCAAAATCTACAAGCCGAAATCATCAAGTTCCCCCTCAATCCCAGCGACGATCCGGAGCGGATGATGGCGCAACGGCAGATCCTCGAGCTTGTCGAACGGGCGACCGATCGCCTTCCCGATGTCTACCGGACAGTATTCGTGGCGCGGGTGATCGAAGGTCTCAGCATAGACGAGACCGCCGAATTGCTTGATGTGCGGCCCGAAACCGTCAAGACCCGGCTGCACCGCGCCCGCGCCCTCGTGCGCAAGGCGCTGGCCGATCAGATCGGCCCGGTGCTGCTCGATGCCTTCCCCTTCGCCGGCCGCCGGTGTGAACGGCTGACCGCCGCGGTGATGCAGCGGCTTGGCTTTACAGACTGATTTTCCCGAATTCCCGGGAACGTTTGCTCCCTTCCGGCATCCAATCATCGTCAACTGAAAATGCCCGGAGCCAACCGCATCCGGCGAAGGAGAACGTCATGTTTATTCGATCGACCACCGCACTGGCCGCGCTTTTCCTGCTCAGCGCAGCGACGTCGGCGCAAGCCTCCGACAAGCCGAGCGACCCGCAGATCGCGCACATCGCCTACACAGCCGGCGTGCTTGACGTCGAGGCGGCCATGCAAGCACTGAAGAAATCGAAGAACAAGGAGATTCTCGATTTCGCCAAAGACATGGTGCGAGACCATGAAGCCGTGAACAAACAGGCGCTTGACCTGGTCGAGAAGCTCAACGTCACGCCAGAGGACAACGCCACCAGCAAGGCGCTAACCAAGGCGGCGGCCGAGGAACGGGCGAAGCTCGCCAAGCTCGACGGCACCGCGTTCGACAAGGCCTATGTCGACAACGAGGTTGCCTATCACAAGCAGGTCAACGGCGCGCTCGAAACTCTGCTGATCCCCTCGGCCGAGAATGCCGAACTGAAGAGCCTGCTGGAGACCGGCCTGAAGCTATTCCAGGGCCATGAACAGCATGCCGAACATGTCGCCGGCATGCTGAAATGAGAACAGCACCGACGGTGTCGAAACGGCATCTGTGGATTGCAATGGCGTTGAGTATTGCTGCCGCACCAGCCAAGGCCGAAACGATTGAGGTGACGATCGAGAGGCTTGTATTTTCGCCCGCAAGCATTGAGGCGAAGGTCGGCGACACGATCGTGTGGGTCAACAACGACGTGTTCGCCCACACGGCGACCGTCAAAGGCGGCTGGGAGGTGACGATCCCGCCGAAGACATCGGCGAGCATGGTCCTTCAGAAGGCGGAAGCGTTCGACTATTTCTGCCGCTTCCACCCCAACATGAAAGGGCAAATGACGGTGACGTCGCCCTAGCCAAGCCAGCAGAGACCGCCCTGCGCGCTCAGGGCGGTCGGGCGGCGTCAAGCCGCCTGGTAGCGGGGCGCCGGGTCGCCGGTCTGCGTCGCGGCGAACAGGGCGGTGGGGGCGGCGTCGTAGGTTTCCCACAGCGCGACGGTCTGGTCGAGGTCCGCCAGGATGCCCATGATCGGCGAACGAAACATGCTGTGCTGACGCCACTCGGAAAAGCGCGATACCAGCAGGCATATGTCGTGTGGGTCGAGGCCAACCGGCGCGTCGAGGCGATTTTGGGGGCGGCCGCGGCCGAAAAGCTGAGGAGCCTCGCCGACGATGTCGCCTCGCAGGACTTTCTCGACGCCTATGTTTCGAAGCCGGCGGGCAGCACCGAATCGTCGGAGCGTTAGAGCGCCGCGCATCCTTTGGGACGCGCCACGGACGGTCTGGTCTAGTCTTTCTACGACCAGCGACCGCCGCTCGGATGCAGGCGGACGACAATCTGTGCTAAAGTAACCCTATGAAAGCATGGCTGGAAGCGGCAAAAAGCCGGGCCCGCGACATCAAGCTTGATGTCGTCGCCCTGTGGTTCGCCGCACGCGATCCTCAAGTGCCCTGGTTTGCAAAGTTCGTTGCCGGAATGGTAGCCGCCTATGCGCTTTCCCCAATCGACCTGATCCCGGATTTCATTCCGGTGCTCGGTTATCTCGACGACCTGATCATCGTACCGCTCGGCGTAATCCTGGCCATAAGGCTTGTTCCGCCGCCGCTGATGGACGAGTTTAGGGGGGGGGGCGCCCCGCGGGGAAAAAACCCCCCAAACAGGGGGGGGGTTTTTTTTTTGGTGGGGGGGGGGGTGGGGTTTGGGGCGTTTGGGGTTTTGGGGGGGTGGGGG
>NZ_JBVVQS010000068.1:0-19283 GCF_055811575.1 Mesorhizobium sp. WSM4815 | reverse complement strand
CCAACCCCCCTCACCCCCTATTTCATCCGGGTGCTCGTTTATCCCCCCCCCCTGACCACCCCCCCCCCCGGCTTACCCCGCCCAAAACGGCTTCCCCCCCCCCCGCTGCGGCCCGTGTCGCGCGCGCGGCCCCCCGCCCCCGAAACTCACCCGCAAAGCAGGACGGGAATGTTCTTTGTCGTGGCGCTCTGGCTGGCTTTGGCAGCTTTGCTGATCTGGGCGTTCTGGCCCACCCACGCCAAATAGTCCGGAGGCTTGCTTGCACTTGAAACCCCCCTTGCCTGCTGGCCGGCGGCCTAAAACCCAAGCGCCAGCCATGCCGTCCCGGCAAGCAGCGTGACCAGCGTCAGCGGCAGGCCGACCTTGAAGAAGGCGGCGAACGACAGAGGCGTGCCGGAGACCCGCGCGTACTCGGCGACGATCAGGTTGGCCACCGACCCGATCAGCGTGAAGTTGCCGGCCAGCGTCGAGCTCATCGCCACGACCAGCCAGGCGCGCTCGGGGTCTTCCAGGCCGGGTATGAACGGCCGCAGCGCCAGCACAGCCGGAACATTGCTCATGATGTTGGACAGCACCGCGGTGAAGCCGGACAGCCGCCAGACGTCGTCCAGCCCGAGGCCTTTTGCCGAGGCTATGATGTCGGGCGTGAGCAGCGTCTTCTCGGCGCCGGCGACGACGATGAACAGGCCGGCGAACATGAACAGCAACGGCCCGTCGATCTCGCGGTAGATGCGCGCCGGCTTTATGGCACGGGTCACGAGAAGAATGGCCCCGCCGATGAGCGCCGCCTTGGCGACCGGAACGCCGGCAAAGAAGGCGATCGCCAGTCCGATGCAGACGACCACCGCCTTGAGTACCTGGCCCGGCAACATGCGGCCGCGATAGACTTCGGGGCTGAGTTCGGCCTTGCGCGCGAACTCGGCGCGATAGACGATGCGCACGATGACGACGACGGCGACGAGGCCGAACAGCGCGACCGGCGCCAGGGCCGCCGAAAAGGCCGGATAGGAAATCCCCGACAGCGCGCCGATGACCATATTCTGCGGGTTGCCGGTGATGGTGGCGACACTGCCGCAATTCGATGCCGTAGCGGTGGCGATCAGATAGGGGACAGGGTTTCGGTTGATGACGCGGGTGACGTGGACGACGATCGGCGCCATGACCAGGCAGATCGCGTCGTTGACCAGAAACGCCGACAGCACCCCGGTCAGCAGCGTCACCATCACAAGCAGCATGAACGGCGCATGCGCATGCTCGATGGCAATGGCGCCGAGCGCACGGAAGGCGCCCGAGACTTTCAGATGCGCCACGACGATCATCATGCCGAGCAACAGCGTGATCGTGTCGAAACTGATGGCGCGGTAGGCATCCTCCAGGCTGAGCGCGCCGATGGCGATCATCGCCGCACCGCCGAGCAGCGCGATGCCTGCCCGGTCGAGGCGCAAGCCGGGGAACCTGCCGACGGCGACGCCGGCATAGGTCAGGATCAGGATCAGCAGTGCCGCCGCGCCCATCAAAGTCATTCGTGGAAAAGCCCCGTTCAGATCCGCCCTGCCCCAGGCCCTAAGGGCAGCCGGCGCAAGCTGTGATTCCTGCCGCCATACTCACCCGAACTCAATCCGATCGAGCGAGCCTTTTGGCAACATCAAAGATGATGTTACGCGCGCGCCGTCGAACCATTGGCGCACATCGGCCAACAGACAATCACACGGGCAGAATATCTCGTAAAACGCCGGGTAGGGTTCCGTCAAAAGATGAAAGGTTTGGAAGACGCCCAAGCTCATCGAAATCGTGGGCTCTATCATGCCCTGAACACTCGGCTGACGCGGGGAACAAGCAGCCGATTGCGGAGTTGGAACGGCGGTAGAGGTTTGCCGGTATGAGACCCACTCCCGTGCTGCAGTACATTTATAGGATAATTGCTCGCGACGTTTTTCTCGTGCTTGCGCGTGACGCTCTTTGCGCGGCGTGGCCGCAATGACGCAGCGCGATCGTAACGCCACTTCACCACGGGAAGACAAGAAGGACGGCATAGGGCGAGCACTTGGACTCGGCCTTATCACCGGCGCCGCCGACGACGATTGCTCGGCGATCGGCACCTATGCAAGTGCCGGCGCGCGCTTTGGCCCGGACCTGCTTTGGACCGCTCCTGTAACGCTGCCGATGATGTACACGGTCGTGTATCTCTCGTCGAAGCTTGGACAGGTTTCGGGCCGCGGCCTCTTTCATGCGATCAAGGACTTCTACCCCCGATGGCTGCTCTGGGCTGTCCTGGTGGGCGTGCTGATCGGCAACACGATCGAAGCAGCCGCCGATCTCGGCGGCATGGCTGCATCCATCAACATCTTCCTTCCTGTTCCGATTCCCCTCATTGTGGTTGTAGTCGCGGCCGCGATCTTTGCTCTCCAGCTTTGGGGCTCTTACAAGCTCATACGCAACATCTTCCGCTGGCTCGCGCTGGCCCTGCTTGCCTATGTCGGCTCGGCCATCATGGCGAAGCCGGATGCGGCAGCCGTGCTGTGGGGAACCCTTGTTCCAAAAATCCAGTTCAGCCGCGAGTTCCTGTCCATTCTGGTGGCCATCATCGGCACCACCCTTTCAGCCTATCTCTACACCTGGCAGTCGAATGAGGAGGTGGAGGAAGAGATTGCCGAGGGGAGAACGACGCTGAGGAAGCGCAAGGGCGCCACGGACGGTGAACTGCGCCGCTCCCGCCGCGATATCCTGATCGGCATGATTTTTTCCAACCTCATCATGTACTTCATCATCCTGTCGACAGGGTCTACGCTCTATGAAGCCGGTGAGCACGACGTCGAGACCGCGGCTCAAGCAGCCGAAGCTCTCAAGCCGCTCGCTGGTGCAGCCGCCGGCGTACTGTTCGCTGCCGGCGTGATCGGGGTCGGGTTCCTTGCCGTTCCGGTCATGACGACAGGTGCCGCATACGATCTGGCGCAGGCGGTCGGGTGGGAGCACAGCCTTCATGCCAAGCCGCGTGAGGCGCCAAAGTTCTATATCGCGATCGGCGCCTTCACGCTGATTGCTGTTGGCCTGAATTTCCTGGGTTTCAACCCAATGAAGGCGCTCGTCTGGTCCGGTATCGTGCAGGGCTTTTCCACGCCGCCACTGCTTCTTCTCATCATGCTGATGACGAACAACCCGCGGATCATGGGAGACAAGGTCAACAGCCGGACAACCAACGCCCTGGGGTGGGCTACTACGATCGCAATCTTTTCCGCGTCTATGGGGCTGGTGGCGACCTGGTTTATCTAGGTCACCATTACGCTCGCGCTCATGCCCGGCAATTCGAGCTCACTTTCAATGTGGGGTGGGCAATGAAGAAGTTGGTCTGCACATCTGCCACAGCTACCGCGCTCCCGGCGGCATGGCTAAGTGCGCGTGCTTCTGGAAGATCGCGATCTTGTCGGGATAGGTGATGCGGATCTCGCGTCCGCATCCCTCGCACTTGTAATGGGAAACGACCTGAAACCACCTGCCGTTCTTGATGACGGTGAAGTTGCACTGCGGGCATTGGAACGTCAGGCCAACAGAGAATAGGCTGGGAGACAGGGACATTGCAGCACTTCTTGTCAGTCCGGCGGATCGACGACGAAGGATGCGGCAATCAAATCGTCGGCATCGATTCTGCCCTTGCCGTCCTCCAGGACTGCTGCGACCTTTCGAAAGGTCTTCAGTTCGTTTTCGGTAATCCGGGCGCCGCGCATCCTCTCAGCGAGGTCAGCCACGCGTATTCGCAGCGCCTGCGACGCTCCAATCTCACGGTTCGACATGGTGATCACATTCCTCGTCGCTCGACTTCCCGCCGCACCCTTTCGGCACGGCGGGTCCAGTCGCTTAGCTCATTCGATGACTTTGATGATCTTGCGCGTGCCCGGGTCAACCACAACGGTCCGGTTGTCGACCACCACGTAGCGGTATTTTGTGTCGGGGACTTCATGAAGTTCGACGATTTCGGGCAAGGTTGAGCCGATATTGAGCTCCACTCCAGGGATTTTCACCGATGCCAGCGGCTGCTTTTTGACATATTCCCTGATGACGGTCTCCTGTTCAGGCTCAATGACTACGTCCTGAGCGGCAGCGGCGCCGATACCGGCCAGCAACAGAAACCCAGCGGCTGCAGTGGAAAGACGCATACTCATAAGTGCCTCCTTGATGTGAGCTCTATTGCGCTGAACGGCATCGTCTTCGCGCCAGGCTCACCAAACCTCAGGCAGCCGCAAACGTTCCTTGGTTGGGCTTCGGTCTGATTCGAGACGGGACCTAAGTCTCACCTGTTTTCGCGTAATAGCCCGGATACCCCGCCACCCGGAACTGCGGCTGCTCGCAGCAGTTGCTAACTGTGAGCTCACGCAAGCCGATGGAGAATGGCGTCCACCAAGCCCGCTGGTTACTCGCCGCGGTCTTCGCCGTCTCCATCACGTTCCTGGCAAACGGTCGTTGGCCAGGGAACCGGCCGGACTTTGACGATTGGACCAAGAACGAACTGAGATCTGCGCAGCTACGTCCCTTCCTGCGCTGATAAGGACCACCCGCCATTCCTCATTTGGCGGGCGGTCCACAATCACGGCCAAGCCCACCCGGGCGAGGCCTGTCAGCGGTTCAAGGTCGCGAGGGCAGCATCACCTCACATCAGGTCTTCGGCAACCCCGTCGAATTTCCTGAGGCCTGCGCTTGGAGGCTTTTGCTCAAGAAGGCCCTGTTCAGATGCGGCCGCCTCGAAAGCAGCGAACGCAGCTTGATGACTGCAATGTCCGGCCAGGCATTCCTCGATCATTCGGATCGCTTCAAGTCGGGACGGCTTATCCATGGATGGCCATGGTTGCTTCAGCGCTTTCGCAGCGTCGGCTATCGACGCGATCGCCATCGCTTTGCCATTCAAGGTGATTGAAATCGGGGTGAACGCCGTCATTTTTAAAGCTCGCCGGGATTGAAGGCGGCTAAACGCAAAGACAAGGCAGTGGTTGCATGGTTGTGAATTCAGAGCGCCGCTGTCCGAAACGATCGAGGCTGAACACGCACGTCCGATAGCCTTGATCGTTTTGGCGGCGCCCGCGCTGAAGTCCTGCCTGGATTCGACCGGGAAGCCCCATCGTCCTTAACCGAACTGAAAACCAGCCCAGCAGCAAATACCGTGGAACCTTTCAAAGCCGCATGCCTTGTCCGTTCTTCATGGAAGGAGGTGCGAAATGAGCCTTGACATAGGAAAAGTCGCCGTAGCCTTGCTTGGCCTGCTTGCCTACAAGAATAGGGACAAGATCGGCGAGTTAATCGCCGGTAGGAACTCGACAGATGCCAAAAACGCTGGCTCCACCGGCGGGCTCGGCGACATCCTGGAGCGTCTCAGGAATGCGGGTGCGGGCGATCAAGTCGATTCTTGGGTTGGTACAGGATCGAATCGCCCCGTTCAGCGCGACCAGGTCGAGAAAGCGATCGACCCGCAAACGTTGAGCGATCTCGCCGAGCAAACCGGATTGTCCCGCGAGGAACTTCTCGACCGGCTCACAAGTGAACTGCCCGACGCAGTGGACAAGCTTACTCCCGACGGCCAGATGCCTGTGAGTAAAGGTCCAAATCTCCTCGACGAGGCACCTGGAGCTAGTCGCACTTAGCACCAAGCTGAAAAATGAAAGCCCGCGCCTCCGGGCGAGGACGCGGGCCGATCAGCGCATCGCCGATACTGTGTGTCCAGGATGGACCCTGAAAATGCTGGCGATCCCGACAGGATTCGAACCTGTGACCATCGGCTTAGAAGGCCGGTGCTCTATCCAGCTGAGCTACGGGACCGCTGGCCGACGCCAAGGCCGGCTGATTTATGCGCTGGAACGGCTGCCCGGCATTTGCCGGTCAATGCGTCCAGGGCGTCCTGCGGTCATAGCGGAAATTCTCCGCATAGGAAATCTGGCGGCGCTTGGATTCCTTCGGCTCCTCGACGCGATAGGCCAGCCCCTCTTTCTCCGCATAGGCCACCGCCTCTTCCCTTGTGTCGAAGGTGAGCCTGATCTGGCTCCGCATGTCAGCCGACGTGGTGTAGCCCATCAGCGGATCGATTTTCTTGCGCATCTCGGGATCGAATTCCAGCACCCAGTGGCCGGTCTTGGCCTTGCCGGACTGCATCGCGGTTTTGGCTGGGCTGAAAATGCGCGCGGACATGAACACCTCGTTGCTACGTGCAAGCGGCACCGCCGCTGTATTCCCGTCATTACTGCGCAATGCTGCCGGCGGCAAGGCCGAGCCTGTCGTACCCCCTTCACGGCGGGCCACCGACGATGATGGCGCGAGGTGACGGCCGTGGACAGGACGACCGAGATCGCACCGGGCGTTTTCTTCCCAGCGGGGACGTTTTATCCGGGTTAACGGCAGCGTGGTGAATGGATGGTCGGAGTGGAGAGATTCGAACTCCCGACCCTCTGGTCCCAAACCAGATGCGCTACCAGGCTGCGCTACACTCCGAGTCCTTGGCGGCGTATAGGGTTCCGGACTTGGCTGCGCAACCCCTAAAAGACGAAAACGGAACAAACGGCAGGCCCGAGTCGAGAGCGGGGTGGGAAATGCCGGCCGGCGCAACGGTTTCGCGGCAGTGCCACCTCAGACACCCAGGTTGCTGTCCAGCGGCACGATGATCGGCCGTGCTGCCGGCGCAGCTGCGCCGGACAGCATCGGCGACGGGCGAAGCACCCAAGCGACCGACGAGCAGCCCGGATTTCCGAGCCTGCCCGCCTGAAGCTTGCGAAGCGTCAGCCCTGGATAAACGCCAGGAGATCCGGATTGATGATCTCCGGGTGGGTGGTGCACATGCCGTGCGGCAGGCCCTCGTAGACCTTGAGCGTGCCGTGCTTCACGAGCTCGGCGGCAAGCAGGGCTGAGTCGGCAATCGGCACGATCTGGTCATCATCGCCGTGCATGATCAGGACGGGCACGTCGATCTTCATCAGGTCTTCCGTGAAGTCGGTCTCGGAAAAAGCCTTGATGCAGTCGTAGTGGGCCTTGGCTCCGCCCATCATGCCCTGGCGCCACCAATTGTCGACGGCCCCTTGCGAAACCTTGGCGCCCTCGCGATTGAAGCCATAGAACGGGCCGGCCGGCACATCCCTGTAGAACTGGGCGCGGTTGGCGACCAAAGCGGCACGGAAGCCGTCGAAGACCTCGATCGGCAGGCCGCCGGGGTTGCTGTCGGTCTTGAGCATGATCGGCGGCACCGCGCCGATCAGCACCGCCTTGGCGACGCGTCCTTCGCCACCGTAGCGGGCCACGTAACGCGCCACCTCGCCGCCGCCGGTCGAATGGCCGATATGGACGGCGTTCTTGAGATCAAGATGCGCGACCAGAGCCGCGACGTCGGCGGCATAGGTGTCCATCTCGTTGCCGGTCGCGGTCTGTGTCGAGCGGCCGTGCCCGCGCCGGTCATGCGCGATGACGCGATAGCCCTTGTCGAGGAAGAACAGCATCTGGTTGTCCCAGTCGTCGGCGCTCAGAGGCCAGCCGTGATGGAACACGATTGGCTGGCCTGTGCCCCAATCCTTGTAGAAAATCTCGGTGCCGTCCTGGGTGGTGAATGTGCTCATCGTCGTGCTCCTTGCTGCAATTGGCTGAATTGGTGGGGAAGGTTCGTTCCTTCTGTGGACAACCTATTGCAACCGCGTCATGGTGAGAATTGGCAAAACAGACATTGAACGTGGCAAAACTGACAGGTGATTGCGCTGTCTGAGCGGGTTGAAATCGGGCTTGTTGTGTATCCCGGCGTTCAGCAAGCGGCAGTTCTCGGTCTGACCGACCTGTTTCAGCTGGCCAACCGGCTGGCTGCCGACCGGTCGCCGGACGGGCTGAGGCTTCGCGTCAGCCATTGGCAGTGGCAGGAGGCGAGCCAAACCGTTATCCGCAGCTTCGACAGCGAGCTCGGCCCCGACAATGGACCTGCCATGGTCATCTTGCCTCCGACCCTGGGCGATCCGATCGCTCGCGAGGCGGCCGCGCCCTATGCCGACTGGCTCAGGGCCCGCCACGCTGCCGGCGCGACGCTCGGCTCGGTCTGCGCCGGCGCCTTCGTGCTTGCCGAGGCCGGTCTGCTGTCGGGTCGTGCGGCGACCACGCACTGGGCCTATCGCGACGCGCTGGCGATGCGCTTTCCCGACATCCTACTCGATGCCGACAAGCTGGTCATCGATGACGGCGACATCATCACCGCCGGCGGCTATATGGCCTGGACCGACCTTGGCCTGAAGCTCGTCGACCGGGTGCTTGGGCCGACCGTCATGATGGACACCGCCCGTTTCATGCTGGTCGACCCGCCGGGACGCGAGCAACGCTTCTACAGCCCCTTTGCACCCAGGCTGAACCATGGCGACGAGGCCATCCTCAAGGTGCAGCACTGGCTCCAGGCGAGAGGCGCTCGCGATGTAACGCTTGCCACCATGGCGGAGCATGCGGCCTTGGAGGAGCGGACTTTTTTGCGCCGCTTTCGCAACGCCACCGGCCTCAAGCCGACCGAGTATTGCCAGCACCTGCGCGTCGGCAAGGCGCGTGAGATGCTGCAAGCGACGACCCGATCCATCGACCAGATCGCCTGGGATGTCGGCTATGACGATCCCGGCTCCTTCCGCAAAGTGTTCGCCAGGATAACCGGCCTGGCGCCGGGCGATTACCGCAGGCGCTTTGGCGCGGAACGAGCGGCGGTGGTGGGCGTAGGGAGTTGAGTTATCATCTCGTTGAAGGCAAGCTCGCCGGGAAGAGAACCCCAACCGCCTCATCTCCCGGCGAGCCTACAACCTGATTTGATACGCATCAGGACCGGGGTTAGCCGGCAAGCTTGCATGTGCAAGAGAGATGCCAGTCAACGTTTCCCGAAATGGGACACCGGCCGGAGCTTCTTTCCTTCTCCCCTTTTTGTGGGAGAAGGGAAGTTCTCCCACCGCCTAAATCTCGAACTCGCCCTGCCCCTCATCCATGGCGCTGACGGTTTCTGCGGCGAGCGCCCTTGTGATCGGCGTCTTGCGTTCCAGTGCCGTGCGGTCGAGCCGCTCGACCACGCGCATCGCGGTGGCCAGCGAGCGCTCGATGCGGCGCACCAGATATTGCACGACATGCGGCTCGACCTCGACCTGGCGGTCGGCGAATAGTTTGGCGATGACACCGGCCAGCAAGAGATCGTCGGGCTCGTGGATCTCGACCATCGCCGCCGCCTTCAGCCGCGATGCGAGGTCGGGGAGCCTGACACCCCAGACGGACGGAAAGCGCCGCGCGGTCAAGAGCAAGGTCGAGCCGGCCGCGCGCACCGCGTTGATCAGATGGAAAAGCCCCTCTTCATCGACCGGACCGGCATCGACATCGTCGATCAGGGCCGGCCGCGCGCCGAGGCTCGCCATGCAGTCGCCGATCCGACCGGCGTCGACCTTCACCGCGCCGGCGCGGGCGCGCCAGATCGACGCCAGATGGGTTTTTCCACAGCCTGCGGGGCCAGCGAGCACGACCACCGGCGACGGCCAGTCCGGCCAGCGATCGACCAGCGCCACCGCCTGGCTGTTGGTGCCTGAGACGACGAGTTCATCGCGCGAATAGCCGGTTCCGTGGCCGAGATCGAGCGGCAACTGGCGCGGCGGGTCGATCTTGTTGTCCGGCATCTGGCTCAACTGCGCGGCCCACCGCTCCCGCGGCGACGCGCCGGCAGCGGCGGCACAGGTTCGGTGTTGTGGCCCTTGTAGAGCGGCGACTCGAGATAGCGGGCGATGGCAAAGCGCACCAGGACGGCAACGGCAGCCGAGGCCGGCACGGCGATCAGCAAGCCGACGAAGCCGAACAGCGCGCCGAAGGCAAACAGCGAAAACATCAGCCACACCGGATGCAGGCCGACGCTTTTTCCCACCAGCCTCGGCTGCAGGATGTTGCCCTCGATGAACTGGCCGACGAAGAACACGCCGGCCACCGCCGCGACCATGGTCCAGTCCGGCCAGAACTGGACGAAGGCGACGCCGACGGCCAGCACCAGCCCGGTCAGCGAGCCGACATAGGGGATGAAGGAGATCAGCCCGGCGAACAGGCCGATGAGGATGGCGAAATTCAGACCGGTCAGCGTCAGCCCGGTGGCGTACATGGCACCCAGTACCAGGCACAGCGTGCCCTGACCGCGCACAAAGCCGGCGGTGGCGGTGTTGATGTCGTTGGCGATCGCCCTGACGGTCTGGACATAATCGCGCGGCACCCAGCTGTCGACAATCGTCACCATGCGATCCCAGTCGAGCAGCATGTAGAAGGCGACGACGGGCGTGACGACGAACAGACTGACCACCGAGACCAGCGCCACGCCGGAACTCCAGATCGAGGTGAACACTGTGGTCAACAGGCCGAAGCCGGAGGTCAGCAGCGAGTTCAACCCTTCGCGCAGGCCATTGGCGTCGACGCCGAATTGCTCTTCCAGCCATCTCGGATCGAAGCTGGTGATCAGGCTCTGCAGCCGGGTCAGGTATTCCGGCAGCTTGCTGGCAAAATCGGCCATCTGCGAAGCCAGTACCGGAATGAGGATGACGAAGGCCAGCACCAGAACGACGATGAAGGCAAACAGGATGACAATCGTCGCCATCAGCCTGGACAGGCCGAGCCGCTGCAGCCGGTCGGCGACCGGGTCGAGAAAGTAGGCGAGCACCATGCCGGCGACGAACGGCAGCAGGATGCCGCTGAAGACATAGAGGAAGACCGCGAGGATGATGGCGCTGATCAGCCAGAAGCGGATTTGGCGCCGAAACACGCCGGACGCGGCCGCATCGGCAGCGGCAGCTTCGGCTGCCGCGTCGATGTTCCGGTCAGGTATCCGGTTTGGAGCCTTCGCCATAGCCGCTCATATGCCTCAGCCAAGCCACGAGATAGGCCGCGGCCGAAGCCACGGTCAAGACCCCGGACAGCAATATGAGCGCCGGCCTGAGCGGATCGAGATCGACGGCGAGGGCCAGTTCGCCCAGCACCACCGCCGCCAGCCCGATCTGGACGGCGGTGTTGGCCTTCGATACGAACAGCGGCTTCATCTCGACCGGGTGGGTCATGACGGTGGACAAAACGACGGCACAGACGATCAGCGCATCGCGCGACACCATGGTGACGACCAGCCACAGCGGCAATTCACCGATGAAGCCCAGCACAACGAACACCGAGACCAGCAGCAATTTGTCGGCCATCGGATCGAGATAGGCGCCAAGCTGCGAAAACTGGTTGAAATGGCGGGCGATGAAGCCGTCGACGCCGTCGGAAATGCCGGCGATCAGGAAGCCGGCGAAAGCCCAGTCCCAGCGCCCCTGCAGCATGGCCAGCACCACGCCCGGAACCAGCACGAAACGCATGATCGTGATCATGTTGGGGATGGTCAAACGCATGTCCCGTCGCTTCTGTTTTGATGATACATGATAGAGATGAGAGGCTACGGCAAGTGAGAGCGACGCAGATGCTGCCAATCTCCGCTCGTTGGGAGAGATTGGCTATCTTCAAGGCCTTCGCCATCGCCAATGTTGGAGATTTGCCTGAGGCCTCTGTCCACGATTTTGTGATGCCGAAAATGCCAGAGCCAGCCGTTATCCTTGCGAGGCGCAGCCGTTCATGCGAAGAGCCCCGGAAAGCAGGAAAGAGTGATGAGCAAGCGCAAGAACGGGCTCACCTATGCCGAGGCGGGTGTCGACATCGATGCCGGCAACCTCATGGTCGAGAAGATCAAGCCGCTGGTGCGCGCGACGCGCCGGCCGGGCGCCGATGGCGAGATCGGCGGCTTCGGCGGCCTGTTCGACCTCAAGGCCGCCGGCTTCACCGACCCGGTGCTGGTCGCCGCCAATGACGGCGTCGGCACCAAGCTGAAGATCGCCATCGATGCCGGCAAGCACGACACGATCGGCATCGACCTCGTCGCCATGTGCGTCAACGACATCGTCGTGCAGGGCGCCGAGCCATTGTTCTTCCTCGACTATTTCGCCACGGGCAAGCTAGACCCCGACCAGGGTGCGGCGATCGTCGGCGGCATCGCCGAGGGCTGCCGGCAAGCCGGATGCGCGCTGATCGGCGGCGAGACGGCGGAAATGCCCGGCATGTATCACGGCAACGACTACGACCTCGCCGGCTTTGCCGTGGGCGCGGCCGAACGCGGCCAGTTGCTGCCGACCGACGATATCGTCGAGGGCGACGTGCTGTTGGGGCTGGCCTCGTCGGGCGTGCATTCAAATGGCTTTTCGCTGGTCCGCCGCATCGTCGCCACCAGCGGGCTTGCGTGGACCGATCCAGCGCCCTTCAACGATGAAGCCACGCTGGCCGAGGCGCTGCTCGAGCCGACCCGCATCTACGTCAAGTCGATCCTCAAGGCGATCCGTAACACGCATGGCATCAAGGCGCTGGCCCATATTACCGGCGGCGGTTTCCCGGAAAACATCCCGCGCGTCCTGCCGAAGGATTTTTCGGCCGAGCTCGACCTCGACGCCATCGAGGTGCCGGCGGTGTTCTCATGGCTGGCCAAGACCGGCGGCGTGGCGCCCGACGAGATGATGCGCACCTTCAACTGCGGCGTCGGCATGATCCTCGCCGTCGCCTCCGGCCAGGCGGCACAGGTCGCGGCCGTGCTGCAGGAGGCCGGCGAGAGCGTGACGCCGATCGGCCGCATCGTGCCGCGCCGCGACGCCGGCGTGATCTATCGGGGCGCGATCGGCCTATGAGCATGCGCAAACGCACGGTGGTGCTGATTTCGGGACGCGGCTCCAACATGACGGCGCTGATCGCCGCGGCCAGCAACCCGGACTATCCGGCCGAGATCGTCGGCGTCATTTCCGACCGGGCCAATGCCGCCGGTCTCGGTATCGCGGCGGCGCGAGGCATCGCCACCAAGGTGATTTCGCGGGCCGACTATACCAGCAAGGAAGCGCATGACGGCGCAATCGACGCCGCGCTTGCCTCGCTCGGCGCCGAGATCGTGGCGCTAGCCGGTTATATGCGCATTCTCGGCGCGCGCTTCGTCGAGAAATGGCTGGGCCGGATGATCAACATCCACCCTGCCCTGCTGCCCGCCTTCAAGGGGCTGGATACGCATGCGCGCGCCTTGCGCGCGGGCATACGCATCCATGGCTGCACGGTGCATTTCGTCACGCTGGACATGGATGACGGCCCGATCATCGCCCAGGCCGCCGTGCCGGTGATGGTCGGCGACAATGAGGACATGCTCGCCGCGCGTGTGCTGAAGGCCGAGCACCGGCTTTATCCGCTGGCGCTCGGGCTGGTCGCCGAAGGCAAGGCGCGGATGGAAGGCGGCCGCACCGTGCTTGCCCACTTCGCCGACGATGCCGACAACAGCACCTCGGTGATCATGGCGCCCGATCCGCTGCGCGAGGAAACCGACCTCGAGCAGTTGGCGCGCATCACGCCCTGAGCAGGAGGAGGCCGGCATGGCGACAACGAAGCAACTCCTTCTTCTGCGTCATGCCAAGTCGAGCTGGGACGATCCTGACCTTATCGACTTCGACCGGCCGCTGTCGGCGCGCGGGTTGAAGGCCGCTCCGCTGGTCGGTCGCGAACTGGCCAGCCAGGGCTGGCTGCCCGATCTGGCGCTGGTATCGCCGGCGCTGCGCAGCCGCGACACATGGCGGCTGGTCTCGGCGGAACTGCCCGCGAAAACGCCGGCCAAATTCGTCCAGGCGCTCTACGAGGCCAGCGCGGCAGACGTTCTCGCCAAGGTCCGGCAGGCAAATGCGGCAACAATCAGCCTCTTGGTGCTCGGCCATAATCCCGGCCTGGAGGAATTCGCGCGCCGACTTGCCGGCGCCGGGTCGGATGCCGCTGCACTCAATAAGCTTGAAGAAAAATTCCCGACGGCAGCCCTCGCCCGCTTCGTTTTCGACCGTGACTGGGCGCGGTTGGCCCTCGGCGATGCGCGGCTGACACACTGCGTTTGGCCGAAGGATCTGCGCTAAACGAGGGCTGTGACTTGATATGCAAAAGCAAGAATGGCGGGCCAAGCCCGCCGCTCTTTGCGTTCCGCAGCTTGAGGATTTAGCGGCCCCAGTTGCCCCGGCCGGACTGAGGCACGACCGGTTCAGTCGTGCCGGGCTGGGTCGTCGCGTTGGTATTGACGGTATTGTGCTCCGCCGTAAACGGCTTGCGGATCGAACCCGTGAACGTGCTGTCGACATTTCCAACAGCCGCATTGCCAACAGGCGCGGCCGGCTGATTGGCGCCGTCCGAACCATAGTGGTCGCTGCCGGCAAAGGCGCTGCCTGTGGCAATGAGGATGGCGGCAGCGGTGAGAGCAATCTTGGTCATTTCAGGTACTCCAGTACTTTCATTGTTGTTGTCCGTCTCGTGGCGTGCCTTGGGAGGATTTCGCGTCGCTCGGACCGCCCCGAAGTGGGTTGGCCCTGCAGCAGTTTCCAATCACAAAGATGTTCCGGCTACGCCCTGAACCGGCTGCTTGAAATCCGCTAAAAGGCTTCCTTCGCCATAATTTTTTACATCCTCTTCAATACGTTAGACAAATACGCCTGCCGCGTGGCGCGGCCATCTGCTGAGCCGGCGTTCACTGTGTCATGCACGATCCGTCAATAGAACGAACCGATCGGTTCGATTTTCCCGCTGACGCGCAAGTGAAGTCATGCAGCTGCCGGCTTTCGTTTGCCGCCCTAGACGTGCACGTCGCCAAAGGAGAGCTCGCCGTCGTCGCTGGCGGTCAGGAACGCCGTGACCAGCAGGCCGGCATAGAAGGCGGCGACCAGCACGACGATGACCAGGCCGGGAATGGGCCCCAGAGCAGCGCCGGCAACTGCCTCGCGCACCGAACTGACGAAGTCGATGCGGACACCTTCGGTTAGAAGACTGGGGGTCGACAGTTTCAGGATCCAGGCCAACAGCAGGATCAGCAGCATGTGGATGTAGTTTCGACGCAGACGGCGCGCCAACGCCGCTCGTTGCGAAATGAGGAATTTTGGAGTGCGCAGACTTTCGCCGACGACCAACAGCCAATCGGACGCGAAGTCCGGCTGCGGCGAGAATATCTGCGCGAAATAGTGCCGTTCGAACTGGCGCACGCGGGCCCGGTAAACGTCGAAGAAGCGATATCGCCGCGCTTCTATCCACAGCAGCAACAGGACAAGCAGCATGGCAAAAAGCAGTACGCCATGATGCGCGCTGGCCGTCGAAAGCGAGATGGACAACATTGCCGCGACGACCGTTATCGCCCAATTGCTCGTCCGGTCCAGGCGGTCGCGCCACCCCGTCATGCGCAGAATCTCGGCGCGATGAAAATGCGCCATCGTGGTCACGAGTTCGCCGGGCGAAAGCGTCCTTCCAACGGGGGCCGGCGCTGCCAACGCTTCTGCCATCACCATGTCTCCACCGCCACGCAAAAACGGCTGGTTGGGCATATCGTTCCGACGCTTCACTTTGCCGGGCGCAGCCACACCTTGTTGTCGTGGAATGCCGCACCGCCATAGGGCGCCGGCGCGTCGGCGCCGGTCAGGACGTTGATGCCCTCGCCGCGCTCGTGGGCGCTGTTGGGCCAGATGCCTTCGGCCACCACGACACCGCGCTTGAGGCCGTCGAACAATCTTGCGTGCAGCACAACTTCGCCGCGCGCATTGCCGATCTCGACGCGGTCGCCATTGGCCAGCCCATAGGCTGCCGCATCGTCCGGATGCAAAAGCAGTTCCGGCCGGCCCTCCTTGGCCTTCGACACCGGCGTCTCGGAAAAGGTCGAGTTGAGGAAATTGCGCGCCGGCGAGGTGGCCAGCCGGAACGGATGCGCCGCATCCGCCACCTCGATCAGATCGACGTGGTCGGGAAATTCCGGCAGGCTTGCCACCGGCCCGAACAGGCCCATGCTTTTCGGCGGCCGGTTGGGCGCCGCCTGCCCGGTCCAGTCGGCGCGAAAGCGGAATTTTCCGTCCGCGTGGCCGAAGCCGTCGATAAAATGCGCCGCTTCGAAAGCCGGCTGCAAATCGAGCCACTTTTGTTCCTTGAGGCTCGAAAAACTGCCCAGCCCGCGCTTGCCCAAAATGATGTCGATATGCTGCTGCTCGGTCATGCCGAAGCCAGGCCTGTCGCCAACACCGAGCCTTTTGCCGAGTTCCTCGATGACGAAATGGTTGCTGCGCGGCCCTTCCGGCGGGTCGATCAGCTTCGGCCCGAGCGTGATGTGCTGATTGCCGCCACCCTTGTAGACGTCGTCATGCTCTAAAAACATCGTCGCCGGCAGCACGACATCTCCGAGTTTTGCGGTGTCGGTCATGAACTGTTCGTGCACGCAGGAAAACAGGTCGTCGCGCAAAAAACCCTGCTTCACCAGCCGCTGCTCCGGCGCGACATTGACCGGATTGGTGTTCTGGATCAGCAGCGCCGTCACCGGCGGGCCGCCATAGAGCGCATCCTCAGCGCCGGTCAGCACCGGGCCGATGCGCGAATGATCGAGGTGGCGGACCGCCGGGTCGCGCATCCGCGTGCCTTCCAGCAGTTCCTGGTTCAGTTTGAAGATGCCCGAATTGGAATGGAAGGCGCCGCCGCCCTCATATTGCCAGCAGCCGGTGACCGCGGCGATCGAGGCGGCGGCATGCATGTTGACCGAGCCGTTGCGCTGCCGTGAAAAACCGTAGCCGAGGCGGAAATAGGTTTTCTTGGTCGTGCCGACGAGACGGGCGAAGGCCTCGACCTCATCGACGGAAAGCCCGGTGATATCAGCCGCCCATTGCGGCGTCCTCGTCTGAAGATGCGCTTCCAGACCGTGCGGATCGTCGGTGTATTTTGCCAAATAGGCGCGGTCGGCCATGCCGTCACGGAACAGCACATGCATCACCGCGCAGGCCAGCGCACCGTCGGTGCCGGGCTTCAGCACCAGGCCGAGATCGGCCTGCTTCATCGTCGCGTTCTCGTAGACGTCGATGACGACGATCTTGGCGCCGCGCTCCTTGCGCGCCTTGATCGCGTGGGTCATGACATTGACCTGGGTGACCACGGCATTGGTGCCCCAGACCACCACGCAGTCGGACTTGGCCATCTCGCGCGGGTCAGGACCGCGCAGCGCGCCGGCCCCCATCATCCAGCCGGTCCAGGCCAGATTGGTGCAGATCGAACCGAAGAAGCCGGAATATTTTTTCGCGTGGCGCAGCCGCTCGATGCCATCGCGCTGCACCAGTCCCATGGTGCCGGCATAGTAATAGGGCCAGACCGTCTCCGAGCCATATCTTGCCTCGGCCGCGATGAATTTTTCGGCGACCAAGTCGAGTGCGGCCTCCCAGCTCGCGTCCTTCCAAAGGCCCTCACCCTTGGCGCCCGCCCGGATCAGCGGCTTCAGCAAGCGGTCGGGATGATGGACGCGGTCGGCATAACGGGCGACCTTGGCGCAGATGACGCCAGCCGTGTAGCTGTTGGCCTTGGCGCCATGGACGCGGCCGATGCGCTTGCTGTCGAGCAGCTCGACCTCGAGCGCGCAGGTCGACGGGCAATCATGCGGACAGGCCGAATGGCCGATCCTGAGCTTGGCGTGCTGATTCATGGGGCGAGATTAGCGGGTTCCGGACACGGCGTGTAGGGCCAGATGCAGCGCTAACTTGCTTCTCCTTGCTGAGGCAGCTGAAAATCTGGCGACCACCAGCGCGGAGCCGTTAGAACTGCGTCGTCAACGCCGTCAGCCACTCGGGCGAAGCGTTGACGAGTGCGGTTTCCAACGCCTTGTCGAACCCAGAAAGAATCGCGGCGGCGGTCATCACCAGCAAGACGCCGAAGGCGACCTTCAGCCCGCTGCCGGCGCTGGCGATGTGGCTGCGCCAACTCAGCAAGGTCTCGCGGGACAGTAGTCCGAGGATCAGCAACGGCACGGCAGCACCGAGACCAAACAGGACCATGGTGACCCCAACCTGGCCAAGGTCTTGGCCCTGCGCTGCAAGGACGGAAGCGGCACCGAGAGTCGGGCCAACGCAAGGGCTCCACACCGCGCCGAGCAACAGACCGACGCCGAACTGCCCCCAAAGGCCAACGGATGAAAAGCCGCCAAACCGCTGCTCGACCCAGTTGCCGGCCGGACCGGCCGCAAGCGCGATATGCGCCTGGAGTGGCGGCACGATCAATATCGTGCCGAGGACGAGCATCAGAACTGCGGCGGCGCTGCGAAAGACACCGCCGTCAAGCCCGACGGAGAACCCGATCGTGGCGACGAAAAGCCCTATGGCCGTGAAGGATATGGCAAGTCCTGCGGCCAGCGCGATGGGGCCATAGCGATGCTGACTGACGGCAGCACCGAGCACGATCGGGATCAGCGGCAGCACGCATGGCGACAGCGTCGACAGCACCCCGGCCAGGAACGAAAATATGAAGCCGAGTAGCATCTCCGCCGCTCAGATCGTTTTATCAAGCAATTGCTTGATGGCATCCGCCTTGGTCACGCCAACAAGCCGACCGACTTCCGTTGCGCCCTTGAAGGTGATCAGCGTGCTCTGCATCCGCGCACCAAGAGCCCGAACAACCTCTTTTTGGGAATCGAAATCGACTTCGAAAACGGCCAGGTTTGCGTGCTCGGGCGCAGGCAGCAACTTGCCGAGCACCCGCTTCTGCGCCTTGCAGATCGGACACCAGCTGGCGGTGATCTCGACCAGGATCGGCTTGCCTGCCTTTTGCGCCTTTTCGAAGGCCTGCCGTGTGTAGGCCATGCGGCTGGCAGCCAGCGCCGCCGGAGCCGAGGCGAGGCCTGATATTGCGGTCAGGCCGATGAGGAAGGTGCGACGGTCTAGCATTTCTTGACTCCTGAAGGTGTCGGCGGGCAAGTAATCCCGCCATGGCGGACATGAGGATACGGTCCGTTGTTCGCGCCAGCGACGGCGAACGTTACAGGCTCGCGGAAATGTTACCGAGGCCGCGCTTCGCTTGTGTCCACGTGCATTCGACGCCGTCAGCAGCCATCAGGTGCTGACGCCAAGCGCACCAGTGGCTTCAGCAAGCGCTCGGGATTATGGACGCGGCGGCGTAGCGGGCGACCTTGGCGCCGATGACGCCTGATGTATGCGTATTGGGCCTTGGCGCCGTGGACGCGGCCGATGCGCTTGCTGTCGAGCAGCTCGACCTCGAGCGCGCAGGTCGACGGGCAGTCATGCGGACAGGCCGAATGGTCGATCCTGAGCTTGGCGTGCTGATTCATGGGGCGAGATTAGCGGGTTCCGGACACGGCGTGTAGGGCCAGATCGCGCCTTCCCTTCTCCCCTTTGTTTGGACCGGAGACATCGCGAACAGGTGTGCGAGGACATCGCGAACAGTTTTGCGCATTGTGCGCGAGGGGGTTC
>NZ_JBVVQS010000067.1:0-48343 GCF_055811575.1 Mesorhizobium sp. WSM4815 | reverse complement strand
TACTGCCCTACTGCCCTACTGCCCTACTGCCCTACTGCCCTACTGCCCTACTGCCCTACTGCCCTACTGCCCTACTGACCCGCCAAATGACATTGCCGACATCGTCGGCGACGAGCAGTGCGCCGCTCTGATCGATAGCAACGCCGACCGGACGGCCCATCGCCCTGCCGTCACGCCCGACGAAGCCAGCGAGCACATCTTTCGGGGGACCGCTCGGTTTACCACCGCGGAACGGCACGAAGATCACCTTGTAACCGCTGAGCACACTTCTGTTCCACGAGCCGTGCTGACCAACGAACGCGCCGTTGCCGTAGGCTGGGCCGAGCGACGCCCCTTTGGAGAAGGTCAGTCCCAGCGAGGCGGTATGGGAACCCAGCGCGTAGTCGGGCTTGACCGCCCTAGCCACGAGACCGGGGCGCTGCGGCTTGACGCGTTCGTCGACGTTCTGTCCGAAATAGCTGTAGGGCCAGCCGTAAAAAGCGCCGTCACGAACCGAGGTCATATAGTCCGGCACAAGATCGTCGCCGATCTCGTCACGCTCGTTCACGGCGACCCAAAGCTTGCCGGTTTCAGGGTTCCAGGAGAGCCCGTTCGGGTTGCGCAGCCCTGACGCGAAGACCCGGGTACGGCGGGTCGACCGGTCCACTTCAAGGACGGCGGCGCGGTTCTTCTCCGCGGCCATGCCGTTTTCTCCAACGTTACTGTTGGAGCCGACGGTGACATAGAGCTTGCGTCCATCCGGACTTGCGATCACATCCTTGGTCCAATGATGGTTGAGATCTCCGGCCGGTAAGTCGACGATCTTTTCCGGCGGCGATGTGGCTCGGGTCTGGCCATTGGAGTAGGGGAAAGCGACAAGCGCGTCGGTGTTTGCTACATAGAGAATGCCTTTGGACAGCGTCATACCAAAGGGAGAATTGAGGCCTTCTGCGAACGTCCTGCGCACATCCGCAATGCCGTCGCCATTGGTGTCGCGCAGGAGCGTGATGCGGTTGGCGCTTTTGGTCGCGGCCCCGGCGCGCTTCATAGCCAGGTCCATAAAGACCTTTCTAAGGCTGAAGCCTTCGTCATGCTTGGCAGGGGCATTGGTTTCGGCAACCAGCACGTCCCCGTTCGGAAGCACGTGCAGCCAGCGCGGATGGTCGAGGCCGGTGGCGTAGGGGTTCACCGTCAGCCCGTTCGCCGGGGTCGGCATATCACCTTTCTGCCAGCCTTTCGCCTCGGCGATGTTGACGGTCGGGATCAGCGTCGGTCTTGGTTTCGGTAAGGTTGGGTTGGGGCCATAGCCGGTTATTGCCCCCGTTTTCTGCGCCGAAAAGCCAGCGCAGCCCGCAATGACGGCTCCCAATACCGCTATGAGTAGGCTTCGTGGGAAGCCGGCATGCATCGAACGTCCTCCGCATGGATTGCGTCGTGCCCTTTACGCAAACGCGAGACAACGACGTATTATTCCAAACTGGCTCCAAACAACGGCGTTGGTACGCCGCCTCGGATGACCGTCAAAACAGTCACACGAAAACGGTTCGCCCGTGCTAATAATCACAGTCTAGGTCGCCACTACGCGGCGTATTCGAGAGACTGGCGACGCGATCATGAACATCCCTCTCAATCCAGACGGCAGCGATCTGTCGCCTTACCTGCCGGACGAGCACGGGCTGTTCTTCGTCTATCACTTCACCGCCGAAGGCACGAGAACCAAAGACGCGACCACCACACACTGGACATGGCGCAGCTACCAGGTTTCCGACATGCGCGCCCGCCACGAGATCGCCACCGAGCCGGCTTTGCCGCCGCCGGTGCGCGATGCCTTCCTGTCGGCCGGCCATGGCTGCCATATCGACCTCGAGGGCGACTGGCTGTACGGCGATTTGCCGGACCTGCGCCACGACTATTCGGCGGAGGCGCGCGGGCTTGGCCATTTCCGCTTCGCCTTCAACGACACGATGCTGATCGGCGGCCGCAAACAACCGCTGCAATCGGTCGACAAGATCCGCAAGGCGATCGACAACGGATCGCGAAAGTTCCGCTCTCCGGCCGAACTGATCGAGGCTGTCATGGGCCAGTCGCTCGACGGCATGACGACGGAACTCGCTGGCCTTGGCGACACGCTCGATGGCATCGAGGACCGCATCGTCTGCGATGCATGGCACAATGAGCGGCAGGCGCTGGTCGATGCGCGCCGGCAACTGGTGGTGATCCATCGGCAGATGGCGACGCTGACCAGCCTGTTCCGCCATCTCGACCATTCGCATCGCAATGACCTGCCTGACGCGATCAACGACATGGCGGCACGGCTTTCGCACCGCGCCCATACGTTGCATCATGACGGCGAGCAATTGCAGGCCCGCGCCCGGCTCTTGCAGGACGAGCTGATGGCCAAGCTGACGACGCAGTCGAACCAGTTGCTTTACATGCTGTCGGTGATGACCGCGGTGCTGTTGCCAATGACGATCATCTCAGGCCTGTTCGGCATGAATGTCGGCGGGCTGCCGCTGGTCGATACGCCGGTGGGCTTTTGGGTGGCGTCGGCGATATCGCTCGCCGTCGCGGTGGTCGTCTATCTGTTCGTCAGGCGGCTGGGGCGCGGGATGTAGCGGCAACCGTTACAAAGTCGCGCGAAAATCCTCGATGACTGTGCCGGCAGCGCGCGCCTCCGCTTCGTGGTTCGGCTCGCGCCACTCCTCAGCAAGGGCTGCCGCGTACCATTCGCGCATCGCCGGCAGAGCCAGCAATCGCGCCGGATAGGCGGCAGCTGCGCCCTCGAAGGACAGTCCGTAGGACTGAGCCCTAAACGCCACCGGGGCAAAGAAGGCGTCAACGGCAGTGAAGCGATCGCCAGCCAGGAACGGTCCGCCGAAGCGGCGAAGCCCGTCGTCCCAGAGATCGCCGAGGCGAAAAAGGTCGTGCTTCAGCGCATCCGACATCGGCACCGGCGCGACGCGGACACCGCAGTTCATCGGACAGGAGCCGCGCAAGGCGGTGAAGCTCGAATGCATTTCGGCCGCTGCCGACCGCGCCCAGGCTCGCGCCTTCGCGTCGGCAGGCCAGACGCCAGCGTGGCGCTCGGCCAGAAATTCGGTGATGGCGAGCGAATCCCAAACTGCCCAGCCGTCGTCGATCAGGCACGGTACAAGGCCGCTGGGCGAGAACGGCCGGTAGAGGCTCCAACTCGATCCGGTCGGAAACGGTGTCAGCCGCTCCTCGAAGGCGACGTCCAATGTCCGCATCAGCACCCATGGCCGCAGCGACCACGAGGAATAGTTCTTGTTTGCTATGTGCAGAACGTACATCGAAAATCCCCGCTCTAACGCATTGCCGGCCGGATCTCGCGACCGCGGAACATCGACCAGGAATAGATCGCCAGCGCCGCCCAGATCAGGCCGAAGGCAATGGCCTGGGTGCTGCCGAAAGGTTCGCCGAAAATCAGCACGGCGATCAGGAACACAATGGTCGGCGCGATATACTGCATGATGCCGATGGTGGAGAGACGCAGCAGCTTGGCCCCGAAGCCAAACAGCAGCAGCGGTATGGCGGTGACCGGGCCGCAGCCGATCAGCAGTGCGGTATCGTTCAGGGAACTGGAGACGAAATGGTCCTGCCCGGTGACGATGAGGAAGATGATGTAGCCGAGGGCCGGCACCGACAGCAAAAGCACTTCAAGCAAGAAACCCTGGCTGGGACCGATCGGCAGCGTCTTGCGGAAGAAGGCGTAGGCGGCGAAGGAAAACGCCAGCACCAGCGACACCCAGGGCAGCTTGCCGGCGTCGATCGTCAGCACCGCGACCGCGATGGCCGCCAGCACCACCGCCGCGATTTGCAGCCGGTCGAGCCGTTCGCTGAGCAGCAGCGCGCCGACGACGACGCTGACAAGCGGGTTGATGTAGTAGCCAAGCGCGGTCTCGATGGTACGGTCGACCGCGATGGCCCAGACATAGATGCCCCAATTGACCGAAATCAGCGCCGCCGTCAGCGCCGCCATGGAAATGATGCGCGGCGAACGCAACGCCGCTTTGAAATCCGCCGTGCGGCCGGCCCAGATCAATACGGCCGCCGCAATCGGCACCGACCAGACGATGCGGTGCGCGATGACTTCGGCCAGTGGCAGATGTGCGACCGCCTTCATATAGAAGGGCAGCAACCCCCACAGGAGATAGGCGCCCAACGCCAGCAGGAATCCACGCCGGGCCTTTGAGTCTGCTTCGAGCTGAATTGCTTGCGTGGCCATGGCCCAACGCTATGCGCCAGCCGCCGGGCCAAGACCATCGCAAAGTTCTGATGGATCAATGGACTTTCGCTGATGGTTCAATCTACTCCGCCGCGACCAGCCCGGCCATCTCGCGGTTCTTCATCAGCTTGTAGACGATCGAATCCATCAGCGCCTGGAATGAAGCGTCGATGATGTTTTCTGAGACGCCGACCGTCCACCAGCGGGCGCCGGTCGCATCGTGCGATTCGATCAGCACGCGCGTGATCGCCTCGGTGCCGCCATTGAGGATACGCACCTTGAAGTCGGCAAGCTCGAGGTCGGCGATCTCGTTCTGGAATTTTCCGAGATCCTTGCGCAGCGCGATGTCGAGTGCGTTGACCGGACCGTGCCCTTCCGCCACCGACATCTTCTCCTCGCCATCGACCAGCACCTTGACGATCGCCTCTGAGACCGTCTTCAGCTGGCCATTGGCGTCGAAGCGGCGCTCGACCATGCAGCGGAACGAGGTGACGCTGAAGAATTCCGGCAGGCCGTGCAGCATCTTGCGCGCCAGCAGCTCGAAGCTGGCATCGGCGCCTTCATAGGCATAGCCCTCGGCCTCGCGCTCCTTGACCACTGATATCAGCGCGTCGAGCTGGTGGTCGTCCTTCGGCATTTCTATGCCGCGCCGTTTCAACTCGGCTAGGAAATTGGCCTTGCCGCCCTGGTCCGAGACCATGACCCGGCGGCGGTTGCCGACCGCTTCCGGCGGCACATGCTCGTAGGTGGCCGGCTCCTTGGCCAGCGCCGAGGCATGGATGCCGGCCTTGGTGGCGAAGGCGGAAGCGCCGACATAGGGCGCCTGCGCTTCCGGCGCGCGGTTCAGCAATTCGTCGAAGGCGCGGGACAGGCGCGATATGCCGGCCAACGCTTCGGCCGAGATGCCTGTCTCGAAGCGGCTGGAAAAGGCCGGCTTCAGCGCCAGCGTCGGCACGATCGAGACCAGATTGGCGTTGCCGCAGCGCTCGCCGATGCCGTTCAGCGTGCCCTGGACCTGGCGCACGCCGGCCTCGACGGCGGCCAGCGAATTTGCCACCGCCTGGCCGGTGTCGTCATGGGCGTGGATGCCGAGATGGTCGCCCGGTATGCCTGCCTCGATGATCTTCTCGACGATGACGCGCACTTCCGACGGCTGCGTGCCGCCATTGGTGTCGCACAGCACCACCCAGCGCGCGCCGGCGTCGTAAGCGGTCCTGGCGCAAGCCAGCGCATAATCGGGATTGGCCTTGAAGCCGTCGAAGAAATGCTCGCAGTCGACCAGTGCTTCCTTCCCGGCAGCAACCGCCGCCTCGACCGACGCCTTGATCGCCTCGAGGTTTTCCTCGTTGGTGCAGCCCAGCGCGACGCGGACATGGTAGTCCCAGCTCTTGGCGACAAAGCAGATGGCGTCCGACTTCGACTGGACCAGTGCCGCAAGGCCTGGATCGTTCGAAGCCGACACCCCTGCCCGCTTGGTCATGCCGAAGGCGACGAATTTGGCGGTTGCCGTGCGGTGCTTGGCAAAGAAGGCGGTGTCGGTCGGGTTGGCACCGGGATAGCCGCCTTCGATATAGTCGACGCCGAACGCGTCAAGCAGCCCGGCGATGGCGATCTTGTCCTCGACCGAAAAGTCGATGCCCGGCGTCTGCTGGCCATCGCGCAGTGTGGTGTCGAAGAGATAGAGGCGCTCGCGGCCCATGATCATTTCCCCGCAAACTTATCCGTCGCCCGGATCAGCCGGTCGAGGATGCCCGGCTCCGAATAGGCATGGCCGGCGCCCTCGACCAGATGGAAGTCCGCCTTCGGCCACGCCTTGTGCAGCGCCCAGGCATAGCGCGCCGGGCACGGCATGTCGTAGCGGCCATGGACGATGGTGCCGGGGATGTCCTTCAACTTGAAGGCATCACGCAGCAGCTGCCCTTCCTCAAGCCAGCCAGCATGGACGAAATAATGGTTCTCGATGCGGGCGAAGGCGACGGCGTAATCGTCTTCGCCAAACCGGCTGCTGGTTTCCGGATCGGGCAACAGCGTGATCGTCTCGCCTTCCCACAGGCTCCAGGCGCGGGCGGCCTCGACCTGTGCCTTGCGGTCGCTGCCGACCAGCCGCTTGCGATAGGCGGCCATCATGTCGCCGCGCTCGGCCTCAGGGATCGGCGCCAGGAAGCGCTCCCATTTGTCGGGAAACATTTCCGAGACGCCGAACTGGTAATACCATTCGAGCTCCGCGCGCGTCAGTGTGTAGATGCCGCGCACGACCAGTTCGCTGACCCGCTCGGGGTGCGTCTCGGCATAGGCCAGCGCCAGGGTCGAGCCCCACGAGCCGCCGAACACCAGCCATTTGTCGAAGCTGCACATGTCGCGCAGGCGCTCGATGTCGGCGACCAGATGCCAGGTGGTGTTGGCTTCGAGCGAGGCGTTGGGCGTCGACTTCCCGCAGCCGCGCTGGTCGAACAGGATGACATCGTAAAGCTTCGGATCGAACAGCCGTCGGTGCTTTGGCGAAATGGTGCCGCCCGGTCCGCCATGCAGGAACACGGCCGGCTTGGCGCCCCTGGTGCCGGAACGCTCCCAATAGACCTGATGGCCATCGCCGACATCGAGCATGCCTGAGTCGAAGGCCTCGATCTCCGGATAGAGGCTGCGCAGGTCATTGCTCATAATTTCAGGCCCTGCTGCGGCCAATTGGCCGTCTCGTGATCCGGATGCTGGAAGGAGATGATCGATTCCTGCCGGGTGTAGTAGTCAGGATCGTCATGGACCGGCGCGTCGAAGATCTTCTCCACCCAAGGCAGCCGGGCGGCATAGTTGATCTGGATCTGCGGTGCGAGGTCGGAGCGATCGTCAAATGCGCCGATGGCGATCTCGAGCCCGCCAGGCTGCCTGTAGGTCAACGGCGTGCCGCAGCGGCTGCAAAAGCCGCGATCGATGTTGACCGACGACTGGAAATAACTCGGCTCCTCGCGCACCCATTCGACACCGTCCTTCGGCACCGTCACCAGCGCGCCGAAGAAAGAACCGAACTGTTTCTGGCACATGCGGCAATGGCAGATGGAAGGGCGTCCAAGCGCCCCACGAATGCGGAAACGCACGGCGCCGCACTGGCAGCCGCCGGTTCGAACGGTTTCGGTCATGATCTTTCCTCCGGCGGCCATTGATCGGTGTCGTGGTCGGGGTGCTGGTAAGAAACGAGATCGGCGAGATAGGAGGACGACGAAACATCGGCCATCGTCTCCTCGCCAGGCAGTTCGTGGATGTGATCGATATAGGGGAGTTTTGCTTCGGTGCCCCACTGGACGGTCGGCGCGATCTCCTCCGCATGGTCGAAGGCCGCGATGGCGAGTGCGATGCCGTCGGGCGCCTCGAAGGTCAGCGGCGTGCCGCAATCGGCGCAAAAACCGCGCCAGGCGGCGTTGGAGGAACGAAAGCGTTTGGGCGCGCCGCGCGTCCAGTCGAGTTTTGCGCCACGCACCGACACCAGCGGCAGGTAGAAATTGCCGCTTGCTTTCTGGCACATGCGACAATGACAGACGGAGGCGTCGCCCAGCGCGCCTTCGACACGGAAACGCACGGCGCCGCACTGGCAGCCGCCTGTGTAGACCGGTCTGTTATCCAGGCTCATCACTTCACTCCGGGGCATGGCAGACGGCTTCGACATTGTTGCCGTCGGGGTCGAAGACAAAGGCGCCATAGTAGTTCGCGTGATAGTGCGGACGAAGGCCCGGCCCACCATTATCCTTGCCGCCGGCGGCGATGGCGGCGGCGTGGAAGGCATCGACTTCAGCGCGGCTGCGCGCGGTGAAGGCGACATGCTGGCGGTCCTTCGGCTTGTCCTTGCCTTGATGCAGCCAGAACACCGGCCGGTCGCGGCCATAGCCGCCGACCATGGCGCCACCGGTGTATTCCTGCGGCACCATGTAGAGCAGCGAGGCACCGAGCGGCGCCATCGCCCTGTCGTAGAAAGCTTTCGACACGTCGAAATCGGAAACGGTGATGCCAAGATGGTCGATCATGGAACTACCTCCCTCGCTGCTTCGCCGGCCGGCATTTCGGCAGCGGCCAGGCCGGCTTCGATGACGATGTGCTGGCAGACGTTGTCGATGTCGCGAATGACGTTGTCGTTCCAGAAACGCAGGATGGTCCAGCCGCTGGCCTTCAAGTAGGCGCTTCGTGCCACGTCACGCTCGACGTTTTCGGGATCCGCGTGCTGGCTGCCGTCAACCTCGACGATCAAGTTGTGTGTCGGACAGGCAAAATCAACAATGTACGGTCCGATCGGCACCTGCCGGCGAAAGCCAAGCCCCATCAATCGATGTGCGCGAAGCTCGTTCCAAAGTTTCAACTCGGCGTCGGTCATCACATGACGCATGGATTTTGCATTCTTGCGCTGGCGCGATGGAACGAGGTCGTGACCCATTAGGCACCCTCGTCTTCGTGATTGGCGAAAGCATCGATGAGGGCCGATCTCCCCCCTTGCGGGGGAGATGCCCGGCAGGGCAGAGGGGGGTGCTGTCCCTCCAGCCTATCAACCGATCGCAGCCACGCCCTCGGGCTGGTTTCCGGTTGCGAATGGGAGACATCGAATGTTGGCGATCCTTCCCACCCCCCTCTGTCCTGCCGGACATCTCCCCCGCAAGGGGGGAGATCGGCCGTCACCGGCGCTTTCGCCAACCGTCCGCCAACCCCTCTCATCGCTTTACCTCCCACGTCGTCACGCGCTCGCCGGTGACCGGATCCTTGCCGTCCTTCAGTTGCACGCCCTGCGCCAAAAGCTCGTCGCGAATGCGGTCGGCCTGGGCCCAGTTCTTGGCGGCGATCAGTTCCAGGCGCCTGGCGATGGCCCTGGCGATGGCATCTTCATCAACCTTGGCCGGCGCAACGTCGAAGCCGAGGAACGACAGTGCCGCCTTCAGCGAAGCGGCAGCATGGTTGCCCGCGGCGGCGTTGCCGCCACCGGCAGCATTGGAATCCACAGCCTCGCCGGCCAGTTGCGTCAGCACCTGGAACGCGGAATAGGTTGCGAGATCGTCCGACAAGGCTTCCACCACTTCGACCGGCAATTGATTGGCCGCCGCCGGTGCCAGATCCGCCGCCCGCTTCCATTTGCGCAGTGTATTTTCCGCCTCTTCCAGCTTGCGCACGGAAAAATCGATCGGCTCGCGATAATGCGTCATCAGCATCGCCAGCCTGAGCACCTCGCCCGGCCATTTGCGGCCGCCAAAGGTCTCCGTCTCCAGCAACTCGTTGATCGAGTAGAAGTTGCCCAGGCTCTTGGACATCTTCTGCCCCTCGACCTGCAGGAAGCCGTTGTGCATCCACACCTTGGCCATTACCTCGGTGCCATGGGCACAGCGCGACTGTGCAATTTCGTTCTCGTGGTGCGGGAAGATCAGGTCGAGCCCGCCGCCATGAATGTCGAAGACCTCGCCGAGATAGGCGGCCGACATCGCCGAGCACTCGATGTGCCAGCCCGGGCGGCCCCTGCCCCACGGGCTGTCCCAGCCCGGCTCTTCCGGCGAGGACAGCTTCCACAGCACGAAATCGCCAGGGTTCTTCTTATGCGGATCGACGGCGACGCGAGCGCCGGCCTGCTGCTCGTCGAGATTGCGTTTCGACAATTGGCCGTAGTCCGGCATCGAAGCCGTGTCGAACAGAACTTCGCCTGCCGCAACATAGGCATGGCCGCGTTCGATCAAGCGTTGAATCAAGGAGATCATGTCGACTTTGCCATCTGCGCGCGGCTCGACGAATTCAGTGGCGCGCGGCTCGACCGTAGGTTGCAGGCAGCCGAGCGTCGCCACATCCTTGTGGAACTGGTCGGCGGTCTTTTCGGTGACCCGCCGGATCGCCTCGTTCAGCGACAGCTTTCCCGAGGCAATCTCGGTGCCGAAATCGCGCAGTGCGCGGTCGTTGATCTTGTCGTCGACATCCGTGATGTTGCGCACATAGGTGACGTGCGCTTGCCCGTAGAGATGGCGCAGCAGACGAAACAGCACGTCGAAGACGATCACCGGCCGCGCGTTGCCGATATGGGCAAAGTCGTAGACCGTCGGGCCGCAGACATACATGCGCACATTGCGCGGATCGATCGGGAAGAAATCCTCCTTGGTCCGCGTCAGCGTGTTGTAGAGGCGCAGGCCCTTCGATGCGTCAGACATTCGTGCCTTCCCGGTGCGTTACTTTTTGGTTGGGGCCACTTGCGCCGAGACGCAAATCAGCCACCAGCCTGCTGGCCGGGGCGTTTGTCCACTCTAGAAGGAAGATAGGCGAAAACGTCCGGACCAGCGCGAAGCTAGCCAATAATGCAGATGCCACAAATGGCGAAAGACGTTCTCATGAGCGGCTTTATCGCCTCAGCCAGTGTTGCCGTCAAGTCGCAACTTTCGGCAAAAGAGCCGCTGGATCACAGGTAATGACGCGGCGAAACATTTTATTAAACATCTCGGCACAGTCATGAAACATTCACCGGCTAGATCAGCAGATGTCACGATTTGGTCGGATTCGACCAGCAAACGCGGACACGAAGACGTTACCAGGGAAGAGAAAGATGCCTCGAGCCAAGCAGGACTCCAGCAGCGCCAAGCAACCGGCGCTCGCCAGCCAATACCGGGCGATCGGCCCGGCGGCGATCGTCGCCGCCCTTCTCCACACAGCGAAGAAGAAGAAGCCGGTGCAGAAGATCACCTCGCCGCGCGCTGCCTGATGTGACGTGCGGCCGGCGGGGTTCGCCAGGAAATGGCAGCGCCGGCAATGAAGGCGCTGAAGCGCCCCAGAAAATAGCAGCTACTGCTGAAACAAGTTCATCTGACTGTCGTCGGCGCCCGGCTTCCGGCGCCTGGCCTTCTCGAACTCCGGCCACCTTTCCTGAATCTCCGGCCCGGTGTTGGCGACCTTGTTGACGAGGTCGGAAACCGGGACGGCCTCGAAGAAATCGAGTTGTGCCGGTTTGAGCAGGTCGGCCACGTCGCGCGGCTCGAGCGTGCGGCAATCCAGCCAGCGGGCGAAATCCTGCGGATCTATCACCACCGGCATCCGGTCGTGGATATGGGCAATGTCGGCATTGGCGTTGACGGTCAGGATGGCGCCGGTGTCCATCTCCGAGCCGCCCGGCTCGGCATAGGTCTCGATCAGTCCGGCGAAGGCGACAAGCCCGCCATGCTTCGGCCGCACCCAATAGGGCTGTCCCCGCTTGCCGCCTGATTGACGCCATTCGTAGAAGCCGGAAGCCGGCACCAAAGCGCGGCGATGGCGCATGGCGGCGCGAAACGAGGCCTTTTGCGCTGCTCCCTCCGCGCGCGCGTTGAACAGCAACGGAAACTCACGCGTGTCCTTCACCCACGCCGGGATCAGCCCCCAGCGCACCAGCATCGGCTGCCGGTCTGGAAGTTTCGAGCCTGACGCCCGCGGCACGCCTGCAATCGCCATCAGCACCGGCTGCGTCGGTGCGATGTTGTAGCGGGGCGGGAAATCCTCCAGTTCTGGCAGACCGAGAAAAGCGGCGGCCCGGTCCGGCGTGGCGGTCAAGGCGAAGCGTCCGCACATAAGCTAAAAACTCGTTGGATTGGTCGGATGTGAAGGTGGCGATGGAACCGGCGTTGCGCAACCGCTAATGCTTGCTCTCGCCGACCGGTCCACAACCGGCTGCGGCAAATGGCGATCGGAGATCCATGGACGAGATGCGCAAAATACTCCCGGCTGTATCGGTCGCCATTGTCCGCGGCGACACGGTGCTGCTGGTCAAGCGGGCGCGGCAGCCTTCGCAAGGATTCTACGCGTTTCCAGGCGGCAAGGTCGAGGCCGGCGAAACGCTGGAACAAGCCGCGCAGCGCGAATTGCTGGAGGAAACCGGGTTGCATGCGCACAACTACCGCCGCCTTCGGGAAATCCACATCGACGGCGGCAGCGACGGGCACCCGGTCGACTATCTGCTGACGGTATTCGGCGCCACCTATGCCGGCGGCGAGCCCGTGGCCAGCGACGACGCCGAGACCGCCGCCTTCTATACACTCAGCGAAATGACGGCGCTGCCGATTGCCGCTTCGGTGTTTGCCGTTGCCGACGAATTGCTCAGGAAAACAGGCGCGTAACCTTCAAAATCGCCTTGCAGGCGACAAATTGTTTGGCCACATAGACTTATGATCCGCGCATCGGTTTTCCTTGCAGCTTGCCTCGCCGCCAGTACGGCAATCGGGGCGCGGCCGGCCATGGCCGCCGAGTCATCGTTCGAGCCGGGGCTGATGCGGCTGGCCGAGGTGCTTGGGTCGCTGCATTTCCTGCGTAATCTGTGCGGGGAGAAGGGCGACCAATGGCGGGTCGAGATGGAGAAGCTGATTGCTTCGGAAAACCCGAACCCGGAGCGGCGCGCCCGCTTCATCGCCAGCTTCAACCGCGGCTACCGCTCCTTTGGCGGCACCTATACACAGTGTACCGCCTCGGCGACCGAAGCCATCAGCCGCTACATGAAGGAAGGCGAGACGCTGTCGCGCGACATCGCCTCGCGCTACGGCAACTGAGCCTGGCTCCCCCTGCTTGTGTCCCGGCCCGCTTGTGTCTGGTGGCGTCTTGGTGCAATTGTTGTGTTGCACTTCTGCAACGGTGTTAACGAAACGTTACGGCACGGATGTGGAATTAACTCAAACTGAAGGTTTTCATCCCGCTCGCCGGCCTAATCGGCTAAGTTTTGAATCGGATCGAACGCAGGTTTGCAAAACGTGACGAACCCTTGTCGAAACGACCCCAGAAATGTCGTATTTACAAGTACTTACTTAACCTGCGAGTAAAAGGGACAGCCCAAGCCTGATCCGCATCCGCCGGATCGCCGCTTGAAAAGGGTGGACATCGCAATGGAACATGGCGTCAACGACATCGACGCGCTGGTCAGGGAAGAAAAGCGCCTGACTGCAGTGGAAAGCCACAGCGAGGCCTGGGCGGAAGGGCTTTCGGCCGGAATCGAGACGGAAATCATCGCCGAGGCGGCCCTCGAAACCGCGTTCGGCGAGATGCTGCGCGCCAATGGCGAGACCTCAGCCCTTGCCTTGCTCGACCGCATGCGTGAAAAGGTGATAGCTGGGGCCTTCGAGCCGGGACGGCTGCGGCACTGATTGGCATCAGGCTTTTCGATGACGGCGTGCCGCTTGGGCGTCATGCCCCGGGCACCTGGGCGGGCCTGGGCAGCTGGACGGAATCATGGAGAGGCAGGCGGTGAATTTTTCGACGTCAGGCCAGCCGCGTGGCTTGGCCCTCAGCATCCGGCTTGCCGCTTTTTGCGCCGCGTTTCCGCTGGCGCTTTGCCTCGCAATCAGCCCCGCCTATGCTTTGAGTGAAATCAAGCGCGAGGACCTGCCCTCGCCAGTCACGCCGCCCGCCGACGACGACATGTCGCCGCCCGGAACCGCGGTGCCGACGCCCGGCCCGCTCGGCGCGACGCCGCCTGCGGCGAGCCAACCGACGCCACCCGACGAACGGGAACAGGTCGAACCGGGCGGGCCAACAGACGATGGTGGCATAGCCAATCCGCAAGTCGACCCGGATGAACCCTTGCCCGAGGTCGTCTACGATCTCGGCAAGCTGCCGGAGCCGGTCAGGCGCATGCACGATTTGATTATCGGGGCCTGCAAGAGCGGCGACATCGAAAAACTCCGGCCGCTGATCGGCCAGGGCGATGCGATGACCCAATTGTCGCTGGCCGAGATCGAAGGCGATCCGATCACCTTCCTGAAAGGGCTTTCGGGCGACGCGGAAGGCCAGGAAATCCTCGCCATCCTGGAAGAGGTGCTCAGTGCCGGCTATGTCCATGTCGATGTCGGCACGCCGCAGGAGCTCTATGTCTGGCCATATTTCTTCGCGCTGCCGCTGGACAAGCTCGACGCCAGGCAGCGGGTCGAGCTGTTCAAGATCGTCACCGCCGGCGACTATGACAGCATGAAGCAGTTCGGTGCCTACATCTTCTACCGCGTCGGCATCACCCCGGATGGACAGTGGACGTTTTTCGTCGCCGGAGACTGAGCGGCATAGCCTCTCCTACCCTCAAGCCCGCCCGGAGCATCGGAGTGGATACCGGTTTTGGGAAAATCCGATGCTCAAACAGAAGATAAGCGGCGGGACGATGCGATTTGAAAGTCCGCCGCTCTATACCGCCAGCGCCTCGGAAAACTCCACCGCACTGCCCTGTCCGGGTGTGACGATCTCGCCTTCCCACATTACGCGCCGGCCGCGCACGATCGTGCCGACCGGCCAGCCAGTCACCCGCCTTCCGTCATAGGGTGTCCAGCCGGCCTTCGAGCCTGCCTGCGCATTGGTGATGGTCTCGCGGCGCTTCAGATCGACGATCGTGAAATCGGCGTCGTAGCCGGCGGCGATGCGGCCTTTCCTGGCCATGCCGAAGATACGCTGCGGGCCGTGGCTGGACAGGTCGACGAAACGCTGCAACGTCAGCCGGCCAGCATTGACGTGATCGAGCATGATCGGCACCAGCGTCTGCACGCCGGTCATGCCCGACGGCGAGGCCGGGTAGGGTTTCGCCTTCTCGGCCAGCGTGTGCGGGGCATGGTCGGAACCCAGCACATCGACAATGCCTTGCGCAATGCCGCGCCAGATGCCGTCGCGGTGGCGCGATGCGCGCACCGGCGGGTTCATCTGGATCAGCGTGCCAAGCTGCGCATAATCATCCGCGCTCAGCGTCAGATGATGCGGCGTCGCCTCGCAGGTCGCGACGTCCTTGTGCTGTTCGAGGAAAACAATCTCCTCGGCGGTCGAGATGTGCAGCACGTGGATGCGGGCTCGAACCTGGCGCGCAATGCGCACCAGGCGCTCGGTGCAGCGTAAGGCGGCGATCTCGTCGCGCCACACAGGATGCGAGGCCGGGTCGCCCTCGATGCGTTCGCCGAGCCGCTCGCGCAGCCGGAATTCGTCCTCGGAGTGGAAGGCCGCACGGCGGCGCGTATTCCTCAGGATCGAGGCAACGCTTTCATCGTCCTCGACCAAAAGGTCACCGGTCGACGAGCCCATGAACACTTTTATGCCGGCAGCACCGGGTAGCCGCTCAAGGTCGCCGGCGTCCTTTGCGTTCTCGCGGGTGCCACCGACCCAGAAGGCAAAGTCGCAATGCATGCGGCCGGTGGCACGCCGAACCTTGTCGGCAAGCGCTGCTTCGCTGGTGGTCAGCGGGTTGGTGTTGGGCATCTCGAAGACGGCGGTGACACCGCCCAGCGCCGCTGCCCGCGAACCTGTCTCCAGATCTTCCTTGTGCTCCAGCCCCGGCTCGCGGAAATGCACCTGGCTGTCGACGACGCCCGGCAGGATGTGCAGGCCGCGACAGTCGACCGTTTCGCCAGCGGAAGCCTGGCCGAGATCGCCGATAGCGGCGATGCGCCCGCCGTTGATGCCGATGTCGCGCCGGCCTTCGCCGTCGTGGTTGACCACCGTGCCGCCTGTCAGGATGAGGTCGTAGGTCGTGGCCATGCTGATCCGGTCTCTTGCGGGGGGAGTGCCAGCGGCTTACGTAATGGCCGACCGTTTTGCAAGATCAGGTTCTTTTCCGCCCATGCCCTTTGCCCAGTTGAAAGACCGCGCGCTCATTTCCGTGTCAGACCCGGATGCCGAGAGTTTTTTGCAGAACATTCTGACCACCGACCTCGAC
Organism: Mesorhizobium sp. WSM4815; assembly: GCF_055811575.1. NCBI lineage: Bacteria > Pseudomonadati > Pseudomonadota > Alphaproteobacteria > Hyphomicrobiales > Phyllobacteriaceae > Mesorhizobium > Mesorhizobium sp. WSM4815. The sequence continues at coordinate 32,483 of NZ_JBVVQS010000067.1, read as the reverse complement.
GCGCTGGCTGCCGGCGAGGCAAAGCCGGGCGCTTTGCTGACGCCGCAAGGCAAGATTCTGTTCGACTTCCTGATCTCCCGCGCTGGCGAGAATTTGTTCCGCCTCGAATGCCGATCCGATATATCAGACGATTTCATACGCCGGCTGATGCTCTACAAATTGCGCGCCAAGGTCGAGATCGCCAAGGCAGATCAGGGACTTGTCGCTGTTGTTTGGGGCGATGATTCAACTGCTTCGCAGTTTGATTCAACGCCGGTTGCCGATGCACGGTTCCGCGACGCAGTCGTCAATCGCTTTTATGGCGCCGCTGCCGCCGGCGGCGACCCGGCCGCATGGCAAGCTCTGCGCATCGCCCATGGGATTGCCGAAAGTGGCAGCGACTATCAGCTCGGCGACGCCTTCCCGCATGATGTGCTGCTCGACGAGACCGGCGGCGTCGGCTTCAGGAAGGGTTGCTATGTCGGCCAGGAGGTGGTTTCGCGGATGCAGCATCGCGGCACCGCCAGACGGCGGGTGCTGATCGTTTCGGCCGAACGGCCCCTGCCCGCTCCTGGCACAGAGTTGACAGTTGCAGGGCGACCGGTCGGCACGCTTGGCACGGCCGCCGGCACGGCGAGCCTCGCCATAGCCCGCATCGACCGCGTCAAGGCAGCGCTCGACTCCGGCCAGCCGATCATGGCGGATGACGTCCCGGTGTCGCTCACCATCCCGGCCTGGGCGAAATTCACTTTTCCGATGGAAACCGTTGGCCCGCAGGAATCCGTCGGCGCGGAGGAGGCCTGATGGCGGCCGACCGTCCCGGCGCGCCGCCGCGCGCCTGGCAGCGCATGCTGTCGGGCCGGCGGCTCGATCTGCTCGACCCCTCGCCGCTCGACATCGAGATTTCGGACATCGCCCATGGGCTTGCCCGCGTCGCCCGCTGGAATGGCCAGACCATCGGCGATCACGCCTTTTCCGTCGCCCAGCATTCGCTGCTGGTCGAGGCGCTTTTCGGCGAGCTGGTGCCGGACGCCCCAGCCGATGCGCGGCTGGCGGCTTTGTTGCACGACGCGCCGGAATATGTCATCGGCGACATGATCTCACCGTTCAAATCGGTGATGGGCGGCAGCTACAAGGAGTGCGAGCTGAGGCTGCAGCGTGCCATCCATCTGCGCTTTTTGCTGCCGGTCGAACCGGTTGCGGGCCTGCGCAAGGAGATCAAGCGCGCCGACCAGATCGCCGCCTATTTCGAGGCGACGCTGCTTGCCGGTTTTTCGACCGCCGAGGCGACCGAATTCTTCGGCCGGCCGCGCGGCTTCAATGCCGACCGCTTCGATTTCACCCCGCGTTCGGTGACCTGGGCGCAAAACGCGTTTCTCAAACGGTATGCGGCAATCGAGAAATCGCGGCGCCAAACAGTGCAGCCGGCCGACTGAAAAACGCTGAGGGGATACAGCGCCGTGTTTGGGCGGGGAGCCGAAGGTGTGAGCCTGCCGCGACGGATAGAAGGCTGGGGGCGTCGATCGGATAGAACCCCTGCTACCGTCCCTGTCGGTCGAGCCGCTCCAGGAACCACTGCGTCAGCCGCACCCAGACCTCGTCTTTTTCGCCGGAATCTTCCCAGCCATGGTCTAGGTTGGGATTGTCGTTGACCTCTATGACGAAGACACCGTCCTTGGTCTCCTTGAGGTCGACGCCGTAGAGGCCATCGCCGATGCAGCGCGCCGCCTTCACCGCCGTCTCGACGACATGGGCCGGCGCCTCCTTCAAGGTGAAGGTCTTGATGCCGCCCTGGTCGGGCTTGCCGTTGGCCTTGTGGTTGACGATCTGCCAGTGCTTCTTGGCCATCAGGTAGTGCACGGCAAACAGCGGCTGGCCGCCGAGCACGCCGACGCGCCAGTCATATTGGGTCGGAATGAATTTCTGTGCGATCAGGAGATCGGAATCCTCCAGCCATTCGGTGGCAAGCGTCTTCAGCTCCTCAAAGGTGGCGCATTTCTTGACGCCGCGTGAAAACGACGAGTCCGGGATTTTCAGCACCAGCGGAAAGCCCAGCGTCTGCGCCGCCACTTCAAGGTCCGAGATGCCGGCGATCATCACCGTCGGCGGCACCGGCACCTTGTTGTAGGTCATCAGCTCGTTGAGATAGACCTTGTTGGTGCAGCGGATCATCGACAGCGGATCATCGATGACCGGCATGCCTTCCTGCTGGGCGCGGCGCGCGAAGCGGTAGGTGTGATTGGAGATCGAAGTCGTCTCGCGGATGAACAGCGCGTCGTAGTTGGCGAGCTTGGCCAGATCTTTTTTGGTGATCGGCTCGATTTCGACGCCCATCTTCTCGGCGATCTTGGCCCAATAGCGCAGCGACGAGATCTCCGATGGCGGCAACTCCTCATGCGGATCGACCAGCGTGGCGAAGGTGTAGCGCGCCGGCGTGCGGCCCTTGGTGTCACGCCACTCGCGGCTGGTGTAGGTCTCAAGGCACTGAAGAAAGCGCTTTTCTTCCTCCTCGGTCATCCTGGCCAGCGGATGGAAGCCGATCTTGCGGATCGACGCCCATTCGGCGTTGTCCGTGATATGGACTTCCAGCGCCGGCGCCCGGAACCAGTCGAACAAAAGCTTGGCGAAGCGATCCCAAATCCTCGACGAGCCGATGCCGAAAAAGATGCAGACTTTTTGCGGAAAGGCTCCGCCCAGATCCTTGCGGCATTTGTTGAGCGCGAGTTCCAGTTCCGGCAGCGCATGCTCGTAGAGCTTGCGCTCGGACAGGTCGATCATCGTCTCGACCGTCGGAATGACCTTGTGACCGCGCGAACCGGCGAGCAGCGAGGCATAGTAGCCGCGGCTTTGGTAGCCGTAATTGTTCGACAGGTTGATGACTTTCGGCCGTTGGCCGCGAAACAGCGCCGGATGCGCGAGATAGTCGCGATTGGTGATGATCTTGTGCGGAGTCGCCACCTGATCGAGATCGTTCTGCCGGCCGGTAAGGATGACCCAGGTCATTGTCTTCAGCGCTTTCCGAGGATTATGGCGGCACGCAATCCATCGCGACCGAATTGCGCCATGTTCATGAAGATGCCGTAAGGCACCGGAATGTTGGCGGCATCAAGGATGGTCTCCTGTCTCTCGTCTTCGACCCAGGGATCGTGGATCAGGATATGGTCGCCATCGTCGCCGATGGCCAGCACCCAGTGCGGAACCTTCTTGCCGAACATAAGGAAGCCGCTGATCAGGACCAACACCAGTTTTCCTTCTGCGATTGCGGCGCGGATATCGTCGATGGCGAATGGACGGTAATTCACCGGGATACCGTAACGTTCCGCGCGCCGGCGAAAGTCGACCTGCGCCAGTTCCATCACCCGGCGCTTGTCTTGGCTGCGCACCGACTGCAGGAACAGCGCACCATGGAAGGAGACATATATCTCGGCAGAGAGCCCGCTTTCGTGGCCGGCAACGGCGAGGCCGAACGGCTCGCAGCCGCCCGGCCCCGACATCATGAAAACGGTGGTCGACTCGCGCCACAAACGGATTTCCATCACCGGGTCGGGCACGAAGCCGGCATCGAAATTGGCCATCGCCATCATCAGGCAGCACGGGCCGCAAGTGAAATCGCAGGTCTGCTGGTAGAACGGCACCCTGGTGGCAACCGGAATGTCGCCGCGCAAGGTCTTTTCGTAGCGCAGCGCCGTGGCGCCGTCCTCGTAATAGCCCGGTTCGCGGCCGATCTTGCGGTAGCCGCTCTGCTCGTAAATGCGGATGGCTCGGCTGTTGTCCTCGCGCACCTCGAGACGCAGCATCATGCGGTTGTGCTCGAAGGCGGCGTCCTCGGCGCGTTCCAGCAGCATGCGGCCAATGCCGAGCCCGCCGAAAAGCGGACCGGTAGCGATGGAATAGAGCCGCGCGACTCCGCTGCCCTTGCGAAACAGCACGACCGCATAGCCGGCGACGCGGCCGTCGTTTTCGGCAACCAGCATCTCGGCGGTCTCGCGTTCGATCAACTGACGAAAGGAGCGGCGGGAAATGCGGTCGCCAGAGAAAACAGCTTTTTCGATCGCCGCGAGGTCATCGACGTCGGACGCGCGGGCCGTGCGAATCTCGGCAGGCATGCGGGCTTGGAAAACCTCGATTGGATTCTTGGAAAGGCCTGGTCAGAAGTGTCGACAACACAGCCGAAGCGCCAGCATCCGTCAAGCGCTATCGCACCTCGATTCGGGCTGAATTGTGACAGTTTCGGCGGCGCATGACCCCCAAAAAAATCGAAATCGATTTTCGGAAAGGATGATGCGCAAATTAAAGTGCTACAGCGTCCTTTGCGTGTCCAAAGACGCGGCGCTGTAGACGCAAGCTTTGAAAAACAGCGCAGCTCAGCCGGCAAGCCCGGCGACAAGCTGGCTGTAGGCGCTCTTCGCCACTGCAGTCAGCTGCGCGCGCGGCAGCGAGCCGACGACGGCGCAGCCATAGCCCTTGTCCAACCAGTAGATCGCCTCGGGGCCGTCTTCTTCCGCTCCATAAGTGCCCTTGGTCTTCTCGGCCGATTCCGCTGTGACGAACAGCGAGATGCGCTCGCCCTTGGCGTCCTCATAAAGCAACATCGCGGCCTTGCTCTCGCCAGCGGGCAGCAGCCGACCGCCGACGAGCTGGAATCCTTGCGCCGCCAGATCCGGTGCGACCAGCTTCAGGCCGACCCTATTGGACAGCCAGTTCTGCAGATGATCCTTGTCGCTGGCCGGCACTTCCACCGCATGCCGTTGCTCGGCGGCATAGAGGACATGGGCTGCGATCGCCTGTTCGGCGAGTTGGTCCTCGACCGGGTCTTCCAGACCGAGATGGTCGATGCCGGCGACATAACCGCCAACGCCGCCAATGGCCAGCATCGCCGCTGCGGCAGCCGCCCGCCACCAGCGCGAGCGCGATGCCGCCGTCTTGACCGGCGCCTCACCGAACACGATATTTTGCAACCGCGCCGGCACCGGCTCGTCGAGCACGCCGACGAAGGCGGCGCGCAGCGCTGCGCGGTCGGCGACATAGCGGACGCTCCTCGCCTTCATTTCAGGATTGGCCTCGAGCCAGGCATCATAAGCCACGCGCTCGTCAACCGGCAGCTCGTCATCGAGGGCCATATGGATGTCGCGTTCGGAAAAGTCGCGCCGGGTCATTTCTCCACGATCCTTATCGCCCGGCGACGCGCGGCATCATCCAGCAACCCGCGCAATTCGTCACGCCCGCGCGCGATGCGCGACATCAGCGTGCCGGCCGGAACGCCGAGGATGTTGGCGGCCTCGGCATAGGAAAAGCCTTCGATGGCGACCATGACCAGTGCTGCGCGCCGATCGGGGCTGATCGCCTGCAACGCGTCGATGATCTCGCGCGAGGCGATGCTCTCCACCTGCTCAGCGGGCGCTGCCTGCGCCTCGCGCGCTTCCAGCGGCAGGATCGCTGCTTCGCCGCGCCGGTTCACCTTGCGCATCTGGTCGATGAACAAATGATGCATGATCGTAAACAGCCACCTCCTGGGGCTTTCTCCAGTCTGCCAATTGTCGAGCCGCACAAGCGCCCGTTCGAGACAGTCCTGAACGAGATCGTCGGCGGAATCGCGATCGCGCAGCAGCGAGCGCGCATAACGGCGCAGGCGTGGTATCTCGCTCAGGATTGCTGCCTTTTTTTCGTCCATGACCGCTGGTTCTGAGGTCGCCCTTGTTCATCCGATTGAACGCGCCTTCACGGCGCGGCGCAAGCGGCCAGCGCGAAGCGGTCCGCCGCCCCGGTCACCCAAGCAACAAGATAACGCTGGCGCGGACTGGTTTATTCCCGGTGGGATTGAGAGGGAGGGCAGAGTCGTGGCATGTGCGGGAAAGCGCAGCGATCTACAATCGAGCCGTCGAGTTCCTTCGCATCCCCCAGCGCTGCGGAATATCCCACGCCGTATTGGCACTCACAGTTGAACCGCCCGGATCGGGCTCGCCAACGTCAGTCTCCCCATGCCTCGTCGGTGAATGCCTTCATGTCGAAGTTGGGGTCGGATGGCCCCAACGCGGCACACTTCTCCTGCCACACCGCAATCCTGTCACGCAAAGGCTTGCGGGCGTGGTTACGCTCAAGTTCATGCAAAAGTGCAATCCGCACTGCTTCCGTTTTACTGGCAGCGTTGATCTCGCACTGCAATTTTGCGGCCAGCGCATCCACTTCTTTGTCGCGAATATAGAGAGGCACTTTTGAATATCTCCTGCTGAACCTTCAACTATTCCATTTTATTGGACATTCAAACAGACGATCCCTTAGGTTCCTCTCGCCGCTCTTGTCAGCAGTCGCTGATAAAACAGGCCGATGCCGATCAGCACCGCGCCGAGGCCGATGAAGGACAGCGCCCTCAGTACGCCTTCCAGTTCCGACATGTCGAAGAGGAACACCTTCAAGACAGCGACCGAGATCAGGGCGGCCGACGCAACGCGCAGCACCTGCGACTTCAGCCAGACGCCGGCGGTTAGCAGCGCCACGCCGATGATCAGCCACAGCGCGGAATAGGTGTAGGTCTCGAGCTGGCCGAGGCCGCTCCACAGGCCGATGAACTCGCCCTTGAATAGCCGCCGCACCGATAGCGTCGCATAGACGAAGGCGAGCAGCGCCGCCACCAGCGCCAGCATCGCGGCATACCATTTCGGCCGCTTGTCACGTGCGTAAAGCGCGAGCCCCCCGGCAGCGAGGGCCGGCAAGAGATAGGCGAGGAACAGCAGGTTGAACACCGGGATCCGGCCAGTCGATTCGTCGGTAAACAGCGGGTTCAGCGCCACAAAATGCTGGATGACGATGAAGGCGACCGAGACGACGCCCGCGGCAAGCGAACCATAGCGCTGCACCAAGCTTGGCGAGCGCATGTCGACGGCGACCAGGATGGCGCCGGCGCCGATGGCGATCAGCGTGTAGATCGCCTGCTCGGCGAGCGTCGCAGCACCCATGTCGATGACGCCGCCATGCATGGCATGGCGCACCAATATGGCAACCGTGAGCACAGCAAACAGTGCTGCGCCCGCTTCCATGGCGAGGCGTGGCCGGCCGTTTGTGGTGCGGGCGAGTTGCCAGGCGGCGAAGCCGAAGGCAAGCGCCGGCACGCCGTAGCCCGGCAGCAGCCAGTTGAACACCGGCGTCCTCGACAGGAATTCAGCACCGACGATTGTCGGATCGAAGGCGATGCGGCCGAGCACCGCGATGACCGCAGCGACCGAAATCCAGCCGAGCGCCGGGTAGGCGCGCCAGCGGGTGGCCAGCGCCGGCACGATGGCCGCGGCACCCAGAAGCATGGTCGTCCAGCCGGACCCAAAGGCCATGTAGAGCATCAGCAAGGCAGCGACTGCTGCCCCGCCAAGCGCGAACGAGACGGCCGCACCGCCCTGCAGCGGCGGCTGTTCACCGCGCGCAATCCACTCGCCGCCGGTGGCGAAGACCCCCACCAGAATGGCTGCAACCGCCGCGTAGGCAAGATCGCGGTCGAGATTGCCGAAGGTGAACCAGAGCGCCAACAGAATGACCAGCGGTGCGACAACGCCCCATGCCGCCCATGAGGCGGCGCGGACGTGAGCCGATGCAGCAAATTTGCGCGCTGCCCAGAAGCCGGCTGCGATGAACACAAGTCCGAGAACGATGCCGATCCTGAGCATCAGCGTATCGGCAACTGCCGCCGGCAGGCCATCGCTGCCGAGAGCGCCACCTGAAAAGTCTGAAACGACAGAGGTTGGCGGAATGATGCCGAGATAGACCAGAACCGTCGCCAGCCCTGCGGCGTGCAGAAGCGCCAGCGCCAGCGGCCGGTAGAGCGCCACCGCGACCAGGGCTGCGATAAGGGCTGCTCCCGGCAGAGCATCGCCGGCAGCGTATGCGGGGTCGACGAACAGCGCCATCGCCGAAAGGCCGACGAAGAAGCCAGGCGCGACCGATGGCCAGTCGAAGCCACTGGCGGGTCCTGCTTCGCCACCGCGACGGCCGAGCCAGACGAGGGCGAGCACGGCCAGGGTCACCGCGTTGATAAAGAGGATGACAGGCAGGTTGGTGCCCGGCGCATCGGTCATGTAAAGAATGGTCCACAGGCCGGTGCCAACGAACGCTGCCGCCATCAGCAATTTCCAGTCGCGCAGGCGGGCGATCACGCCAGTAGCGGCGAGCACAATCGCCAAATAGCCGAACAGCGCCCAAAGATTCGGCGCCTGCGAGGCGACCAACATGGGCGTCACCACCGCGCCGAGCAGGCCGACGCCGGCCAGCGCCTGGCCATGGACGAGGGCTGCTGCGATCGTCGCCACACCGATGGCGCCGAGCAGCGTGAAGGCGAGCGCCGGCCCGATGAAGCCGTAGACGCCATGCGCGGCATAAACCGTGCCGAACAGGATGAAAGCACCGGCCGCCGTCAGGATCGCCGGAATATAGGCGCCGGCGACTCCCTGCACCGGCACCTTGAAGCCGGTACGGCGGATGAACTCGCCGACGGCGACCAGCACCAGCCCGAGCATTGCTGCCATGCTCAGCCGCACGCCGGGACCGAAAATGCCGGCCTCGATGGTGTAGCGGATCAGAAACAGCCCGCCCAGCGCTAGCGCGATGCCGCCGACCCAGACCGCCCAGCGGGTGCCGAGCGCCGTTTCAATGTCGGGTTTTTGGGCCGCTTTCGCCGTCGCTGCGGCCGGTGGCGCAGGTGCAGGCCCAGCCGGCGCCGCTTCACCCGCAGCCCACGGTCCGGATGCAGCCTCTCCGGCTTCAACCTGCGTGGGCGGCTTTTCCTCAGCCTCGCCCGCCGCCGATGGCGGGGCAATGTCGGTGACGGCCGCAACTGCCGCGTCTGCCGGCATGCTGTCGTTTGCGGGCTGTTCTACCGGCTTGGCCTGCGGCGGGCCAACATGGACGCCCGAAAGCACGAGGCTGCGCAGCGCACCAAGTTCGCGCTCGATCAGGCCGATGCGGCTCTGCTGGCGCCAGATAATGACGAACAGCGCGATGATCGCGACGAGGCCGATCAGGCTTTCGAACATGCCGGTTCCCCCAAACCAAGCCAGTAGTGACCGACAAATACGGCGGCCAGACGGCCAGCCGAGTCAGCCCGCCGCCAGATTGGCGGCCGGAAAGATCGAGCATGTTTCAGTGCCGAACGCCAGCAGCTTGCCATTGGCATCCTTCAGCGTTGCTTCCGAAACCGCCAGTGTGCGGCCCCTGTGCACCACTTTGCCCTCGCACACCACTTCGCCGGTCTTCGGCGTGATCGGCCGCGTCAGGTTCACCTTGAACTCCGCCGTGGTATAGGCCTCGCCCTTTTCGAGCAGCGTCTGCACCGCGCAGGCAAGAGCCGAATCCAGCAGCGTCGCAGCCCAGCCGCCATGCACACCGCCCAGCGGATTGAGATAGCGCTCGTTTGGCATGCCGCGGAACACCGCGCGTCCTTCCGACACTTCGGTCAGGTCGAAACTGAGCTGGAAGGAAATCGGTGGCGCCGGGTATTTGTTGTCGATGATGCGCTGGAGCAATTCCAGGCCGGTATACTCGAGAATGTCGCCGTGCGGAATGGTGCCGAGGCCGAGCGGCGACACCCGGCCGGGATAGAGTTCCACTTCGCTCATGTAATGGTTTCTCCGGCGACCACCTTGCCCGCCGCGTGGTGCTTGCGCAAGGCGGCGAGGAAGCCGGTGCGGGCACCGGGCGCCTCGATACCGCGCGGCTCGTAGACATGGCGGGCAAAAAAGAAGCCGGTCAGCCGGAAGGCGTCCTCGATCGCCGCCGGATCGGCGCGCAGCCCGGAGCCGCGCTGCAGGAATGCGGGGAGCACCAGCATCTTGTCGCGCCATGGCGCGCCGGCCTGGCGCGACACGGCGCGCCCGGACTTCGGCGAGACATAGGCAAGGTCCTGCCTGGCGCCGGTCGCGGCACACTGGCTGAGATCGAGGCCGAAGCCGAGTTCGTCGAGAATCAGCAATTCGAAACGCGCCACTAGTTCGCCGGCGGCGTCCGCATCGTCGAGATGGGCGATCATCACGGCCAGCGTCTCGTAGAGGCCGTCATGCGCGTCGCGCTCGGGCAGCAGGCGCAGATGCGCCGCCATGGTCTGCAGCCCATAGATGGCGACGGCGCTGTCCATCAGCCGGGCGGCGTTCATCTCGATCGCCTCGGCCTGGAAGGTGCCAAGATGTTCGTCGAGCCGCGCCCGCCACAACAGGTCGACGCGGTTGCCGGGCTGCAGAACCGGCTGCTGCTTGCGCGAGCGGCCGCCGCGCACAAGACCGAGGTGGCGGCCGTGCGCACGCGTCATGACCTCAAGAATGGCGCTGGTTTCGCCATGCTTGCGGGTGCCGAGAATAATTCCCTCGTCGCGCCATTCCATGAACGCAGCTTGTCACCGCTTCGGTGGCGAAATCAAGTTTTTCAGGCGCTGTGTCGGTGCCCTCCGCGGCGATCCGCGCGGAGGTGATCGGCAAGCACTTCATCGATCACGCGTCGCGACTTTTCAACCTCGATTGGATTGATGTCTATATGGCCGGCGACCGTAATCAGCGCTTTCCATAACGTCCAGCCACGGCCCCGCGCCCAGGTAGCCTCATCGGCCTGAAGACCGGCGCGAAACACCTCTCGGCTTTTTCCTTCGAAGAGCGTCCACGCAATCGCCAAATCGCACGAGGGATCGCCGACGCCCGAAGTCCCGAAGTCGATCACGGCGCTCAAGCCGCCTTGCCTGACCAACAGGTTTCCCCAACTGACGTCACCGTGGAACCAGACGGGCGCGCCGTGCCATGTCGCGGCAAGCGCTGCTTCCCACACCGCACTCGCGGCGACCGTGTCGATCCTGCCGTCGAGGGCTGCAATTGCTTGCCGGGTCTCACCGTCGTAGACGCTCAGTGGTCCGCCGCGAAAAAAGTTGTGCTGCCCTGGCGCCGGTCCACCGGCGGGATCGACCCGTTGCAGGGCGACCAGGAATTGCGCCAGGCCGGCCGCGAATTGCGGCAGGCTGGCAATACGCTCCAGCGTCGCCGTCTCGCCCTCGATCCAGCGGTAGACGGACCAATGCCAGGGATACTCGTCGGCCGGGGCTCCCATCGCCAGCGGGACAGGGACAGGCAGCGGCAGCAGAGGCGCAAGCCTTGGCAGCCAGCGATGTTCCTTTTCGACCTGCAAGGCATAGGCGGCCGCACTCGGCAGCCTCACCAGCATATGGTCTCCGAGATGAAAAGTCCTGTTGTCCCATCCGCCTGATGCAACCGGCCGGACAGCAAGATCCTTCCATCGAGGAAATTGCGTGGCGACCAACCGGCTCACGAGGGCTGTGTCGATAGTGACTTCTTGTTCAAGCATGATCTTTTGCGAAAACCGGGTCCCACTTTTCGGGACCATGCTCTAATGCGGAAACTCCAGCCCCATCTCGCGATAGCGCTCGGGGTCGTCGCCCCAGTTCTCGCGCACCTTGACGAACAGGAAAAGATGCACCTTCTGTTCGAGGATACCGGATATCTCCATGCGTGCCGCCTGGCCGATGGCACGGATCGTCTCGCCCTTGTGCCCGAGCACGATCTTCTTCTGGCTGTCACGTTCGACATAGATGGTCTGGTCGATGCGCACCGAGCCGTCCTTCTTCTCTTCCCATTTCTCGGTCTCGATATGGGAGGAATAGGGCAGTTCCTGATGCAGCCTGAGATAGAGCTTTTCGCGGGTGATCTCGGCCGCCAGCTGACGCATCGGCAGGTCGGAGATCTGGTCTTCCGGGTAATACCAGGGGCCGGCAGGCAGGGTTTCCGAGAGATAGTCGAGCACGTCCTTGCAGCCCGACCCGGTTAGCGCCGAGACCATGAAGGTGCGCTTGAACGGCACTCTTTCATTCGCTGCCGCGGACAGGGCCAGCAGCGCCTCGGGCTTGACCCGGTCGACCTTGTTGAGGATCAGCACCATCGGCTGGCGGACATCCTTCAGCCGTTCGAGGATCGCGTCGGCGTCGCCCCTGATGCCGCGCTCGGCGTCGATCAGCAGCAGCACGATGTCGGCGTCCTTGGCGCCGCCCCAGGCGGTCGTCACCATCGCCGTGTCCAACCGCCGCTTCGGCTTGAAGATGCCCGGCGTGTCGACGAAGACGATCTGTGCGTTATTGTGGATGGCGATGCCGCGCACGATGGCGCGCGTCGTCTGCACCTTGTGGGTGACGATCGACACCTTGGCGCCGACCAGTTGGTTGACCAGCGTCGATTTCCCCGCATTGGGCGCGCCGATCAACGCGACGAAGCCAGAATGCGTGGTGGCGGCTTCTGTTGCCGGCGGCGGGACGTCTTCGGTGGCGGTCATGCCGCGCTCCCCTTGTTTAGCCAGACGCCTTCGCGCAACAGCAGTGCGGTCGCGGCGGCTTGCTCGGCCTCGCGCTTGGAGCGCCCGCTGCCGCTCGCCGGCGGATAGGCGCCGACCTTGACGCTGACGGTGAACAGCGGATCGTGGTCCGGTCCCTCGCGGCTGTCAATTATGTAGACCGGCACGGCGCCTGCCGCCTGATGCGCCCATTCCTGCAGTTCGGTCTTGGCATCGCGGCGGGCGGCACCGATGGCCTGCGAGCGCGGCCGCCAGTATTTATGGATGAAGGCGCGGGCCGCCTCCAGCCCGCCGTCGAGATAGAGCACGGCGATCAGCGATTCCAGCGCATCAGCCCGCAGATTGACGCGTTTGCGCCCGTCCAGGCCGCGTACGTCCGAGCCGGCACGGATCAGCTCCGGCAGGCCGATCTCCTCGGCGATGTCCGCCAGCACCTCGGCATTGACCAGCGCGTTGAGCCGGAGCGACAGCTCACCTTCGGCAGCGTCAGGATACGCCGCCAGCAGCATGTCGGCGACGACCAGGCCGAGGACGCGGTCGCCCAGGAATTCGAAACGCTCATAGTCAATGCCGGCATGGCTGCTGCGGGCGCTGGCATGGGTCAGCGCGCGCTGCAAGCGCAGTCGATCGGCAAAGGCGTGGCCGGTGCGCTCCATGAGCGCTTCGGCGAGCGCGTCGACGGTCAGCCGTTTTGTCGCCACCATGACCTATTTGACGAAATGGAGCAGGCGCGACGCGCGCATCTGCGACGGCCATTTCCAGATTTCGAGCGGGCTGGCGCTGCCACCGATCGAGAAGAAGATGAGGTTGGCGCGACCGACCAGGTTCTCGTCGGGCACGAAACCGACGGTGAAGCGGCTGTCCGAGGAATTGTCTCTGTTGTCGCCCATCATGAAATAGTGGCCGGGCGGCACGTCGAACTCCTGGGTGTTGTCACCGATCGAGTTGGGTATCAGGTCGAGCGTGTCATAGCTGACGCCATTCGGCAATGTCTCGCGATAGACGTCGACCGGCCCGCTCTCCTCGGTGATGTCGCGATTGTCGATCTGCCCGACCTTCTGGCGCTGCACGCCGACGCCGTTGATGAAGAGCTGGCCATCCTTGACCTGGATCTTGTCGCCCGGCAGGCCGACGACGCGCTTGATGTAGTCGACGGAGGGGTCCGGCGGGAACTTGAACACCGCCACGTCGCCGCGCTTCGGCTCGGCGCCCCAGATGCGGCCCGAAAACAGGTCCGGCCCGAACGGCAGCGAATAGCGCGAGAAGCCATAGGACCATTTGGTGACGAAGAGATAGTCGCCTTCGAGCAAGGTCGGCCGCATCGACCCGGACGGTATAGAAAATGGCTGGAAAAGAAGCGTGCGGATGACCAGAGCGAGCAACAGCGCCTGGACGATGACGCTGACGGTTTCGCCAAGCCCGCCGGATTTCTTCTGGGATTTTTCAGCCACGCTCATGTCGTCCTCGATTATGCGTTGGTTGGTATAGAGTCTCGGCGCGCGCTGGGCAACGTCATGCCGGTGGTCAGATGCGATCAATATGGCGCTTATTCGACGGGCATCGCCTCGATTATCACAAAGGCTTGAGCAAGCGGAAAATCATCGGTGATGGTGAGGTGGATCGCCGCTCTGTGCCCTTCAGGCAGGATCTTGTCCAACTGCGCCGCCGCCCCGCCGGTCAACGCCATGGTCGGCTTGCCGCTAGCCAGATTGACGACGCCCATGTCGCGCCAGAACACCCCTTGCGCCATACCGGTGCCCAGCGCCTTGGCGCACGCCTCCTTGGCAGCAAAACGCTTGGCATAAGAGGCGGCGCGGGCGCCGCGGTTTTCGGAGCGGGCCTGTTCGACCTCGGTGTAGATACGCTGGATGAAGCGCTGGCCATGGCGCTCCAACGATTTTTCGATGCGTCTGATATCGATCAGGTCGCTGCCGATGCCAATGATCATTGAGCGGGAACTTCCCGTCCGGCCGTTCCAGCTCTGTTCGTCAGGCGCATGGAGCGCGAGAAAGAGCGGCATGGCCATACGTAGGTGCGCACCCGCTCGAGAAGACCATCAGGCTTGCGGCGTCGAAAAAGCACTCTGTCCCTGTCCTGATCCAATACGCCGGCCCCGGCCACCCGGTAGCGGGTCTTCAAGCACGCCGGAAGGCAATCAAGGCTTCGATATAGCGACACCCAAGTCCCAAGACAACGAATCGCTGCCGCGATGGTCTGCCACAGGAGGTAACCAAATGCGACGGGTTCGCCTTGCCCCGAAGCAGCAAGTTGCATGGATGTCAGCTTGCGAGCGCCAAGCTTCAGCCGCAATCCTATAGTGCGCGGCCGGCGTTGCCGGTCTCGAAAACCCAGCCGTCGGGGTAATCCTCGGCAAAGCCAGCCTCGGGAATGAGCAGCGTAGCACGGTATGGCACTGTGGGAGCCTCGTAGATGTACTCGGTCTCACTCACACGATGGTAGGTTTGCGGCAGAACAACCAAACTCGACACGCCAGCCACCAGCCAGGCCACCGGAAAATCCGCCTTGTCGCCGACCTTCAGGTTCATTCTGCGAATTTGTTGCAGGTTCGTCGCCGGCGTAAAGCTGTAGTCCAGGTCCACCATCGACTGAACCGCCGGCTGCCGCTGCCCATTGACAGTCCAGCCGGTCTCGTTGCGGATGATTGTGAGATCAACTGACTGGGAACCGATGAACCCGCGAACGCTGCCGGATTTGGTCGTCCAATCTTCGGCCAGTTGCACAGTGTATTCCAAGCGTGCCGGGCCCGCATCCGACAGGTATACAGCGGCTCCATTGAGGAGCCAGCCGAGATCTGTCTGCTTTAGCTGCACGACATCGTGCCCTGGTTCGTCCGTCCTGCGCCAGATAGCGAGTAGAGACATCTTTCACCTCTCGATGCGTTGTTCATCACCACGATCAATTTTTCGGCCGAGGTCGGATACGAGTTGCTGAAGGCTGCTCCCCAATATGACCAGGCTCACTCCGAGCAAGGCGACATCCTTGATCAGAAAGGCACCTAACCCGTTGAGGAAAGGAAACCCTCCGGATCCCGTTTCCCAGATCGGCAGGGTGAGCATTGTCGAGGATGTCAGCGCAAAGATGACTGAACCGATGGCACCCCCCACGAGGCCAGCCCAGACGCTGCGGACAGATGCTATCAGCAGAAGCGCTGTGACCAGTTCGACCACGCCCAGGAAATAGGAGGCTCCCGCAAATCCGAATGCGGGATAGAGCCATGCCAGCCAAGGCGTATTCTCGACGAATGGCCTAAGCGCCTCGATCTCGATTGCAGTAAATTTCAAAATGCCGATCAACAGCAGAGGGAGCACCACCCCCAAAAGGGTTACCGCGCGACCGACGGCAGCAAGGTGGTAGCCAGCTTGATTGATGCGCGCCACGAACGGAGCGTTGGCGGCTGCAGAGGTAAACATGGCCTTCTCCTTTCGATTTGTATGCTCCAAGCATATAATAGTTCGACCTTGATGTATATGCTCCGAGCATATATTTTTTGGCGATGACCGATTCCAGGATTGAAAATGTGATTGGCGCTCTAGCGCTCGCCTTTGCGGACATTTTGCAGCGGGACGCTCAGGCCAAAGCACCGGAGCCCGGCCCAGCGGCTTCCGCGATCACCCTCATTGGTCACGTACCGGGCCTGTCGATCGAGAGGCTGCGCCGCGCATTGTCACTGTCCCATTCGGGCACCGTCAGACTGGTCGATCGACTGGTCGCGGAGGGATTGGCGGCTCGGTTCTCGGCGCCTGACGACCATCGCGCGGTAGCGCTAAGGCTCACTCCTTTGGGCGAGACGACCTGCAGTGCTATTCTTTCTGCTCGCCAGAAAGGGCTCGCGTCAGCGCTCGCTGTTCTAAGTCAGGAGGAGCTGCAGGAATTCGGTAACCTTGCCGCCAAGCTGTTGCGTGGGCTCGTCAGCACCGAGGACCATGCATACCGTATTTGCCGGCTCTGCAACTATACCGCTTGCCTCGACTGCCCTGTGGAAGCGGAGCTGGCCTGAGCTGTGGCTTTGGGCGACATGCCTTATATGTTGCGGCTGCCCGGCTTGACAGGCGGTATGGCGGCAAGCTCGGGCGGCAGCCTGTCGGCCGGGTAGGCCGGAACCTCATATTCGGCTAGCGCGATCAGCGGCACGCCGACATCGGTCTTGCCGGCCGAGCGGTCGATGATGCAGGCAGCGGCAACCACCTCGGCGCCAAGCGCGCGCAGGCAGTCGATGGTCTCGCGGATCGACAGGCCGGTGGTGACGATGTCCTCGACGATGACGACGCGCGACCCGCTGGCGATCTCGAAGCGGCGGAGCCTGAACTCGCCCCCTTCCCGCTCGACCCAGATCGCCGGTGCGCCAAGATGGCGCGAGGTCTCGTAAGCCGGGATCAGCCCGCCGATCGCCGGGCCGACGACGTAATCGATCCTGCCGGACACAGCAGCGCGGATTTTTTCGGCCAGCGCCTTGCACAGGCGCTCGGTCTTGTCGGCATGCATGAAGACCCGCGCCTTCTGCAGGAAGATCGGACTACGCAAGCCCGAAGTCAGGATGAAATGCCCCTCGAGAACGGCACCGGCCTCACGGAAAACGCCCAGCACTTCGTCGGTGTTCATTGTTCGCTCCGTGTGGATGGTGGTGAATGGTGAATGGTGAATGGTCAGTAGTCAGTAGTTGGCGGTCGGCAGTGAGAGCACCTTTCTTTCACTATTCACTATTCACTATTCACTATTCACTATTCACTATTCACTATTCACTATTCACCCATTCACGCGCCGTGCGTCGCTGACGCTCGAATTGTCCTTGAGCTGCGACAGCAGCCGGTTCAGGTGCTTCAGGTCCCAGACTTCGAGATCGATCAGCATTTCGGTGAAATCAGGCGCGGTGCGCACCATCGACAATGTATGGATGTTGGCATCGTTGGATGCAACGACCTGCGCAATGTCGGCCAGTGAGCCCGGCGCGTTGATGGCGGTGACCGAGACGCGCGCCGGAAACCGCTCCTTGGTGCGCTCGTCTATGTCCCAGCGCACGTCGACCCAGCGTTCTGGCTGGTCGTCGAAGGCCTGCAGCGCCGGCGACTGGATCGGATAGATGGTGATGCCGGTCCCCGGCTGCACGATGCCGACGATGCGGTCGCCGGGCACAGCACCTTCCGGCGCGAAGCGCACCGGCAGGTCGCCGCGCACGCCGCGGATCGGTACGGCGCCGTCCCTTGGCTGGTCCTTGTCCTTGCGTGCGGCGCGGCCCGGAATCTGGAACAGCATGCCGGCGGCGTTGCGGATCTTCGACCAGCCCTCCTCGCGCTGCTTGGGCGCCGCCAGCGTGATGCGCTCGTCCTTGTAGTCGGGAAACACCGCCTTGATGACATCGGTGGAGGCAAGTTCGCCGCGGCCGACAGAGGCCAGCACATCCTCGATGTCCTTTCGTGCCAGCCGATGCAGCACCGATTTCAAGCTTTCCTTGGTAAAAATCTTGCCTGACCGTTCGAAGGCGCGTTCCAGTATGCGGATGCCGAGACCCGAATACTGCTTGCGGATGGCATTCTTGGTGGCGCGGCGGATCGCCGAGCGCGCCTTGCCGGTGACGACGACCGATTCCCACGCCGCCGGCGGCACCTGCGCCTTGGAGCGGATGATCTCGACCTCGTCGCCATTCTTCAGCTCGGTCATCAGCGGCATGATGCGGCCGTTGACCTTGGCCCCGACGCAGGTATCACCGACATCGGTGTGCACCGCATAGGCGAAGTCGATCGGCGTGGCTCCGCGCGGCAGCGCGATCAGCATTCCCTTGGGCGTGAAGCAGAACACCTGGTCCTGGAACAGCTCGAGCTTGGTGTTTTCGAGGAAGTCCTCGGGATTGTCGCCTTCGGCTAGCTGCTCGATGGTGCGCCGCAGCCAGGCATAGGCGTTGGTCTCCTTCGAGATCGCGTGGGCGGTGCCGTTCACCTTGCCGCCGCTGTCCTTGTAGATCGAATGTGCGGCAACGCCATATTCGGCGATCTTGTTCATCTGATAGGTGCGGATCTGCAGCTCGACGCGCTGCCGCGACGGTCCGACGATGGTGGTGTGGATCGAACGGTAGTCGTTCTGCTTCGGCGTCGAGATGTAGTCCTTGAAGCGGCCGGGCACCATCGACCACGTCGTGTGGATGGCGCCGAGCGCCCGGTAGCAGTCCTCGACGGTATCGACGACGACGCGAAAGCCGAAAATGTCGGACAGCTGCTCGAAGGACAGCGCCTTGGCCTCCATCTTGCGGAACACCGACCACGGCTTCTTCTGGCGGCTCTTGACCTCGGCCTTGATCGCATATTTGTCGAACAGCGTGGATAGCGCCTTCTCGATCTCGGACAGCACATCCTTGTTGCGCTCGAAGATTTCGGCGAGCCGCGCGGTGACGGCGCGGTAGGCTTCGGGATTGATGAAGCGAAAGGCGATCTCCTCGAGCTCCTCGCGCATGCCTTGCATGCCCATGCGCCCGGCCAGCGGCGCATAGATATCCATCGTTTCCTCGGCGATGCGCAGACGCTTGGCTTCGGGGACATGGTCGAGCGTGCGCATGTTGTGCAAGCGGTCGGCAAGCTTGACCAGTAGCACGCGAACGTCTTCCGATATCGCCAGCAAGAGCTTGCGCAGGTTTTCCGCCTGCTCGGCCTTCTTGGAAACGAGGTCGAGTTTCTTCAGCTTGGTCAGGCCTTCGACCAGCTTGCCCATTTCCGGACCGAACAGCTCGTCGATCTCGGCCCTGGTCGCCGTGGTGTCCTCGATCGTATCGTGCAGCAAGGCAACCGCGATGGTCGCCTCATCCATGTGCATTTCGGTGAGGATGGCGGCGACTTCGAGCGGATGCGAGAAATAGGGATCGCCGGAGGCGCGCTTCTGGTGACCATGCTTCTGCATGGCGTAGACATAGGCCTTGTTGAGCAGCGCCTCGTTGACGTCAGGCTTGTAGCGCTGGACGCGCTCGACAAGCTCATACTGACGCATCATGGGCGGGATCTCGCAGTGCTGAAATGAATCATGCGCCGCACTGGCGTACGGCGCATGTCATAGATAACCACGAAACCGCCGGCGCGAAAGTGTCGGCGGCCGGTGGGAAGATTAATAATCGTCGCTTTTTTCCGGCGGCACCAGACCTTCGATGCCGGCCAGGAGGTCTTCCTCGGTCATGCGGTCGAAGGTGATGTTGTCCTCGGTGTCGTCGGCGTCGGTTGCCGCAGCGGCGGTACCGGTCTGGTCGGCGATCGCCTCGCCGTCGGCTTCCGGCTCGTCGACCTCGACATGCTTCTGCAGCGAGTGGATCAGGTCTTCCTTGAGGTCGTCGGGCGACAATGTCTCCTCGGCGATCTCGCGCAGCGCGATGACCGGATTCTTGTCGTTGTCACGAGGAACGGTGATCTGCGCGCCCTGGCTGATCTGACGGGCGCGGTGGCCGGCCAGAAGCACGAGCTCGAAGCGGTTGTTGACCTTGTCGATGCAATCTTCAACGGTTACGCGGGCCATGAGCTGCCCCTTTCATGCCTGGATTTGATGGAAAACAGGCGCGGTCCATAACCCGAACGCCGCCAAAATACAAGCTTTTTGGCAGTGCCGGACAATGCCGGGCCTGGGGGCCTGGGCCCGGGGTCTGGCCAAGGCCAGTCTGGGCGCGCGCCGCCTGCGACATGCGGCACCGATCACAATTGCTTGCTATGCAGCATCATACCCTTGGATTGCCGTAAAACCGGCGTTATCTCGAATGACGAAGGTCAGCCGGTTATTTCAAGCCGACCGATAGTCACGCGCATTTAGACGACCGCTTATTTTCGAAAAGGAATATTTCCATGTTCGACCCTCGTGAAAAAATCGCTCTTTTCATCGACGGTGCCAATCTTTACGCCACCTCGCGTGCGCTCGGCTTCGACATCGACTACCGCAGGCTTTTGTCAAACTTCCAGAAGCGCGGCTACCTGCTGCGTGCCTACTACTACACCGCGCTGGTCGAGGATCAGGAATATTCCTCGATCCGGCCGCTGATCGATTGGCTCGACTATAACGGCTTCAAGGTGGTGACCAAGCCGGCCAAGGAGTTCACCGACTCGACCGGCCGCCGCAAGATCAAGGGCAATATGGACATCGAGCTGACCGTCGATGCGCTGGAACTCGCCGATGTCGTCGACCACTATGTCATCTTTTCCGGCGACGGCGATTTCCGCACGCTGGTCGAGGCGCTGCAGCGGCGCGGGCGCAAGGTCTCGATCGTCTCGACCATGGCTTCGCAGCCGCCGATGATTTCCGACGATCTGCGCCGCCAGGCCGATCATTTCATCGACCTGATTACCTTGAAGAGCGATGTCGGCCGCGATCCGTCCGAGCGGCCGGTGCGCCGGCCCGAACCGGCCGAAGTCGACGAGGACGAGTATTGACGGCGGCGGTCTTGACCGCTCCCCTGGTCGCGTCCTCCGAGCCCGACCGCGATTGCCCGCTCTGCCCGCGGCTGCATGATTTTATCGCGCAATGGCGGCAGCGCGAGCCGTCCTGGTTCAATGCACCAGTGCCGAGCTTTCTGCCACCCGAGGGCGAGGATGCGGTGCGGCTGCTGATCGTCGGACTGGCGCCGGGCCTGCGCGGCGCAAACCGCACCGGACGCCCCTTCACCGGCGATTTTGCCGGCGACCTGCTCTACAACACGCTGATCGCACACGGCTTTGCCCGTGGCCAATTCAAGGCGCGGGCCGATGACGGGCTGGAGCTTGTCGGCACGGCGATTACCAATGCAGTTCGCTGCGTGCCGCCGGACAACAAGCCGGCCGGCGCCGAGATTGCCACCTGCCGGACGTTCCTGGTGCCGACGATCGCGCGGTTCAAGAACCTGCGCGCCGTGCTGGCGCTGGGCTCGATCGCGCACCAGTCGACCGTGCGGGCGCTCGGCCAGCGTGTCGCCGCTTATCCGTTCAAGCATGGCGGGCAGCAGCAAACCAATGGCGTGACGCTGTTTTCCAGCTATCATTGCTCGCGCTACAACACCAACACCGGCGTGCTGACGGAAGCAATGTTCGTCAACGTCTTCAGGGAAATAGCGGCGTTTCTGGAGAGATAGATTCGGGCGGTGACGCAAACAGCTCGGCCAATTTCTCCGGCCCGCCCTGAAGCACATTCAGATCGACATCGCCGGTGATGCCGTCGACGCGACCGCTGTCGTGATACTGCCAATAGATCCAGTCGTCATGACCTGGCTGCAGCGCCAGCGAACGAACCCAGCGCCGGCGGCCGACGATCTGGCCGGCATAGGCCCGTGCCGCGTCGTCGGTCACGTAGAGGATCGCCGTCTTGCCGGAAGCTGCCTCGACAGGGCCGAGGAAAGCCGAGAGTTCAACGCTCAATTCTTCGGGCGATGGCCGCCGCGGGCAATTGCCGACGAATTCGATATCCACCACCGGCGGCAGCAGCGTTTGATCGCGCGGCACGACGGAGATGAAATTCTTCGCCTGATCGGCGCCAGGCCTGCAGAAGGTGAAGAAATGATAGGCGCCGACCGCCAGACCAGCCGCACGCGCCTCACGCAGATTGGCGGCGAAGGCATCGTCGACATGGTCGCCGCCTTCAGTTGCCTTGATGATGGCGAAGGCGACATCGTCGGCGGCAACACGCCGCCAGTCGATCTGTCGCTGGTGATGGGAAACGTCGATGCCCCTGACCGGATATTTGCCGCGGTCCGGAGAGAACGGCTGGAAGTAGAAATAGCCGGCGGCCGTGACAAGGCACGCCAGGATCAGGCTGGCCGCACCCCAAAAGACAATCCGGTACCTCATCCGGTTCTTCAAAAGAGGCCTATCCCTGTTGAACCGCCCTGCCCTCCGCTATGGCTCCGGGCGTTCGTCGCTCGAAAAGCCAAATCGTTGGCTTTTCGTCCGCTTCGCGGACCGCTCCTCACCCACGCTCCTTCAGCAGCCGGCCCTTTTCGCGCGACCAGTCGCGCTGCTTTTCGGTTTCGCGCTTGTCGTGCAGTTTCTTGCCGCGGCCGACGGCGAGCAAAAGCTTCGCCCTGCCTTTTTCATTGAAATAGATTTTTAGCGGCACCAGCGTCATGCCTTCGCGATCGACGCTCTGCGACAGCTTGGCCATCTCGCGCTTGTTGAGCAGGAGTTTGCGGCGCCGGCGTGGCTCGTGGTTGAAGCGGTTGGCCTGCAGATATTCCGGCAAATAGGAGTTGATCAGCCAGATCTCGCCGCCCTCGACCGAGGCGTAGCTGTCCTGGATGTTGGCCTGGCCCTGGCGCAGCGACTTCACCTCGGTGCCGGTCAGCACCAGGCCGGCCTCGATCGTGTCGAGCACCTCATAGGAAAACCGCGCCTTGCGGTTTTCCGCAACGGTCTTGTTGTTGGGATCGGCTTTTCTGACCTGGTTCATGACGTCTAGAGTCCGTTTCGAAACTCGCTCCTGCGAGTCAGATGATGGTGGCACTAGAGCGCCGCGCGTTTTTCAAACGCGCAAAGGACGCTCTAGAAGCCTGAGCTTGCGCATGGTCCTTTCCGAAAGCGAACGCTTTCGGGGCCATGCGCGAACCGGAGCGGAGCGTACATATAGTACGTGAGCACCGGAAGCGCAGGTGACGCCTTCAGTTGGCCGCAGGAGTAGAGTTTCCAAACGGGCTCGCTAGTTAATCAAGCCGGCGTGCTTCATGGCCGCATCGATCTTTTCGGCGGTCGACTGCTCGATGGTGACCAGCGGCGAACGCAGCACGTTCTCGACCTTGCCGAGCTTCGACAGCGCATATTTCGCGCCGGACACGCCGGGTTCCAGGAAAATCGCCTTGTGCAGCGGCAGCAGGCGGTCCTGCAAGTCCAGCGCCTTGGCGCTGTCGCCGGAAAGCGTCGCCTCCTGGAATTCGGCGCACAGCCGCGGCGCGACATTCGCCGTCACCGAGATGCAGCCGACGCCGCCATGGGCGTTGAAACCGAGTGCCGAGGCGTCCTCGCCGGAAAGCTGGATGAAATCCTTGCCACAGGTGGCACGCTGCTCGGAAACCCGCTCGACCTTGCCGGTGGCGTCCTTGACGCCGACGATGTTCTTGAAGTCATGCACCAGCTGGCCCATCGTCTCGGGCATCATGTCGATCACCGAGCGCGGCGGAATGTTGTAGATGATGATCGGCAGGCTGGTCGCTTTGGCGACGGCAGCGAAATGCGCATAGAGGCCGCGCTGCGTCGGCCGGTTGTAGTAGGGCGTGACGACGAGTGCCGCGTCGGCGCCCGCCTTCTCGGCATATTGCACCAGGCCAACCGCCTCCTCGGTATTGTTGGAGCCGGCGCCGGCGACGACCGGAACGCGGCCCTTTGCCACCTCGACGCACACTTTGACGACGTGGCGGTGCTCGTCATGCGACAGCGTCGGCGACTCGCCGGTGGTGCCGACCGGAACCACGCCGGTCGTGCCTTCAGCGATCTGCCAGGCGATGAAGGCGCGAAACGCTTTCTCGTCGAAACGGCCGCTCTTTTCGAACGGTGTCACGAGCGCGGTAAGCGAGCCTCTCAGCATGTCGTCCAACTCCTTGGGGCTGGCGCACGAGCCCGAAAATCGGAGCCGATTCACGGAAAGATCATGCGCCAAATTTAAAGTGCCACAGCGTGCTTTGCGCATCCGAGATGACGCGCGGCGCTGCAGGTGTTTTGTCGTGCGCGCCTTCTAGCCGAAAGCGAAGCGGCGCACCATAGTCTCGACATTGTTGCGCGGCAAGCATGACAAGAATGCCAGCAAGCGCAATTTGAACGACTTCGATAGCCCCGTTTACAGGCTCTTCACCACAGCCAACTAGGCTTCAGTTGATCTGTGCCTGTTGGTGATTGTGCAAGACAGGAAATGATGAAGACGATGCCGACCCGGCAGCCTCATTTTTTCGCGCTGCTTGGCGCAATTCTCCTGTTGACGCCGACCCTTGTGGCCGCCGGCAAGGTCGATGCACAGGTCACGTCGACCATTCCGAAGCCAAACCTGCTGGATACCGGCCTGCAGGGTCCGGAATCCCCTCCCGCCAGCGTCGCCAGGTTGAAGAGCGGCCTCGATGCGCTGGCGGCAAACGACATTGCCGGTGCGCGCCAGGTGCGCGACGCCCTGCCGGTCAATTCGCTCGACCAGCACATCCTTGCGTGGGCGATCGCGCTCTATGGCGGCGACAAGGTGCCAAGCGGCGACATCGCCGATGCTGCGAAAATGCTGCCGAACTGGCCGGGCATGATCGCCTTGCGCAAGAACAGCGAGCGCGCGCTCTACCGCGAGAACCCCGCGCCTGAGATCGTGGTGCAGGCTTTCGGCGGCAGCCAGCCGCAAACAGCCGAGGGCGTGGTGATTCTCGCCCGCTCCTATGTCTCGCAGGGCAACGTCGAGGCGGCGCGCTCGGTGCTGTCGCCTTTCTGGCGCACCGAAAAACTGCAAGCCAGGGACGAGGCGGCGATCATCCAGGAATTCGGCAAGCTGATCCCCGCAGCCGACCACCGATTCCGCATGGAGCGCATGTTTTATGCCGACCGGGTCAGTTCGGCGCTGCGCATCGCCGGCCTTGCCGGCGCCCGGCAACTGGCCGACGCCTGGGCCGCGGCGGACAAGGGCGACAAGAATGCGGGCGACAAGAACGCGGCCAGACTGCTGAAGGCGGTGCCCGCCGCGCAGCGTTCGGCCGGCTATCTCTTCGCCCAAGCCCAATATCTGCGCAAGCAGCGGAAGTTTTCCGACGCCGCCGCAATGGTGATGAAGGCGCCGAGCGACCGCAACGCTCTGATCGACCCGGATGCCTGGTGGGCCGAGCGCCGGGTGCTTTCGCGCGAACTGGTCGACCAGGGCGACATGAAGACCGCCTACAGGATAGTCGCCGCACACGCCGGCGAAACTGCTGCCAACGCGGCGGATGCGGAGTTTCATGCCGGCTGGTACGCGCTGCGCGGCCTCAACGATCCCGCCACCGCTGCCAAGCATTTTGAGCGGATCGCCGGTCTCGCGCAGGGGCCGATATCGCTGTCGCGCGCCTACTATTGGCTCGGCCGTGCCGCCGAAGCCGGCGGCCCCGGCAGCGCCAGGGATTATTTTAGCCGTGCCGCCGCCTACGGCACGACGTTCTACGGCCAGCTCGCCGGTGAGCGCGTCGGCCGGCAGGTCCTCAACATCGCCCATCCGCAGCCGAGCGCCAGCGATCACCGGAATTTTTCCAGCCGCGAGGCGGTCAGCGCCATCAGGCGACTGCAGCAGGCGGGCTATCAGCGCTACGCCGACACGCTTTACCGCGACCTCGCCGGACAGTTGAGCAGTCCCGGAGAGCTGGCGCTGCTGGCCGCGATGGCGGAAAAGCAGGGCAATCACTTCCTGGCGCTGAAGGTCGGCAAGATCGCCGGCGCGCGCGGCATCGATGTCGGGGCGCTTTCGCATCCGCTCGGCGTCATTCCCGAGACCGCCAATATTTCCGGCTCCGGCAAGGCGCTGGCCTATGCGATCGCCCGCCAGGAAAGCGAATTCAACATCGGCGCCGTCTCCAGCGCCGGCGCACGTGGCCTGCTGCAGCTGATGCCGGCGACCGCCAGGCAATTGGCTGACAAGGCCGGAATGACCTTCTCGCAGGCGCGGCTGACCACCGACGCCGGCTACAACGCGACCCTGGGCGCCGCCTTCCTCGGCGAGCAGCTCGGCCGCTTCGACGGCTCCTATGTGCTGACCTTCGCCGGCTACAATGCCGGCCCCGGCCGCGCCGCCCAGTGGGTGGCCAGATATGGCGACCCGCGCGGCAAGGACATCGACGCCGTCGTCGACTGGATCGAGCGGATTCCCTATACCGAAACAAGAAGTTACGTCCAGCGCGTGATGGAGAATTACGAAGTCTACAAGATGCGTATTTCCGGCAAGTACGACATTGTCGGGGACCTGGTGAACGGGCGGAGTTGATCTTTCCTTCTCCCCTTGTGGGAGAAGGTGGCCGAGCGAAGCTCGGTCGGATGAGGGGTGTTCCAGCTTGGCTCTACGCCACTCCGTCCAGCACCCTCAACCGTCTCGGCGCTTCGCGCCGATCCACCTTCTCCCACAAGGGGAGAAGGGGGAGCCTTCCGATTTGACCACCCCCGCCCTCGCCTGTAGCAGTCGAGACGATCCAACAACGGCGAGGAATCGAGTCCCAAAATGTCGAGCGGTTTTTCCGACTTCTTCTACGCCTCGCCGGACGGGCTTGAACTCCACGCCCGCATCTATGGCGAAGCGAATTCCGGCCACTGGCCGGTCGTCTGCCTGCCTGGCCTGACCCGCAATAGCCGCGATTTTCATGAGCTGGCGCTGCATCTGTCGCGGCGGGCGCAAACGCCGCGAAAAATCGTCGCTTTCGACTATCGCGGGCGCGGGCAATCCGCCTACGACCCCGATATCGGCCACTACAATATCGGCGTCGAAGCCGGTGACATCCTCGCCGGGTTGGCGGCGCTGGGCATCGACGAGGCTGGTTTCATCGGCACGTCACGCGGCGGGCTGATCATCCATGTGCTTGGCGTGATGCGGCCGGCAGTCCTGCGGGCTATCGTGCTCAACGATATCGGCCCGGTGCTCGAGGCCGGCGGTCTCGCCCATATCCGCTCCTATCTCGAGCGCGCGCCGAAGCCGAAAACCTACGCCGAGGCCGTCGGCGCCCAGCGCGGCGCGCATGGCAGCGACTTTCCTGCCCTGACCGAGGCTGATTGGGAGCGGATGGTAACGGCGCTCTACCGAGATACAGGTGGAGGATTATTGCCGGATTTCGACCCGAAGCTGGTCGAGACGCTGGCGGGACTCGACCTGACCCAGAAGCTGCCAGACATGTGGCCGCAGTTCGAGGCACTGGCGGCAATACCCTTGCTCGCCATCCGCGGCGCCAATTCGAAGCTGCTGTCCGCCGAGACCTTCGAACAGATGCGAAACCGTCATCCTTGTGTCGAGACGATCACCGTCGAAGGCCAGGGCCATGCGCCTTTCCTCGAGACCGGCGGCCTGCCCGGCGCCATCGCCGCTTTTCTGGACAGGACCGAGCAACGCTTCGCCGGGAGCCGGTTTTTTCAACGATAATGGGTCAGGCTTGTTGATTGTGCCGGCGCTTTTCTTTATCCACCAGCGCAACGGAGAGGTGGCCGAGTGGTCGAAGGCGCTCCCCTGCTAAGGGAGTAGAGGTCAAAAGCTTCTCGTGGGTTCGAATCCCATCCTCTCCGCCATCCCGCTTCGCGCTTCGCGCTCGCCGCTTTTCGCCATGCGGCGATTCTGCGGCAATGCCTTGGCCGGCGACTCACAGACATCGCCGCAATTGCGGCAGGCAATTGCCGGAATCGGCCGGATTGCAAGGGCTGGCCCAATGGGTCTCCAACCTGTCTCCGGCGGCGCAATGGTTAACGGGAGCTTTCCGAGTGAGGCCAAATCGTGTCATTTGTGCAACAAGGCAGGGTGATAGCGCCTGCACAGACCTTTCGCCGATGCGATGGTTGTTGAACGCCGCCGCCTCATGGGTAATGTCGGGTTCGAAGGAGCGGCGCGGTGCGCATCTTTTTCGGTAGTGGGGATGGGGCAGGGAACGCTGTCCTTCAGCAAAGAATACCCAGACCCGTTTTTTAACTTTTGACTGGAGGTCAGAAAATGAACATCAAGAGCCTTCTTCTTGGCTCCGCTGCGGCTCTGGTCGCAGTTTCCGGTGCGCGCGCCGCCGACGCCGTCGTCGTCGCCGAGCCGGAACCCGCTGAATACGTCCGCATCTGCGACGTCTACGGCGCTGGCTACTTCTACATCCCCGGCACCGAGACCTGCCTGCGCATCGGCGGCTATGTCCGCTACGACATCGGCGTCGGCGACGTCGGCTCGTTCGACGGTGCTGAGAACTTCGACGTCGAGGACGGCGACATCCAGGACACGTACTACAAGCAGGCCCGCTTTAACCTGAAGACCTGGACCGGCCAGGAAACTGAGCTCGGCACCTTGAAGACCTACACCGAGACCCGCTTCAACTTCGGCAACCGGAACCGGCACGTCAGCAGCACATACGTCCCCGGTCCCGATCCGGACGGCGCCGGTCCGCTGCCCGCGCTGCCAGGTGAGACTATCATTGTCGCTAACCCTGCCGAGAACAAAGGCATTTCGCTGAACTTCGCCTGGATCCAGCTCGGCGGCCTGCGCGTCGGTAAAGACGAATCGGCCTACGATACGTTCATCGGCTACGCCGGCAACGTCATCCAGGATACGCTGGTTCCCTACGGCGGTTTCGACACCAACGTCGTCCAGTACTACTTCGACGCCGGCAATGGCTTCTCGGCCGTGGTCTCGCTCGAACAAGGTTATGGCGACTTCACGATCGACAGCTATGTTCCGCATGTTGTCGGCGGCGTGAAGTGGACGCAGGGCTGGGGCGCCATCACCGGCGTCATTGCTTACGACGCCAACTACGAAGAAGTGGCCGGCAAGGTTCGCCTCGACGTCACCCCAATGGAGAACCTGTCGCTGTTCATCATGGCCGGCTACGGCACTGACGACAACTACGAGGATCCCGGCTTCGCAACACCCGTCGCCGGCGGCCGCGGCATGTACAAGCTGTGGAGCGGCAACTGGGCGGTCTGGGGCGGTGGCACCTACACCATCAACGAGAAGACCTCGTTCAACACCCAGATCTCGTATGACGAAGGCGAAAACCTCGGCATCGCTGCCAACATCGCCTATGACATCGTTCCGGGCCTGACGATCACGGCCGAAGTCGATTACCTGCACGCCGGCGACTTCGACGAGCCCGACTTCTCCAACTGGACCGGTGCGGACGACGAAGACAGCCTCGGCGGCATGCTCCGCTTCCAGCGCTCGTTCTAATTAGCAGCGTTTGACTGAACTCGAACCCGGCGGGCAACCGCCGGGTTTTTTTCGTGTCGGCGTGGCTGTCAAGGCCGGAATGCTTGGGGGCGCCGATACTCAGCCGACAACTGCGCAGAACGAAGTCAGCAGCGATCCTTCGCGCCCCCCTCTGTCCTGCCGGACAGGGCTCTTCCTTCTCCCCTGTGGGAGAAGGTGGATTGGCGCGCAGCGCCAAGACGGTTGAGGGGTGTTGGACGGAGTGCTGGCGATGCCAAGCTGGAGCACCCCTCATCCGACCGAGCGTCGCTCGGCCACCTTCTCCCACAAGGGGAGAAGGAGAGAGCCCCGGTCAAATCTCAGCAAGATCGCCCAGCGACTGTATCAGTGGCTGAATTTCGTTTTCATAATTCTTCCAGCGCTTGACCGACGATTTGTAGATCGGTTGGCGAACCTGCCAGCGGCTGGGCGTGTTGACCGAACCATCCCTGTCGAAAAAGCGCAGGCAGGCGTCATCCCAAGGCAGCCCGAGATAATCTATCAGGCGGCGCGACTGGGCTTCCTGGTCCTCAACCAACGTTTCATAGCGATTTTCGAAGATAAGGCCTGGAAAGACCTCGTTCCAGTGCCGCATCAGGCGGTCATACTCGCGATAGTACAGGCCTAGTGTATTCAGGTCGGTGTTGTAGCTGTGTGCCTCGCTGAAGTTGAGGACGAAGCAGGAGACGCAATTGTCGATGGCATCACGTCGGCAATGAATGATGCGTGCGTTGGGGAAGAGAAGGCCGATAAGGCCGATCAGTTCAAAATTGTGCGGCGTCTTGTCCACGACGCGAAGTGCGGCAGGCGCCCGCTCCCGCAAATAGGACAGATGCTCTTCGGCCAAGGTTCTGGACAGGTCTTCCGTGATCGAGGTGATCGGCTGGTTCAAATCACCAGCCGATGATGTCTTGAGCCCGATCGCATTAGCAACCCGACTCAGCTTGCTAAGCTCCCCTGCGCCATGAACGTCGGGATGGCTGGCGCAGATCTGCTCGGTGAGCGTCGTCCCCGAGCGGGGCATGCCAACCACGAACACAGGCGCTTCGGAAGGATTTCCATAGCCGACCCTGGCAGCCAAAAAGTCCGGCGTGACGGTTTCAATCATCGAATCGACCCACCCACGATACAGATCGATATCGAAGCTTTGGCCGGAGGCCTGTTTCGCCTTGTTGAAATGGTCGAATGCCTCGTCATAGCGCTTGAGGTCGTTCAGCACCTTGCCGGCGGCGTGATGGAGTTGCTGCGCGCCTTCCGAACCAAGTTTCGGATTACCGAGCTCACGAAGGATGGATTGGAGCTCCTCGGGCTCCTCGGTGAAGTTTCGCGTCTGTACAAGGTCGTTGTAGGCAGCCGGCACGCCAATACGACGTGCGATTGCTTGCTTCAGATAGGCGGCGGCTTCATCCATACGCCCCAGGCCGCTGAGCGCGCTGGCCAGCCCGGCTCGCACCTTGGGATGATCGCGGTTGATTTTCAGCGCCTTCTCGTAAAGCGGCAGAGCCATGTCGGGCTTGTCAAACGCCGTGTAAGTGCGCCCCAATGCACAAAGTGCTTCGATAAGGCCGGGCTGCAGTTCCAGGGCGTACTGCATATGCTTGATTGCTGGCGCATACTCGCTGACCTTCACATAGGCCTCGCCCAGGCTGAGGTGGTAGTAGGGGTTTTTAGGTTCCTCGCCGACCGCCCGTGCGAAATATCGCAAGGCCCGCTCATCGTCGTAACCCAGGTATATGGTCCCCAGGATGTACAAGGCGAGCGGATGGTTTGGCGTGCGCTCCAGAACCCGAAGGCATAGGTCCTGAGCCTCGTCGAGCCGCTTGGCCTGCTGAAAGGCATATGCCTGTTTCAGCAATGCGTCGTCGGCCTGCGCACGCGATTGGGCGCTTGCTTTCTGCGGGCTCACCAAAGGCTTCACTATCGGCCCCTTCACTTTTGGCGCGGGTCCGGGCTTGATGTGCTTTGACCAGGCAGGCGGGAGTCGATTGTTCATGATATCTCGCTAGCAAAAAGAAATATCTCGCTAGCAAAAAGAGCGGCGGGAATCCAGCATGCTGGTTGCAGCCAAGGCGGAGCTTGCGCGGCCACCTGTGCCGCGCTAGCAAGAAGGCACTTTTCGAGCGAGCCCCCTTTTTTAGCGAGACTTGCCATGCGCCAGCGCCCTCCCCTCACGCCGATCGTCAGCGCGCTTCCTTCGACGGTGCCGTTTGTCGGCCCGGAGGCGCAGGAGCGGGATCGCGGCCGCGCGTTTCGCGCCCGCATCGGCGCCAATGAGAGCAGTTTTGGCCCCTCGCCGCGCGTCATCGCCCGCATGGCCGGCATCGCCGGCGACATGTGGATGTATTGCGATCCAGACAATCACGATTTGAAGGTGACTGTTGCCGGGCATCTTGGCGTTGGCGTCGAAAACGTGGTGGTCGGCGAAGGCATAGACGGGTTGCTCAGCCTGGTGGCGCGCATGTATGTGGCATCGGGCGACGCGGTGGTCACCTCGCTCGGCGCCTATCCGACCTTCAATTTCCATATTGCCGGCGTCGGCGGCCGGCTGGTCGCGGTCCCCTACGAGAACGACCGGGAAAGCCTGGACGGCCTGTTGGCTGCGGTCACCAAGGACAAAGCGCCGCTGGTCTACCTGTCCAACCCGGACAATCCGATGGGCAGCTGGTGGGAGGCGGCGGAGCTCATCCGCTTCATCGAAGCCCTGCCGGAGACCACCATGCTGGTGCTCGACGAGGCCTATGGCGAATTGGGCCCCGCCTCGGCGCTGCCGCCGATCGATGTGTCGCGGCCGAACGTCATCCGCATGCGCACCTTCTCGAAAGCCTACGGGCTGGCCGGCATACGCTGCGGCTATGCGGTGGCCGACGCCCAGGTGATCCGTGATTTCGAGAAGATCCGCAACCACTACGGCGTCAGCCGCATGGCGCAGATCGCCGGCGTCGAGGCGCTGGCCGATCAGGACTATCTGCAAAGCGTGGTGGCGCGCGTCGCTTCCGGACGCCGGCGCATCGCCGGGATCGCCGAGGCCAATGGGCTGAAGCCGCTGCCCTCGGCGACCAATTTCGTCACCATGGACTGCGGCGGCGACGGCGCCTTCGCACTGAAGGTGCTGCAGGCGCTTTTGTCGCGCGATGTGTTCATCCGCAAGCCGATGGTGCCGGTGCTCGACCGTTGTATCAGGGTCAGCGTCGGCCTCGACCACGAGCTCGACATTTTTGCCGAGGAATTGCCGGGTGCACTGGCGGCAGCACGGGGAAACTGAATAGCGCACTTCCTTCTCCCCTTTGTTTGGACCGGAGACATCGCGAACAGGTGTGCGAGGACATCGCGAACAGTTTTGCGCATTGTGC